>NZ_MCHF01000005.1:0-177450 GCF_001707455.1 Dehalobacter sp. TeCB1 | reverse complement strand
ATATGATTACCTGCGCTGAAGTTTTTTCTCTATTTAATTGTATCAAAAAAGAGCTGGAATTACTTCTTTCTTCGTAATTCCAGCTCTTTTGCTTTTGAGGTTCAGGTACCACTTTTTCAGTGGCCTCGCTGTTCACCTCTTTTTATATTGGTAGATATATCCAGATCCAATATATGTTCATTATGCTTAAAAATTATCTTGTCTATGATACCGGTCGTCTTGTTTCTTTATCCAAAAGGTAAAAAGGACAAAAAAGGATTTAAGATGTTTCTAAAATTATGTTAAGATGTTCCTAAGATCAAAAAGAAAATTACTGAATGGGGGAGAAAAATGAAAAAGACAGCTATTGTATTGGGAATTATCCTGATTCTGATTATGATAATTGGAGGTTCTTTGATCGGCAGCTATAACAGTCTGGTGACTGCTGATGAAAATGTAAAAAGTAAGTGGAGCCAGGTCGAGAACCAGCTGCAGCGCAGAATGGACCTGATTCCAAATCTTGTTGCAACAGTCAAGGGATATGCTGCGCATGAAAATGAAGTATTTACCGCTATCGCGGATGCGCGTTCGAAACTGGCCGGAGCCCAGACAATCAATGAAAAAGTAGCAGCGGACGATGAGCTGAGCAGTGCTTTGTCCAGATTACTGGTGATCGTTGAGAATTATCCGGATCTGAAAGCAAACCAGAACTTCATTGCCCTGCAGGATGAACTGGCCGGGACTGAGAACCGCTTGGCAATTGCCCGTCAGGATTATAATGAGGCTGTTCAAACGTTTAATACTTCTATTAAGCGTTTCCCGAGAAATATTATTGCAGGGATGTTTAATTTTGAAAGCTACACTTACTACGAAGCCGAGGAAGGAGCAGAAAAGGCTCCGGTAGTAAAATTTGGCGAGTAGGAGGACAGGAATGGCAAAGAAACTGCTTTTCGTATTCCTGGCTGTATTTTTGCTGACGGCAGGGGTTTGCCCTTCTCTGCTGGCAGTGACGCTGCCGGTCAAGCCGGCAACGGATATCTATGTACAGGATTATGCCGGTATGCTGTCAGATACAACAAAACAGGAAATTCTTAGAATTGCCGCTGCTCTGGATGAAAAAACCTCGGCCCAGATCGCCGTTGTGACGGTTGATTCCCTGGAAGGCAGCACGGTTGAGGAGTATGCCAATAAACTGTTTCGGGTCTGGGGCATTGGAGATCAGGAAAAAAACAACGGTGTATTGTTCCTGATCAGCAAAGATGACCGGGAGCGCAGAATAGAAGTGGGCTATGGTCTGGAAGGTAGGATTAATGATGCCAAGGCCGGTCGTTTTCTGGACCAGTCTACACCGTATTTCCAGGATGGGGATTACGACGGCGGCGTCTATCTGGTATTTAATCTCCTGGTCGCTGAGGTCTGCCAGGAATATGGTATTGATGATCTGGGGGCATCGGAGGAATTAGCAGCTGAAGAATCATCAGGATTTGATTATGACTGGATCATCATCATTGTTGTGCTCGTTATCATTATTTACTTTAACAGCCGTAACAAAGGCAAGCGGAGCGGCAATTTCCGTGGTCCTTTCGGGGGGGGATTCGGAGGCGGATTTGGAGGCGGATCTTCCGGCGGTGGTTTTGGTGGTGGCGGGTTCGGAGGCGGTTCTTCCGGGGGCGGCGGATCATCTCGAGGGTGGTAGAGAAGCATACCGAAAGTGTTCGCAGACATATGAAATATTGTCAGCTGGGTAAGGATGGTGCATAAAATGGGAAAAATATATGACGGTTTGACGGAGCTTATTGGCGGTACACCGCTGGTAAGACTTCATCATATCTCTGCCGGAATCAATGCGGAGGTAATTGCGAAGATTGAATCGTTCAATCCTGGTGGTAGCATCAAGGACAGGATCGCTTTGAATATGATTCTGGATGCCGAGAAAAAAGGCCTCATGACAAAGGATTCGGTGATCATTGAACCGACCAGCGGTAATACCGGCATTGGCCTGGCTTTTGTTGCAGCGGCCAAAGGGTACCGGCTGATCCTGACCATGCCGGAAACAATGAGTGTAGAGAGGCGGAAGCTGCTTCAGGCTTACGGTGCTGAAGTCATCCTGACGCCAGGTTCGGAAGGGATGACAGGTTCAATTAAAAAAGCAGCGGAGTTGGCCCGGGAAATCCCAGGATCCTTTATTCCCCAGCAGTTTGAAAATCAGGCCAACCCTCAAATCCATCGGGAGACGACGGCTGAGGAAATCTGGGCCGATACAGATGGCGAAATAGACATTCTGGTTGCCGGAGTTGGAACAGGAGGCACGCTTACAGGTATAGGAGAAGTTCTGAAGGTGCGTAAACCTGAACTAAAGGTGATCGCAGTGGAACCTCAAGGCTCTCCGGTCCTCTCAGGGGGCAGGCCGGGTTCCCACAACCTTCAGGGAATCGGAGCAGGGTTTGTTCCCGGAGTTTTAAACATTGACCTCATTGATGAAATATTCCAGGTGACGGATCAGGAAGCGTATCAGACGGGAAGAGAACTGGTGAAAAAAGAGGGAATGCTGGTCGGGATTTCCGCCGGTGCAGCCGCTTTTGCCGCCCTGGAAGTTGCCAAACGTCCAGAAAATGAAGGAAAAATGATTGTGGTCATTCTTCCGGATACCGGTGAAAGGTATATAAGTACTGAAATGTTTCAGGATAAATAAATATAATTGCGAACCCAGAAACATATGAACATATGAACATTTAAAAATATTTAAGAGGGGAAACAATATGAGCAAAAATAACTGGAAATTTGATACTTTGCAAGTACATGCCGGTCAGGTGCCTGATCCGACAACAGGTTCCAGAGCAGTACCAATTTATCAGACGACTTCGTATGAATTTAAGGATACGGATCATGCGGCTAAATTATTCAGCCTGGAGGAATCCGGCAATATCTATACCCGGATGATGAATCCGACGACGGATGTCCTGGAAAAGAGGATTGCAGCGTTGGAGGGCGGAGCTGCCGCGATTGCAACAGCATCCGGATCGGCCGCTGTCACGTATGCCATCTTAAATATTGCCGGTGCTGGCGATGAGATTGTATCTGCGAATACGTTGTATGGCGGAACGTATAATTTGTTTTCGACGACGTTGGCCAGACTTGGTTTAAAAACCACGTTTGTGAATCCCGATGAGCCGGAAAACTTCCGGGCTGCCATCACGAAAAAAACAAAAGCTATCTATATAGAAGCCCTTGGTAATCCGGGCATCAACATTATCGATATTGAGGCTGTGGCCCAAATCGCGCATGAAAATGGTATCCCGCTGATTATTGATAGCACATTTGCATCACCTTACCTTCTCAAGCCGATTGAATTCGGCGCGGATATTGTTGTGCATTCCGCAACGAAGTTTATCGGCGGACATGGCACGACAATCGGAGGACTGATCATTGATTCCGGAAAATTTGACTGGTCGGCAAGCGGCGAATTTCCGGGGATGACCGAACCTGATCCGAGCTATCATGGTCTAAAATACTTTGAAGCACTTGGACCGTTGGCCTATATTTCCAAAATCCGGCTGCAGCTGATCCGGGACACGGGAGCAACGATCAGCCCGTTTAATTCGTTCCTTTTGCTTCAGGGACTTGAGACTCTGTCTCTCCGGGTCAGACAGCATGTGGAGAACACCAGGAAAGTCGTTGATTTCCTCCAGGGTCATCCGCGTGTCTCCTGGGTCAATTACCCGGAACTTGAAGAAAACAAATACCATGCGCTAGCCAAAAAATACTTTCCGAAAGGAAGCGGTTCGATTTTTACTTTTGGGATTAAGGGCGGCATCAAAGAAGGCAAAAGGTTTATCAATAACCTGGAGCTGTTCTCTTTGCTCGCGAATGTCGCCGATGCTAAATCTCTTGTCATTCATCCGGCCAGCACGACTCATGCCCAGCTATCTGAGCAAGAACAGCTTGCTTCCGGCGTGACGCCGGATATGATCAGACTGTCCATCGGTATTGAGGATGCCGAAGACATTATTGCCGATCTGAAGCAGGCACTCGATAAAATCTGAGTGAGCCATAAAGTATTATGTATATATACGGGACGTAATCTAACCGCTCTTCGTCTATTAGCGCCCTCCTGGCGCTAATAGACGTGCTTTACATCCATGTTACGCTTGGATGGGTTAGATTACATCCCGTTTATATTTTTTAGAAGTGATAGATGGTTTCTAGGGTCATAAATTTTTATGCAGTCTAAAATGTCAAGTTAGTCAGGCAAAGATGCATATTGATTCGAAACAAGACCGGCTGATTCCAGGCAGAAGTGAATAAAAGTTTCTGCCCAGGGAGACAGGGTTCTTTTTTTATGGTGGGCAAAATAGAACATTCTTTTTTCGGGCAGTTCGGCAAGTTCATAGGCATTGATCTGTCTGCTTTTGACATAATCCAGAGCGGCTATGCCTGAAATGATTGAGATGCCAATCCCTTCCCTGACACTCTCTTTAAGAGCTTCGAGGTTGTCGCAGTAGCCGACAACCTGCAAGTCGGAAAGCGTAATACCTGATGTATGCAGCATTTGAACGACATTTGCCTGGGTGCCCGAATCTGACTTACGAAAAACAAAAGGGTAATCCACCAGTTCAGTAATGGAAATATGATTGTTTAAATGAATGCTGCTGGGTGTGATTAAGACCAGCTTTTCTTGCAGAAAAGGAATAAAAGTCAACTGATCCTCGTGGTATTGTTTACCCAGCACACCAATTTCGGCATCCCCGTTCAACAGCTTGGCTGCAACAATTTCCGAACCGCTCTGGTTAAGGACAAATTGAATTCCTTTATACTCCCCTAAGAATTTGGCCAATAAAGTCGGAATTGCATATTTAGCCGGAACGCTGCTGGCAGCAATATGCAGATGACCGTCAATTTTTGCAGTCCAGCCTTTCATTTCCCATAGTGCCCTGTCTTTTACATTGAGTATTTCCCTCGCCCATGGATATAATTTCTCCCCAAAAGGTGTTAAGACAATTTCCTTTCCAAGCCGGTCAAACAGTTTTTGACCAAAGTAGTGCTCCAGATTGCTTATATGCGTACTGACCGTCGACTGGCTTAAAAAAAGACTTTGGGCAGCCTTAGAAAAGCTGTTTTTTTCCGCTACTTGTGTAAAAATCTCCAATTGATGCAACAACATGATATTCACTCCCTCAGATAGGATAGGCTGTTAGTCTTTGCTTTATCCGTTAGTCCGTTAACGTTAATGATTTTATATTATCGTTATTATCGATAGATAGCAATCCTATTTGAAGATAAAAAGTATTTCAAGAAAGATCTGACGCTTGCTATAATAAAGTAATTTGAAAGCTTGAAGCAGAGGGAATTAATGCTTAATCAATTATTGAAAAGGTATGCTGGAGGCCCGAGATGAAATGGACAGTGGGTATCGACATCGGATCCGTATCAACCAAAGCAGTTCTTTTTAATGGAGAACAGGTTGATTCAAAAATTATTCCGACTGGCTGGAGCCCTTCCCAGGCAGGGCAGGAGGTTCTGGAGCGCCTGCTGAAGCCGCAGGGACTGACCCGTGATGATATTAGTTTGCTTGTCGGTACAGGCTATGGCCGTATTCAACAGGGAATGTTTGATAAAACGTTCAGTGAAATTACCTGCCATGCCCGCGGTGTACATTATCTGCTGCCGGAAGCCTGCGGGTTGATTGATATTGGCGGTCAGGACAGCAAGGTGATCGGTTTTGGCGAAAAGGGCAAAGTTGAAGACTTTGTGCTGAACGACAAATGCGCGGCCGGAACTGGAAGGTTCCTGCAAGTAACCGCCCAAACACTGGGCCTGGAGGTTTCGCAGTTATCCGCCCTCGCCGAAGATGCCGACCCGGCTGACATCAACAGTATGTGCGCAGTATTTGCCGAATCAGAAATCATCGGCTTGCTGGCGCAGGGCATTACTGTCGAAAGTATTGTCGCCGGTTTGTTAAAGTCCATCGCGAAACGCATCAGCGTGATGGCTGGGAAGATCCATTTTCAGGATACCGTTGCTTTTTGCGGCGGGGTAGCTCAGAACCAGGTGCTTAAAGACCTGCTTAGTCAGGAAATAGGATGCAGGCTGGCTGTGCCGCCGTGTCCTCAGGCTGTAGGGGCTCTGGGAGCTGCAATCCTGGGGTATGAATTATAAAAGAGGAGGAACAAGAAAAATGAGAGCTCAAACAATGGCTTACTTCGACCAGCTGATCCCTAGCGGGATGGTCATGGCCAAGGAGGCCAAGGAACAAGGCAGAAATGTAGTAGGGTATTATTGTGTGTTTTCCCCGATAGAACTCATCGAGGCTGCAGGGGCAGTGCCCGTAGGGCTTTGTGCGACCAAACAGGAACCAATAGCCGAGGCGGAAAAAGTACTGCCGCGTAATCTCTGTCCGCTGGTCAAATCCAGTTATGGCTTTGCTGTAAGCGGTAAATGTCCCTTTTTTCATTTTGCAGACATTGTCCTGGCCGAAACGACCTGTGACGGCAAGAAAAAGATGTACGAGCTGCTGGCGGAGCATAAGCCGATGATCGTGCTGGATATTCCGAACAGCTCCAATCTGGAAGACAGACAGGCCCATTGGGTCAAACAAATTTACCGAGCCAAGGATTATTTTGAAAAGAATTTAGATGTCAAGATCAGCAACGAGAAGCTCGCTGAGGTCATCAGGACCTACAACGAGGAAAGAAAGCTTTTAATGGAACTGGTTAGTCTCAATAAATTGCATCCGACTCCGATTTCAGGTACAGACCTGCTGAAAGTGCTGTGGGGAAGAAGCTTCCAGTTCAAACGCGATGAATACACCGCCAAGGTCAAGGAACTGATTGCTGAACTTAAAGAAATGACAGCAAAAGGTGAAGGTGCTTCCCAGCCTTCCAGCAAACGGATACTCATCACAGGCTGTCCGACGGGTACCGGACAGGAAAAAGTCATGCAGGTTATTGAAGAAGCAGGCGGAGCAATTGTGCTGCAGGAATCCTGCAGCGGCATTAAAGGTCTGGTTGATCTTGTTTCCGAGGAAATGGATCCGTTTGAAGCCCTGGCTGAAAAATACAGCAAGATCCCGTGCTCCTGCAGTTCCCCGAATACCGGCCGCTTTAAACTGCTGAGCAGACTGGTTCAGGAATACAACGTGGACGGGGTTGTGGATATCACATTGCAAGCCTGTCATACGTACAATATTGAGTCTTACTCGATCAAGGAACATCTGAAAAAAAATCATAATATCCCGCTTCTGCAGATTGAAACAGACTACAGTGATGCTGACCGCCAGCAAATCAAACTCAGAGTCGATGCCTTTTTGGAAATGTTGTAGAATAGCAAATCCTCTTCGAGTGCTGCTAATTAATGAAACCCACTTTCTCCTGCGAACATGAATCATCGCAGGGGAAAGTGGGTTTGTTTTTGAACCGTCAATTGAAATCTGATACAATTAAAAACAAGGCAATGGCAGGGGGAAAAATTGACAAGATTATCCGATATTAGCTAAGGTAACAAATAAATAGACTGTGTTTAACAAAATTATTTGGAGCGAATGAAAGAAAGCCAAGCTGAAAGGAGGGAACACGATGGCGAAAAAATCGCTGAAAATAGAAGGCATGACCTGCGCAGCCTGTGCAAAGGCTGTTGAAAGGGCAGTACGGAAACTGCACGGAGTTGAAGAGGCCAGTGTCAACCTGGCTACAGAGAGACTAAGCATCCGTTATGATCCTTCCACACTACGCGTTTCAGATTTCAAAAAGGCGGTTGAAAAAGCCGGATACAGGGCTTTGGAAGAAGACACAAAGATTGATGAAGATAAGGTGAGAAAAGAAAGAGAAAGAATGGTTCTCTGGCAGAAGTTTGTCCTGTCCGCAATCTTTACTGTTCCGCTGCTGATCGTCACGATGGGGCATATGTTTGGCAGCGCGATTGGCTTTCATTTGCCGAAGATCATTGATCCGATGATGAATCCTTTGAATTTCGCGCTGGTTCAGCTGATTCTTATCCTGCCTGTGATCGTCGCAGGCTATAAATTTTTTACAGTTGGCTTTAAAACGTTGTTCAAGGGAAACCCGAATATGGACTCCCTGATTGCGATCGGCACTTCGGCAGGATTCCTTTATGGGGTGTTTGCAGTTTCCCGGATTATCACAGGAAATGCGGAATACGCCAATCATCTGTACTTTGAAGCGGCGGGGGTAATTCTGACGCTGATTACGTTGGGGAAATACCTGGAATCCGTGACGAAGGGCAAAACCTCGGAAGCGATTAAAAAGTTGATGGGGCTTACACCAAAGACGGCCATCATTATCCGGGATGGAAAAGAAATTGAGATCCCGATCGAAGAGGTTGAGGCCGGTGATATTATCTTTGTGAAACCGGGAGAAAAAATGTCTGTTGACGGTAATGTCGTTGAAGGGACTACTTCCGTGGATGAATCAATGCTTACCGGTGAAAGCATACCGGTGGAAAAGAATCCAGGTGATGCAATCATCGGGGCCAGTATTAATAAAAACGGGATCATCAAATATGTAGCGACCAAAGTCGGGAAGGACACGGTCCTTGCGCAGATCATCAAATTAGTTGAGGAAGCACAGGGTTCCAAAGCGCCGATTGCCAAGCTGGCCGATGTGGTTTCCGGTTACTTTGTGCCGGCGGTGATGGGGATTGCTCTTCTTTCAGCTTTAGGCTGGTATTTTATCGGAGGGCAGTCTACAGTTTTCGTGCTGACCATCTTTATCTCTGTACTTGTTATTGCTTGCCCCTGTGCCCTGGGGCTGGCCACACCTACCGCGATCATGGTCGGAACAGGTAAAGGCGCCGAATACGGGGTTTTGATCAAGAGCGGGGTGGCGTTAGAAACTACACATAAAATTAATACCATCGTTTTTGATAAGACCGGTACGATCACGGAAGGGAAACCCAAAGTCACAGACGTTATTACTGCTGATGGGATCAGTCAAAACGATCTTCTGCAGCTTGCCGCCTCAGCCGAAAAAGGATCGGAGCACCCGCTTGGAGAAGCAATTGTTAAGGAAGCTGAGGACAAAGGTCTGACTTTTAAGAAACCTGATACATTTAGAGCAATTCCCGGTCAGGGGATTGAAGTTCAGATCGAAGGCCGGAATGTGCTGCTTGGCAACAAAAAATTGACAGATGAAAGAGAAATAGTCCTTAGCCACTTCGAAGAAGTCTCGCATCAATTGGCCGGAGAAGGCAAGACCCCAATGTATATTGCGATTGACAACACCATTGCGGGGATTATCGCCGTAGCCGATACGATAAAGGAAAACAGCAGCAGGGCGATTGAGGTCCTCCATAACATGGGTATCGAAGTTGCCATGATTACCGGTGACAACAGAAGAACGGCCGAGGCCATCGCGAAACTTGTTGGGATCGACAGAACGCTGGCTGAAGTCCTGCCTCAGGATAAGGCAAACGAAGTGAAGAAGCTCCAACAGGAAGGCAGGAAGGTCGCCATGGTTGGTGACGGCATCAACGACGCTCCGGCCCTCGCCCAGGCAGATATCGGGATAGCTATCGGTTCAGGCACGGACGTTGCGATGGAATCCGCGGATATTATTCTGATGCGAAGCGACCTGCTCGATGTTCCGGCTGCGATCCAGTTAAGCAAAAATACAATCAGAAATATTAAGCAAAATCTATTTTGGGCATTTGGTTACAATATCCTTGGTATCCCTATTGCGATGGGAATCCTGTATATCTTTGGAGGCCCCCTGCTGAATCCGGCCATTGCCGCCGCTGTCATGAGCTTCAGTTCGGTATCGGTATTGCTGAATGCACTGAGGCTAAAACGGTTCAGGCCGGTAAGATAACTCAATTAATCTATGAGGAGTGTAAAATATGAAAAAGAAAATTGCAATCGAAGGTATGAGCTGCAGCCACTGTGTCAGTCATGTAAAAGAGGCCTTAAGTGAATTTGAAGGTGTAACAGAGGTCAATGTTAATTTGGAGTCCAAGACGGCCATACTGGAATCATTAAGTGACATCAAAGATGAAGCAATTCAATTCGCGATTGAGGATGCCGGTTACGGAGTCGTAGGAATCGAGGTTTTATAATGCAAAATCAGTTTTCCCGTACGGCATTGTTGATTGGTCAGGAAGGCCTGTCAAAACTTCAGAGCAGCAAAGTGACTATTTTCGGTTTGGGCGGGGTCGGCTCCTATACGGCCGAAGCCCTGGCCAGAGCTGGTATAGGTTTCTTTAAACTTGTCGATTTTGATGAGATTTGCCTGACAAACATTAACCGGCAGCTTCATGCCCTGCACTCGACGATTGGCAAAGCCAAGGTTGAGGTAATGAAACAAAGGATACTGGATATCAACCCCAACGCAAAAATAGAAACCTTCCAGTTCTTTTATCAAGAGGAAGGAGCTGAAGTTTTCTTTGCCGAGAAACCGGATTATGTGGTTGATGCAATCGATACGGTAAAAAGCAAAGTAAGTCTGGCCAAAGAATGTCACCGGAGAGGGATTCCGCTCATCTCGTGTATGGGAGCCGGCAACCGTCTGGATGCACTCAGTTTTCGCGTCGCCGATATATCCAAAACAAGCGGCTGCCCTTTAGCCAAAGCAGTACGCAAACTCCTGAAACGGGAAGGTATTACGCAGGGGTTCAAAGTCGTCTTTTCTCCGGAACCTACTTTGAAGCCTTTGGAACAGGAAACGAGCTGCGAGTCCAATTGTATTTGCCCCAGTGGTGATGCCCACTGTTCCCTGAAACGTCAGATCCCTGGCAGTATATCTTACGTTCCGTCGATGGCTGGTCTGCTGATGGCAGGGGAAGTCGTTAAGGATATTATTAAGAAAAATTTTAATCGGGATTAAAATAACCCTATTTTGGGAATGATGATTGAAAATTGTTGGTTTCACGGTGAATATGGAGTCAAAAATGACTTGACGAACAAGAATAAGTAGTTGTATTATACAACTAAGGAGAGGTACCGATGAAAAACAACCGTCAATTGCTTTGTCTGCTTGCTGAAATGACTAAAACGTCCAGATGCTGCCAGCAGGATGCGATCCTTGGCGGGGGTGTCACGTTTACCCAGTTTTATATTTTGGACCTTGTAGGAAGCTATGGCACAATGCAGCTTTCGGATTTGCACCCATTACTTGGCGTCGAAAAAAGTACCTCGACGAGACTGATTGAACCCCTTGTCCAGCAGGGGCTGATTATCAAGCAAAGGTCTGAAATTGACTGCAGGGCCATAAACCTGATCCTGACAGGCGAAGGTCAGAAAACGAAGGCCGATTTATGGAAACGCGTGGATTTCTTTTTAAGAAAACTATCGGCGGAAATCCCGGAAGAAAAGCAAGAAGAGGTTTACGAGAACGCGTGGATATTTCTCAAAGCGGTGAAAAGAGTTCTTAATCAAAATTGTTTTGAGATGAATATGATGCCTTAGGAATTTTCCGGTGAGAGGAGGTGTACACAAATGTTTACAAAACATTGGATGTTGCGTGAAACCGCTCATTGCAAAGAAGGCTGCATAATTTAGTCTTGGGGAAGACGGTAAACTCCCTGGAAGAGCCCGTTAATCGGGCTCTTTTTTCAGCTTGCTGCGTTTGGCAGTGTTTTTTGAATCTATCATCTGATCCTATTAAAACCATAGAAATTATGGTATATTAAGCTGAAAAGAATATCATACAGCTTAATAAACATTCAGATATACAAAAAGAGGCTGATCAATGGATTACAAAGATAAACTTGTTCTGCTGAAACAAGAACTCAAGAATATGGATAGGGTAATGATTGCATTTTCCGGAGGGGTGGACAGTACTTTCTTAGTGAAAGTTTCCGGAGACGTTCTTGGCAAAAATGCGATTGCCGTCACGGCCAAGTCTTTTGCTTTCCCGGAGAGAGAGCTTCGGGAAGCTGTGCAGTTTTGCCGGCAGGAAGGGATTAGTCATTTGCTGATTGAATCCGAAGAGCTGGATGATCCTGAATTCGGCAAAAATCCTTTTAACCGCTGTTATCTCTGTAAAAAACAATTGTTCAGCAAAATATTGGGGATCGCGGCTGAATACGGCGCAAAATATATCGTGGAAGGATCCAATGCGGATGATTTAAGCGATTATCGTCCGGGAAGGCAGGCTTTAGAAGAGCTGGGTATACAGAGCCCGCTGCTCCAGGCGGGGCTGACGAAAGAGGAAATACGCCTTCTCTCCAAAGAATATGGCTTGGCAACCTGGGATAAACCCTCATTTGCCTGTTTGTCTTCCAGAATTCCCTATGGTGAAGAAATCAACGAAAAGAAACTAAAGATGATTGATTTGGCAGAACAGTATTTGCACGATTTGGGGTTCCGTCAAGTCAGAGTGCGCCACCATGGTGATATTGCCCGGATCGAGGTATCCCCGCAGGAGAATACAAAGATAGTCCAACCGAATTTAGCACAGAAGATCTATAAGACATTTGCTGATATTGGATTTACTTATACAACACTTGACCTGAAGGGTTACCGTAGCGGCAGCATGAATGAAAAGATTAACACAAACGGCTAAGACCATCTGCTTATGTAAATTTAAATATTCGGGGGAATCATTATGAGGGAAAATGGTAACACACGAATGAATCAACTTGTTTCGAGTATTGTCTCCAGCTATCAGGAACAACCCAATCCCTACAACCAGTTGTCCTGTCAGCTTCCGAACAGGGATGTTATCATCGAGATTATTTATCTCTTGCGGCAGCTTTTATTCCCGGGGTATTTTGGCAAGCAAAACCTGACTGAAAGCACCTTGGAATATCATATTGGGAACTTGCTAATTGAGATCAACGAAAAACTAAATCAACAGGTGACCCATGCGCTCAGACATCAACATGACAATACGGCATCTTGCGATGAGATGGAAATCAGTGAAAGGACAGAAGAAATATGTTCACATTTCTTGAGCAAAATCCCCGAAATAAGGGAATACCTAGCCCTGGATGTACAGGCTGCTTTTGACGGAGACCCGGCTGCTGATGATAAAGCACTTGTAATCTTTGCATATCCAGGTCTTTTGGCAGTCAGTATTTACCGGCTGGCGCACGAGCTTTACCTTCTCTCTGTTCCGTTGATCCCGAGGATAATGACTGAATTTGCTCATAACGAGACAGGAATTGATATTCATGCAGGGGCCAAAATCGGTAAATATTTTTTTATTGACCATGGTACGGGCGTCGTTATTGGCGAAACTACTATTATTGGCGATAATGTTAAGATCTATCAGGGTGTAACGCTGGGAGCCTTATCCACCAGAGGCGGGCAAAGCCTTCGCAGCCAAAAGCGCCATCCGACAATTGAAGATGATGTGACTGTCTATTCCGGAGCCTCAATATTTGGCGGGGAAACGATCATCGGAAAAGGTTCAGTTATTGGCAGTAACGTGTTTATTACCCAATCTGTCCCGCCTGGAACCAGGGTAATCATCAAAAATCCGGATCTGATCTTTAAGGGGCAGGAAACGCAAAAAGATAAGATGGAACTGACAAACGAACTGGACCTGGAGACTTAAAAATAGCTAAAGGGCACTGGCTGAGTGCAATTTATACGATTGTAAGGCATACAAAACTATAGATATTAGCGATTATGAGTTAGATTATTAACGAAGCGATAAAATCTGAAGAAAGGAAAGAGGGTCGACTTGAAAATATCAACAAAAGGAAGATATGGTTTACGTGCGATTCTTGACGTGGCCCTGAATGAGCACGCAGGACCGGTAACCATTCATAGTATTTCCGAGCGCCAGGATTTATCTGAACGCTATTTGGAACAGCTGCTCATTACACTGAAACAGAACGCGCTCATCAAAAGCATCCGCGGATTCCAGGGAGGATATATTTTAGGCAGAGAGCCTGAAAGTATTACGGTCGGTGATACGATCAGAGCACTGGAAGGCCCGATATCTCCCGTCGACTGCGTCAATGACAATAATCCGGGTGCCTGTTCCAGAGCTGAATTGTGCGTAACCAAAATGGTATGGGACGATCTGAAAAATGCAATGGTAAAGGTACTGGATTCTTATACTTTGGCGGACCTGATGGAGGAATATAAAAAAATGAACAATAATTCCTTTGACAATTATTGCATTTAATACTGTGTATTTTAATCTTGCCCCATGGTTGTTTGGAAAAACCATGGGGTTTTTTATATGCCCGTTACCTGGCAGCATAAGGTCAATTTTTCTCTATGGAAAACTATAAAGTCCATAGGAATAACAGATAAATTAGTCAGAATAGTATTGACAAATGCTTAAAACCCTACTACTATATCTTTAAACACTACAAAGACTATAGACATTGTGATATTTAGAAGGGGCGTGTTTAGATGAGTAAAATCTATGAAGAGTTAACAGACTTAATTGGTGGTACTCCATTGGTAAAATTAAATAAAATAACGGTGGGGATAAAATCGGAGATTGTGGCTAAACTGGAATCCTTCAACCCAGGTGGAAGCGTCAAAGACAGAATTGCCCTGAATATGATCAAAACGGCTGAGGGAAAAGGGCTGATTAATAAAGATTCGGTGATCATTGAACCAACGAGTGGAAACACTGGAATTGGACTGGCCTTTGTTACAGCAGCCAGAGGATACCGATTAATTCTGACGATGCCGGATACAATGAGTGTTGAAAGACGTAGCTTGCTTAAAGCTTATGGTGCTGAACTTGTATTGACCCCTGGGGCTGATGGAATGAACGGGGCTATAAAAAAAGCGCTGGAGCTGGCGGAGGAGGTGCCAAATTCTTTTATCCCCCAACAGTTCGAAAATCTCGCCAATCCGGAAATTCACCGTAACACAACCGCTGAAGAGATTTGGAGTGATACAGACGGGAAGGTCGATATTTTTGTAGGCGGCGTAGGAACAGGCGGGACGATTACAGGGGTTGGTGAAATTCTTAAATCACGGAAACCTGATGTTAAAATCATTGCGGTGGAACCGAATGATTCTCCTGTTTTATCCGGTGGGAAGCCTGGACCGCACAAGATTCAGGGAATTGGGGCAGGGTTTATTCCACAAGTCCTTAATCTAAAGCTTGTCGATGAAATTTATAAAGTAACAAATGATCAGGCTTTTGAAACAGGGCGCAGACTGGCCAGGGAGGAAGGGCTCCTGGTGGGGATCTCATCCGGTGCCGCAGTCTATGCAGCCCTGGAGGTTGCTAAACGTCCGGAAAATGAAGGAAAAAGGATTGTTGTTGTCCTTCCTGACACCGGTGAACGTTACCTGAGTACGCTAATGTTTCAGGAGAGTTAAGTGCAGTCGAAATAAGAAATATTTAATCAATACGGAGGCCATGATGAGCAAGACAGAAAAAGGAACATGGAAACTGAAAACAGGATTAGCGGAGATGCTGAAAGGCGGAGTGATCATGGATGTGACAACTCCGGATCAGGCCAAGATTGCTGAAGAAGCAGGCGCATGCGCAGTTATGGCCTTGGAACGCGTTCCGGCAGATATCCGGGCAGCCGGAGGGGTGGCCCGAATGGCTGATCCAACAATCATTCTAAAGATTATGGAAGCGGTTACGATTCCGGTTATGGCCAAAGTGAGGATTGGGCATTTTGTCGAGGCACAGGTGTTGGAAAGTCTGGGCGTAGACTATATCGACGAGAGTGAAGTCCTTACCCCGGCGGATGATCTTTATCACATTGATAAGCAGGCCTTTGCAGTACCTTTCGTATGCGGAGCCCGCAATCTTGGAGAGGCTTTGCGCCGGATCGGAGAAGGCGCAGCGATGATCAGGACTAAAGGAGAGCCAGGAACGGGGAATATCGTTGAAGCAGTAAGGCATATGCGGACGGTACTGAGTGAAATCAGAAGACTGAAAACAATGCCGAAAGAAGAGGTAATAACTGCGGCCAAAGAGATGGGAGCACCTTATGACCTAGTGTTGTCCGTCGCCAAAAACGGGAAGCTGCCAGTAGTGAATTTTGCCGCAGGCGGAATTGCAACCCCAGCGGATGCCGCTTTGATGATGCAGTTGGGTGTAGATGGGGTCTTCGTAGGCTCCGGAATCTTCAAGTCATCGAATCCGAGGGCACGGGCTAAGGCCATTGTTCTGGCAACAACCCACTATAACGAGCCTGAGGTCTTAACCGAAGTATCCCGGAATTTAGGTGAAGCGATGCCGGGATTGGAGATTTCTTCAATCAATGCCAGTGAACGAATGCAGGAACGCGGCTGGTGATATTAAGTTTAAAACATAAATTAAGAAAATAATTATAAAAACATAATGAGGAGATGTTGATATGAACAAAGAAAATTGGAAATTTGATACATTGCAGATCCATGCCGGACAGGTCCCTGATCCGACTACCGGATCCAGAGCCGTCCCGATTTATCAGACCACATCATATGTATTTAACGATGCCAAGCATGCCGCTGATTTGTTTTCTCTGGCAGAACCCGGCAACATTTATACCCGGATTATGAACCCGACATCCGATGTTCTGGAACAGAGAATCGCTGCGCTTGAAGGCGGCGTTGGGGCGCTTGCCGTAGGGTCAGGTTCGGCTGCCATCACCTATTCCATTCTAAACATTGCCGGGGCCGGAGATGAGATTGTCGCTGCCAGCACGCTGTATGGCGGAACACATAATCTTTTCGCAATTACGCTTCCGAAGCTGGGGATCAAGACCCATTTTGTGAACCCCGATGATCCCGCAAATTTTAAGAAAGCAATCACAGAGAAGACCAAAGCCATCTATGTAGAATCAATCGGTAATCCGGGGATCAATATCGTCGATATTGAAGCCGTTGCCAAAGTGGCACACGATAACGGGATACCGCTTATTATTGACAATACGTTTGCAACGCCTTATCTTCTGAAACCTATTGAATACGGAGCAGATATTGTGGTTCATTCGGCAACCAAGTTTATTGGCGGTCATGGTACCACCATCGGCGGGCTGATCATTGACGGCGGAAAATTTGACTGGGCTGCAAGCGGCAAGTTCCCTGGATTTACAGAGCCGGATCAGAGTTATCACGGACTGGTCTATGCAACATTGGGTGCACCAGCCTATATTCTGAAAGCCAGAGTGCAGCTCTTAAGAGATACCGGTGCGGCCCTGAGCCCGTTTAATTCTTTCCTGTTTATTCAGGGCCTTGAAACACTGTCTTTACGTGTCAAACAGCACGTGGCAAATACCTGGAAGGTTGTTGATTATTTAAAAAACCATTCCAAGGTTTCGTGGGTGAATTATCCAGGTTTAAAAGGAAATAAATACTTTGATTTATCGTTAAAATATTTTCCGCAAGGCCCTGGATCGATATTTACGTTCGGCATTAAAGGTGATGCGGAAGCGGGAGTTAAACTGATCAACAATCTTGGATTATTTTCTCTGCTCGCCAATGTGGCGGATGCCAAGTCCCTCGTGATTCATCCTGCCAGCACAACGCATGCCCAACTCTCCGAGGAAGAACAGCTGGCTGCAGGGGTATCACCCGATATGATTCGGTTATCGATTGGGATCGAAGATGCTGATGACATCATTGCTGATTTAGAACAGGCTTTTTCCAAAATAGACTAATCAGTGAATTTAAAATATAAGTTTTGAGAGAATAACAACGGCAGGAGAATGTTATGAAGAAAACTGTGGTTGTTGCCATGAGCGGCGGAGTGGACAGCTCCGTCGCCGCTTTGTTGTTAAAACGGGAGGGCTACCGTGTTATCGGTATCACCATGCAGATCTGGCCGCAATCCGAGGACAAGGCCAAGGCATGCTGCAGTCTGGAGGCAGTTAACGATGCCCGCAGGGTAGCCTGGAAGCTTGAAATTCCGTATTACGTGATGAATTTCAGGCAGGAGTTTGAAGACAAGGTGATTGACCATTTCTGCAATGAATACCTCCGGGGCAGAACGCCCAACCCATGCATCGAATGCAACAGGCATTTGAAATTTGATGCTTTGCTGCGGAAAGCCCGTGGTCTGGGTGCAGATTTCATTGCAACCGGTCACTATGTAAGGAAAGAATACGACGACAAAACACAGCAGTGGGTGTTAAAGACCGGGATCGACGAAACGAAAGACCAGAGCTATGCACTCTACCATCTGACCCAGGATCAGCTTACCCATACACTTTTTCCGCTGGGAAAATACTGCAAAGCGGATGTCAGGCAGATTGCCAGCAGGGAAGGGCTTGCTGTCGCGCAAAAAGCGGAAAGCCAGGATATCTGTTTTGTTGAAGGGACAGCGGGGGATTTTATTGAGATGTACCGTCAACTTCAGGATATTGGACAAGGCAATATTATTGATGCTGAGGGGAATTTGATTGGGCAGCATAAAGGGATTTACCACTATACGGTTGGACAGCATAAGGGACTCGGACTCGCCCTCGGTTTCCCTGTTTACGTGACAGCGATCGATGCTGAAACCAATACAGTCCGGGTCGGAAGAAAAGAAGAACTATTCAGCTCAGGTCTGCTTGCAGAAAATGTGCATTTGATTTCCTCTGTGTCTCCTGAACTCCTACAAAACATATCGGTTAAGATCAGATACAATGCACCAAAAGTCTCTGCAGCGGTCAATTTGTTGCACGATGGAACAGCCGAGGTGGCCTTCACAGAAAAACAGCGAGCGGTAACTCCCGGGCAGGCGGTCGTGTTTTATGACGGAGATCATGTCCTGGGCGGCGGTGCTATCCGATCAGCTTTACAATCCAAAGGTTTTACCGCTATGAGAGAAGTACGTGAAATTCAAAAGTAAGGTCTTAAAAGAAAACAATAAAAAAATGAAAATGAAGCTTATTAAAACTAATTTATAAAAACTATTGAAATATCTTGAAATATTAGATATAATTTCAGTTGCGAAAAGAGGCAGTAGAGCCTTTTCAGCAAAGAATTTTTTGACCGTTCTCTGCAGAAGCTATAGAGGACCAAGGCCATACGGACAGCCGGGTCAAAAGCCGAAGTTGGCAACTTTGTTGCCTTATTGATTGAGCCGGGGCGGCTCGAAGCGTTATGAGTTGGCTAATTCATAGCCGTGTGCAAATCCGCTGCACATCACACTTGTGAAACGATCAATAAGAGTAGTAAAAGTAATTCCTTGCTATATAGACTCTGAAACCTCGAAAGCTGAATAAATAACTCTAAATGGAAAGGGTCTTCGCCCTTGACGTAAATAGAGCCAAATAAACAAGTTTTTCATGATCGTCGCGCTTAGGTGTGGTGTACTGCCCTGTTTTGCAGTACCGCTTCTAAGTGTTTTTTATTTTGGTACAAGTTTTTTGAGTTGGGCAAAAATCATTTTAGCGATTGGAGGAATTACTATGGGAAAAGTACTCGTTATCGGCTGCGGCGGCGTCGCCGGTGTGGCAATCCACAAAATCTGCCAGAATTCAGAGGCTTTTGGTGAACTGTGTATTGCCAGCCGTACGAAATCAAAATGCGATGCTTTAGCGGAAAAACTGGGCAGAGGTAAAACAAAAATCACAACAGCCCAGGTGGATGCTGACAACGTGGAAGAACTGATCGCGCTGATCAACAAAGAAAAGCCTGATGTTGTGCTGAATCTGGCATTACCGTATCAGGACCTGCATATTATGGATGCCTGTCTGGCCACAAAGACCAGTTATGTAGATACCGCCAATTATGAGCCTGAGGAGACTGCCCACTTTGAATATAAATGGCAGTGGGCCTATCGGGAGAAATTTAAAGAAGCAGGGATAACCGCCTTGCTCGGTTCAGGTTTTGATCCGGGGGTTACCGGGGTATTCAGTGCCTACGCCCTGAAGCACCACTTCGATGAGATTCATGAGATTGACATTCTCGACTGTAATGGCGGCGACCATGGCTATCCATTTGCAACAAACTTCAACCCTGAGATTAATATCCGGGAAGTCACGGCTAAAGGCAGCTACTGGGAAAACGGCCACTGGGCAGAAACTGAGCCGATGGAGATCAAAAGAGCGTACAATTTCAAGGGTGTCGGCGTCAAGGATATGTACCTGCTGCACCACGAGGAATTGGAAAGTCTGGCGCTGAATATTAAAGGCATCAAACGCATCCGTTTCTTTATGACTTTCGGACAAAGCTACCTGACACATCTGAAATGTCTCGAGAACGTTGGTATGACGAGCATTGAGCCTATTAATTATAATGGAATGGAAATCATCCCTTTGCAGTTCTTAAAAGCTGTCCTGCCGGATCCGGCTTCCCTTGGTCCGCGTACCAAGGGCAAAACCAATATTGGCTGCATTTTCAAGGGAATTAAAGACGGCAAGGAAAAAACCTACTATCTGTATAACATCTGCGATCATGAGGAGTGCTATCGAGAAGTAGGAAGCCAAGCCATCAGCTATACCACCGGCGTGCCGGCGATGATCGGGGCGATGTTGGTTATGAATGGTACCTGGGCGAAACCTGGTGTTTATAATATGGAAGAGTTTGATCCCGATCCTTTTATGGAAGCACTCAATAAATGGGGTCTGCCCTGGGAAGAAGACTTCAATCCGGCGCTGGTACCCTGATGGGAAACGCAATAATGGATCTGTACGCAAGAGAACAGAATACTGAACAGAAGGCTGTAGAAACAGAAAATGCGGAGAACTGGTTTGACCGTGTTCCAACTCCGAGCTATGTGGTTGATGAAAATCTGTTAATATCAAATTTAGAAATTTTACAAGACGTTCAGGAACAGAGCGGAGCAAAAATTCTGCTCGCCCAGAAGGCATTTTCAATGTTCGGGGTATACCCTTTGATTGCCCAATATTTGTGCGGAACAACAGCCAGCGGTTTGTACGAGGCGAAGCTTGGCCGCGAAAAATTTGGCAAAGAAGTGCATATTTTCAGCCCGGCTTACCGGGAGGATGAATTCGATGAGATCTTGACTGTATCTGATCATATCATATTCAATAGCTTTTCTCAGTGGGATAAGTTTGGTAAGCTGGCGCTTGCCGCAGGGGCAGAATGCGGCCTGCGGATCAACCCGGAATGTTCCACCCAGGAAGGTCATGGCATGTATGATCCGTGCGGACCCTATTCCAGACTCGGTGTGACCAGGGCAAACTTTAAGCAGGATCGGCTCAAAGGCCTTTCCGGACTGCATCTGCATACGTTGTGCGAACAAAATGCCGATGCGCTGGTGACAACGGTTGAAGCCTTTGAGAAGTCGTTTAGTCAGTTCTTGCCTGGGATGAAATGGCTGAATCTTGGTGGGGGGCACCACATTACACGTGAAGATTACGATCGGGAGCTTCTGATTCGGACCATCAAGCGTCTGCGGGAAACCTATGGCATTACCGTGTACCTGGAACCTGGCGAAGCGATCGCGCTGAATGCCGGTTTTCTGGTCTCATCCGTGCTGGATACGCTGCTTAACGGTATGAACATTGCTATCCTGGATGCCTCAGCTGCTTGTCATATGCCGGATGTACTGGAAGTTCCGTACCGTCCCCGGATAGTTGGCTCAGGGCAGCCCGGAGAAAAGAAAACTACGTACCGTCTTGGGGGGCCAACCTGCCTGGCCGGCGATATCATTGGGGATTATTCATTTGATCGGGCCTTAAATCCCGGAGACCGTCTTGTCTTCTGTGATATGGCGATTTACTCCATGGTCAAAAACAATACATTCAATGGGATACGGCTGCCGGATATTGTCCTGAACAAGGCTGACGGTACCATTCAGACTGTCCGTAGCTTCGGCTATGAGGATTTTAAAAACCGTCTGTCTTAAATGGAATGCCAGTTTTTCATTATGAGACAGGCCTTTTGAAAATATGGTATTCTCAGTGAAAATAGGTTATACTGTTCTATTGGAGCATGCAATTGAGCAAATACTGTTGACACTGAACTTGAGGAGGAAAGCTAATGCCGATCAAAATTCCGGACGATTTACCGGCAAAAGAAATCCTGGAGAATGAAAATATATTTATTATGGGTGAAGACCGGGCACAGCACCAGGATATTCGTCCTTTAAGAATAGCACTGCTTAATTTAATGCCTACCAAAATCGTTACCGAAACGCAGTATTTGCGCTTGATGAGCAACTCACCTCTGCAAATAGAGATAACACTGCTCTACACTTGGACGCATAAGCCTGCAAATACTTCGGAAGAGCATTTAAGCAGGTTCTACAGCTCTTTTGATGAAGTGAAAGATCAAAAATTTGATGGTCTGATTATCACCGGTGCACCGGTCGAAAATCTGGAATTTGAAGATGTAGACTACTGGGATGAACTCAAACAGATCATGAAGTGGAGCCTTACCAACGTTTATTCAACCATACATGTCTGCTGGGGAGCCCAGGCGGGATTATACTATCATTATGGGATTCCGAAATATCCGCTTGACAGTAAAATGTTTGGGATATTCAACCATAAGATTATCAATCATAACAACAACAATAATTTTCTGCGGGGGTTTGACGAAGTATTCAATGCACCGCACTCCCGACATACGGAAGTCCGGATCGAAGACATTGAAAAGCATCCGGAACTGGAAGTCCTGGCAACATCGGATGACGCTGGTGTCTATATGGTCGCCGGGAAGCATGGCCGACATCTTTTTGTTACCGGACATCCCGAGTATGATGCGCTTACGCTGAAAACCGAGTATGATCGGGATGTGAATAAAGGCCTGGATATCGCAGTCCCCAATAATTACTTTCCTAATGATGATCCGAAGGGAATGCCTCAGGTCACCTGGAGAGGACATGCCAATTTACTGCTTTTAAATTGGCTGAACTACTATGTATACCAGCAGACGCCTTTCGACCTTGGACAATTGGCTGAGTCGGACTGAGTTCTAAGTTGCTGAGCCAACTGAGCCAGATTAAATCAACTTAACTGTTTTGTTAAGCTTAAATTTTGAAGCTTTATATAGCATGCGTATCTTTTTCTTTTTGGGGGCTTCCGGATTGTTTTATGTTTATATTGTAGAATGCAAAGATGGGACACTGTATACGGGTTGGACTGTGGACATAGAGAAGAGGCTGACAGCCCATAACAGGGGTAAGGGTGCAAAATATACCCGGTCACGGTTTCCTGTTGTCCTCAAATATCTGGAACAGGTGGCATCCAAACCGGAAGCATTTCAAAGGGAATACAGTATCAAACAATTAACCCGGGAACAAAAATATCAGCTGATTGCCCAAAGCAAGTCGGATCAATTAACCTGATGAAATGTCAGGTTTTTTTACATAAAAATTAAGCACAGAATTTACCTTTCCGGCCACAGAATATTTTCTTTTCAGCGGTCCATAATAAAACGAAAATATTAAAACGGAGGTATTTTTGCGATGAAAGCCAAGAAGATGCAAGGACCTAACACTGGAATTAGATGTATGGTCAATACCTGTTATTATTATATGAATGGGGATCACTGCACAGCTGAAAAAATCGAAGTGCAGCCTCGGAATGCAGGCAACTCCGAACAGACCGACTGTGCGACCTTTAGCAAAGAATAACAGGGAAAACGTAGGGGGGATTTATCCCCTCTTTTTCTCTTCTTGTTACCTTCGTTTCAATGATAATTATTCTCTCTTATTATTGATTTTCTGCTCTACTGAAGCGGTATACCGGTATTCCGCTCATACCTTTGAATAAGAGGGTCAATGAGGACGGCAGAGATAAGACCCAGGTAAGCAGAGACAAAACCGAAGCCCAAGAATGCAATGAACTGCTGCAAGTCAGGCTGAAGTGAATGGTAATATAAGAAAATAGCTAAACCGCACCAGAAGCCCTGGCAGAACGGGCAGCCAAACAGCTTGCGAAAAAAATAGCCTTTCTGCCTAAGGGCATCTCTGATCTTTTTAAATAAGACAAAGTCAAATAGAAAAAAACGAAGGCTTAAAGCTAGCAGAAGCTCAAAAACCATTATAGATCACCTGATTTTTTAAAATTTGTCCTTTTACATTCCATATTATGGTAAAATGAAATAATATGTGCCTGGTTAATGATGACCAGGTTAAAAATTAAAAAACAAAAAAGCCTGATGCAAGAATCATCCGGAAAGGGATTTAGGATTCTCGCTCAGGCTTTTTCGTTATCAGGTGTTCTGATTTGAGGATTAGATTCCGCTCATATTTTTTTGTTTTTCATAACGGGTGCGGGTGTTTTTGTCTAAAAATCTTTTGCGCAGGCGAACGTTGATGGGTGTAATTTCTACATATTCATCATCATTGATATATTCCAGGGCTTCTTCCAGACCGAGCAATTTGGCCGGTTCCAGTCTCAGGCTTTCATCGGCTCCGCTGGAGCGCATGTTGGTCAACTGCTTTTTGCGGGCAATGTTGATATCAATATCCTGTTCGCGGTTGCTTTGACCGACAATCATACCTTCATAGACTTTGGTTCCGGGATCAATAAACATTCTGCCGCGGTCCTGCAGCTGAAACAACGCATAAGCGGTGGATTCTCCCGGATCTGAAGCGACCAGGACTCCCCGGTTGCGCCCTTGAATATCTCCCTTATACGGTTGATAGGAATGGAAGACATGAGCCATGATTCCTTCCCCGCGGGTTTCGGTAAGATAGTCCCCCCTGAAGCCGATCAATCCGCGTGCCGGAATCAAAAACTCCAGGCGTGTAACTCCACCGGACATGTTGACCATGTTCTGCATCTCAGCTTTACGGGTGCCAAGCATTTCAATCACGGTGCCGGTGCACGAATCAGGAATATCACAAGTCAGATGCTCAAATGGCTCGCATTTGACACCGTCAATCTCCTTCAGAATGACTTCCGGTTTCGAGACCATCAGTTCGAAGCCTTCTCTTCGCATATTTTCAATCAGGATGGACAGGTGCAGTTCTCCGCGTCCTGATACCTGAAAACAGTCCATGTTTTCAGTTTCTTCCACGCGGAGACTAACATTTGTTTCAATCTCTTTAAACAGTCTTTCCCTGAGCTTGCGGGACGTGATATGTTTTCCTTCTGTTCCGGCAAAAGGACCTGTATTGACCATGAAAAGCATGGTCAGGGTAGGTTCGTCAATTTCAATCATCGGAAGAGGTTCCGGATTCAACGGATCAGCTATGGTTTCTCCGATATTGATATTGGGAATGCCGCTGATAGCTACGATGTCTCCGGCATTTGCTTCAAGTACATCAACCCGGCCTAAGTTCTGGAAGGTAAATACTTTACCGACTTTGACTTTCTCGATCGATCCGTCTCTTTTAATCACAGCGACTTGAGTATTAGCAGTCAGCTTGCCCCGAAAGACACGCCCGATAGCAATCTTGCCAAGGTAATCGTTATAGTCGAGTGTTGTTGCCAGCATTTGCAGCGGACTTTCAGGATCGCATTCCGGGGGCGGAATTTCTTTTAAGATCGTTTCAAATAACGGGATCAAGTCTTCAGTCATTTCTCCAGGCTCATAACCGGCATTTCCCTGACGGGCCGAAGTATACACAATTGGGAAATCAAGTTGTTCATCACTCGCACCCAGCTGCATAAACAGCTCCAGAACTTCATCGACAACTTCGTAGGGACGCGCTTCAGGCCGGTCGACTTTGTTAATGACGACGATGGGTTTCAAATCCAATTCCAAAGCCTTACGAAGCACAAATTTGGTCTGAGGCATCGGGCCTTCAAACGCATCAACAACCAGAAGCACACCGTCGACCATTTTCAGGACGCGTTCGACTTCTCCACCAAAATCGGCATGTCCAGGGGTATCGACAATATTGATCTTGACACCCTGCCAGTTTACGGAAGTATTCTTAGCCAGAATGGTAATTCCGCGTTCCTTCTCCAGATCATTGGAGTCCATGACTCTTTCTTCGACTTGTTCATTGGAGCGAAACGCTCCGCTTTGTCTGAGCATGACATCGACGAGACTTGTCTTGCCATGATCGACGTGGGCAATAATTGCCAAATTTCTTAAATGGTCAGCGTACATTCAATTTCTCCTGTCGTAATCTAATTCTTTCTCCTTAACAAGTAAGAACATAAATAAGAATATTGGTATTTGCATATCGAAATCTTAAAGAAGTAATACTTGCCAATCGTCCTGCATGTGAAGAGGACTTAACCTTTAACATTATAATACGTTTAAACTTTTTTTCAAATTAATTTATTTTTCCTGATTTTTATTTTATTTATTCTGTAATCAGATTTTGTCCATATTTTATTGGAGCTGTTTCAACAGCATTCTGCAATCAGCATTTTATGGGCTAGACTTGCTTAAATAGGCAGAGAAATATATAATTTCATGTGGACGAGTATAAAACACATCATGAAGGAGCAGACCCGATGAGGAAATCCAGACGATACTATCGCAGACGAAACAAGACACCGTTGCTCGCCATCTTAATCATCGTATTTGCCTTAGCAGTCGTAACGGGATCCAAAATAGTTTCCGGCAATGCACTCGATCATTCTCAGACAGACTCAAGCTACGGTGCCCAAACGGCTGATCATTCCAGTGAAGCAGCGGACACTGCGCGTCTCATCCGGCAGGCTGACGTTGCAGCCGGTATGAAAATCGATGAATACAAAGGTGTGGCAGTCTATTCCAATGGCGCGGATTATATGTCCAGTCACGGCTTAAGTTATAGTAAAGATGGTTATTATTACGGCTACAAGTGGCAGTGCGTAGAATTTGTAAAACGATTCTATTATGAAATCTATCATCATGAGATGCCTGACGGCGCTGGAAACGCCAAATATTTCTTTAATCCGATGCTGGCACAGGGAAAACTGAATGAACAGAGAGGTCTTGTTCAGTACGTTAACGGAGGGAATGAAAAACCCCGGGAAGGAGACCTGCTGGTCTTCAATGAGGGGTCTTACGGTCACGTTGCAATTATCTGCGGAGTGGCTGACGAATGGATTGAAGTCATTCAGCAGAACTCAGAGGTTCCCAGGGAAAAATACAGTCTTGTTTACAAAGATGGTACCTATACGATATCCGGAGACAGAGAACCGGCCGGATGGCTCAGAGCTAGCAGCAGGTAAACCTGGCCATAACAGCAAAAATTTAAGAAATTGAGAAACCAGAAAAATATTAAGGCTGAGTCGAGATGGAGAATTTCGACTCAGTCATTTTAGTATATCAAAAAGTAGAAATACTACTTTCTACTAAATGCAGCTATGGTTGACGCCAAGGCGTGGCGTCAGCAAAGATTTCTTTTTATTAGCTGAAAATAATTTGTAATAATCTACGATAATTGGAAACAATAATGGTAAACCTGTAGAGAATATCGAACATTATCGGCATAGTGTAAAGGAGTATCCAGAATGAGAATTCCCAATCATATTGGGGTTATCCCAGATGGCAACCGGCGATGGGCAGACAACAATGGATTACCAAAGGAGATGGGCTACCGGGAAGGTCTGGACCCGGGACTTAAACTTCTGAAATTATGCAGGGGAGCCGGCGTCAAAGAACTGACCTATTATGGTTTTACAGTGGATAATACCAAAAGACCAGCTACTCAGAAGAAAGCTTTTGTGCAGGCCTGCATTGATGCAATTGGTATGATTGCGAGCGAGGACGTGTCCTTGTTAGTGATTGGCGATACAGAATCTAAGATGTTCCCCAAAGCGCTGCTGCCATATACGCGTCGGACAAAAGTCGGCAAAGGCGGCATTAGAGTGAATTTTCTCGTCAATTACGGCTGGGAATGGGATCTGGGAAATCTTCGTACTGCCGAAAAGAATAAGAGAAAGGTTATTAAAGAGTTAAAATCAAATGATATTTCCAGAGTTGATTTGCTGATCCGCTGGGGAGGAAGACGCCGACTCAGCGGTTTCCTGCCTGCACAAAGTGTTTATGCGGATTTCTATGTACTCGATGATTACTGGCCTGATTTTAAGGAGGAGCATTTCTATGATGCTCTGAAGTGGTATAATACGCAGGATATTACTTTAGGCGGTTAGAAAAAGAATGTGAGTGGAGAATGCACAGTCTCGGTGAATAAAGGTATTGACAAAGAAGTTATTGGACTGATATAGTGAATAGAAATATATGAAAAGATGATGACAGGGAATAATAAGTCCGGAGTATTTGTGCAGAGAGCCGCAGGCTGGTGAAAAGCGGTCAAGACGAAAGACTGAACTCCCCCTTGAGTTGCCGGCTGAAACCATTCAGGCAGTAGGACCGGACGGAGTCTTCCACCGTTAAAAGGAAGGGGATATCGGAAGATGGTTTCACTGTTTTCCCGCATCCTGTAGAGTGAACGGCATGTGCCGTTAACATGAGTGGTACCGCGAATTGGCCTTCGTCTCATTAATTGAGACGAGGGCTTTTTGATGTCCAAGAATGGACGAATGACGCGATTCAACAAATGGCAGGGAGCGACAAACTATAATGAGGAGGTATTAGAATGCGCAGATTATATTTGTTTGACACCACGTTAAGGGATGGTGAACAATCTCTCGGGATCACGTTAAATGTCCGGGAAAAACTAGAGATTGCCAAGCAGCTGGCTACACTCGGCGTAGACATTTTGGAGGCGGGCTTTCCGGCTTCATCTCCCGGGGACTTCGAATCTGTGAAAATCATTGGCAGGGAAGTTAAGGGAATCACAGTGTGTGGACTGACCCGTTGCGTGAAAAAAGATATTGACCTTTGTGCCGAGGCCCTCAAAGAAGCTGAGAACCCTAGAATTCATACCGGAATCGCCGTTTCCCCGATTCATATGGAGAAAAAACTCAGGCTAAAACCGGAACAGGTGGTCCAAAAGGCTGAAGAAGCTGTCAGACATGCCAAAAAATATCTGAACGATGTCGAGTTTTATGCTGAAGACGCTTTTCGGAGTGATTATGATTTTCTGGCTAAGATATTTGAGCGCGTAATTACAGCCGGAGCAACAGTCGTAAATATCCCGGACACTGTGGGATACGCGACTCCTTGGGAATTCGGCGAACTGGTCTCCTATATCAAAACGAATGTCCCTAATATTGACCGGGTGAAAATAAGTGTCCATTGTCATAATGATCTTGGAATGGCCACAGCAAACACCCTAGCTGGCGTTATGGCCGGGGCCGATCAAGTGGAAGGCACTATCAACGGGATAGGTGAAAGAGCCGGCAATACTGCTTTAGAAGAAGTCATTATGGCGATGTATACCCAGAAAGATCGCTACGGCATCGATTTGGCTGTAAACCCCCGGGAAATTGCCGCGACCAGCAGACTGGTTTCCTCAATCACAGGGGTTCCTGTACCGAGCCATAAGGCGATAGTTGGGACAAATGCGTTCATGCATGCTTCCGGCATTCATCAAGATGGTATCCTGAAAGAGAAACAGACCTATGAAATTATTGATCCGGAGATCATCGGCGTACCGAGGAACCAGATTGTCCTGAGTGCCAGATCAGGAAGGCATGCGCTGAAACACAGGCTGGAAGAACTCGGATATAAGCCGGAAGATAGCCAGATGAATACCCTTTACGAAGAATTTTTATTGTTGGCTGATAAGAAACAGGAGATCTATGATGAAGATCTTCATGTTCTGATGGGAACGGGAATACCCGAGCAAAACGGGATCAAGGTCAAGAATATATCCGTAGCTACATCAGGGAAGCAGTCGGCCACCGCTGCTGTTACCCTGGAAATACAGGGCACGGAGATAACCGATGCCGCGATCGGAAACGGTCCTGTCGATGCGGTGTTTAAAGCAATTGATAGGATTACCGGTAAGGAAGTCCGGCTCGAAGATTACAGTATCAAATCTGTAAGCCGCGGTAAAGAGGCGTTGGGGAATGCAACTGTTAAAATTTTTGCCGACGGAAATTATTATGTCGGCAAGGGAGTAAGTACCGACGTCATCGATGCCAGCGCCCATGCGTATGCTGATGCCGTCTCCAAACTAAGCTAACAGACAAGGAAAAGACGGTGTCGACTAACTACTTTTTTCGTAGTTTGCGACACCGCCTTTTCTAAGATTCATAAAGCATTTAGAAAACATTTCTCCCGGAAAAAATCTCCTGCATCTCATGTTTGATTCTTTGTTTGACCCTTCTTCTTTTGCTGGAGGATATCTCTTCTTTTTCAGCTCCGAACAGATAATGATCAAGATCAAACTCTCTTAAAAGCATCTTGGTGTGAAAAATATTATCCTGATAGACATTAACATCGATCAGCTGATATCGGTTTCTGGTTTCTTCCGAAATAAAATTCTGAATGGAATTAATCTTATGATCAATAAAATATTTTCTACCGTTAACATCCCGTGTAAAGCCCCGGACACGGTAATCGATAATCGCAATATCCGGTTCAAAGCTTGTAATCAAGTAGTTTAAAGCCTTTAGCGGCGAAATCTGGCCGCAGGTGGAGACGTCAATATCGGCCCGGAACGTACTAATCCCCTTGTCAGGGTGGTTTTCCGGATACGTATGCACTGTAATATGACTTTTATCCAGATGACCGACCAATGACTGCGAATCAGGACCCGGGGCTTCGTTTTCAAGAATTTCCATCGGTTCACGGACCATAATCTGATTTTCAGCGACCAGCATGGTGACACTGGCACCCTGAGGATCGTAATCCTGATTGGCGATATTCAGAATATTGGCTTCAATGATCTCAGCGACAGAAGTCAGAATTTTAACCAGCCTGTCGGCATTGTATTCTTCATCAATGTACTCAATGTATTTCTTATGTTGATCCTGCGATAAAGCATAGCAGATATCATAGAAATTAAAACTCAACGTTTTCGTCAGGTTGTTAAAACCATATAATTTTAATTTTTTATTGATAGGTTTTATATTCATTTTCTTGCACCTATACCAAATATTATTTTTAAGCCTTTTTCTCTCAAGTAACTACTTTATTATACATATTTTTTAGCTTTTTCTATAGACAGTTCGAATATTTTTTGAACAAAAATTTTTAAACAAATTCTTTTAAAAACAAGACGAAAATGGTGATAATATTCTTTGTAAGATTAACAAGATATAGGTTATAATTTATTAAGAAAAAACAAAGTTTGTGAGTTGAAAAAAATGCGCATAGGCTTCTTTGACTCCGGGGTCGGTGGAATCACCGTACTGCATGAAGCGATAAAGCAGCTGCCCCGGGAGGATTTTATTTATTACGCGGATATTGATCATGTGCCTTATGGGACCAAAAGCAAGGAAGAAGTCCTGAAACTGGTTTTGGATGCTGTTGATTTCATGGCTGCTGAAGGGATAAAAGTTCTGGTAGTCGCCTGCAATACGGCGACGAGTATTGCCATCAATGAGCTTCGCCAAAGATATGATTTTCCAATCCTTGGCATGGAACCGGCAGTAAAACCAGCTGTCGAAAATAATGGTTGCAAGAGAATACTGGTCATGGCCACCCCGCTCACACTTCGCGAAGAAAAGTATCAAAATCTAGTCACCAGACTGGATCAGGACCATCTTGTAGATGGCAAAGCATTTCCGGAGCTTGTTGAATATGCTGAGAATTTTTATTTTGACAAAGATGAAATCCAGAAATACCTGAATCGCAAACTTGGCATTCATAATTTGACCGAGTATGGTACTGTCGTTTTAGGATGCACACACTTTCCATATTTTAAGCGGATTCTGCAGGAACTGTTTCCTGCTGATACGCACATTATTGATGGAAGTACCGGAACCGTCAATTATCTGAAAAAAATCCTGACTGAAAGAAAACTTTTTGCTGAGGACGGTCATGGTCAGGTCACTTTCTATTCTTCAGGCCGAAAAGAGCTGCCGGAATCCCGTTATGCCCGGTATCTCCTGCTGCTGGATCAAAATCAATAAAGCCGCTAAGACGGCTTTATTTTTTTGGCAAATATTTCATTACTTCCAAATCTTCTATGGTTATTAATCCTTCGTTCACGACCTCGTCCAAAAAAAGCAGAAAGTCCTGCAGATATTCGGCGCTGTCTATCACTTCAATAACAATCGGAAGGTCATTGGAAAGGTCCAGTATTCTTGACGTTTTTATTCTCGTATTGGCGCCGAATCCTTCAATTCCCCTGAAGACAGTCGCACCAGCCAGGCCCAGCTCTTTGGCCTTTAAGACAATTGTGTGATAAAGGGATACTCCTTTATATTTACTGGCTTCTCCAATATAGATACGGATTCTTCTAGCCTGACCAGATATTTTTACCATCGAGATCCCTTCCTTTATTTTATTAATAGCTGAGTCAGGCTCATTCCAAGCCAGACGGCAATCAGTCCGACGAGCATGCTTCCCAGACCGTTCAGCACAGCTACAATAATCTCTCCGCTCTTAATAAGATTCAGGGTTTCAAGGCTCAGCGTAGAAAAGGTTGTAAACGCACCCAGAAAACCCACAGATATAAATAAACGGGTATTCGGGCTGGTCACCAGATTTTCGACTCCTAGTACATAGACAATACCCAGCACAAAACACCCCAGCATATTGACGACGAAGGTCCCCCAGGGAAAAGTATAAAAATATTTTTGATAAATCCAGGTGGAGAGCACATAGCGGGCAATAGCTCCAAGTGCACCGCCTAAACCAATCACCAGATAGACGGAATAACTCAAAGGAAGATCAGCCTCCTGCAAAGTTAAATACTCCCTGAAAAAAGAGTTATTTAAGTATAGCATTTCATTCCGGCATATTTCAATAAAAGCTCAGGAAAAAAGCTCAATACTTGAATACTTGAATACTTGAATAGGAAGATACGAATTGACATTTTGAGCAATAAACATTATATTAATAATATGAATTCGATAATCATTATCAAAATTGTCATAACAATTTGAACAAAATATAAAATTGTTAAAATTCATAAGGAGACTGCAATGGACGCTACCTTCCTTACAATGGACAAGATACCCGTAAACTCGAATGCCAGAATTGTCAATATACACATGGATGCTGTATTAAGAAAAAAACTGACAGATATGGGCCTGGTCAAAGGGACAGAATTTAAAGTTGACGGCCAAGCTCCGTTGGGGGACCCTATGAAGATTAATCTGAGAGGATATCATCTGGCTATCCGTAAAAGCGACGCCAGGAAAATTCAGGTTGAGAAGATTTGAAACAGATAATAGCAATCTGCCTCCCTACTTTTGGCCATTAAATGATAATCATAATCACTATCATATATAGTCTTTGATTATGAATGATAAGCACCGCAAATGATACCTTGTTAAAACAGGAATAGACAGCAATAAATATTGAAACAAATATTGTACGAAATGCTTAATCGCAAGTGTTTCAGGGGAAGGATAACAGATGGAAAAGAATTTTACGATAGCTCTCGTTGGAAACCCAAACTGCGGGAAAACAAGCATTTTTAATGCGTTGACAGGCGCGAGGCAGCATGTTGGCAATTGGCCGGGAGTAACCGTTGAGAAAAAAGAAGGTACGGTCAGTTTCAACGGGAATGAGATCAGCGTAATTGACTTACCCGGGGCGTATAGTCTTTCCGCCAGTTCGGAAGATGAAATGGTTGCGGTAAACTATATTTTGCAGGAAAAACCCGATGTTGTTGTGAACGTGATTGACTCAGCAAATCTGGAGAGGAATCTTTATTTCACGTTACAGCTGATTGAGATGGATACAAATGTAATCATTGCTTTAAATATGACAGATGAAGCAGTGAAAAAGAATATTTTCATCAATACAGCGAAACTTAGAGATGCTCTTGGCCTATCGGTTGTCACTACAGTGGCAACGAAGAACAAAGGGATTTGGGAGCTGCTGGAGACTTCAGCGGCAATGAAAGTAAAACCAGGCCGGCCCGTCCAGCCAGACTATTGGCAAACGATGAACCGGGAATCTGGAGCTTTGGCTGAGGCCCTGGTCGAAGAAGGTATTGCTGGTAAAGAATCGGCGAACTTGGTGGCTGTCAGGCTGCTGGAGGATGAGGCTTTTGCTCAAACGCAAATAGCAGGTTGTCCTACCCTGGAAAAACTGGCTGACAAGGAAAAAGACAGAATAACCAGCCGTTTTGGTCTTGAACCCGGAATCTATCTGGCAGACCAGCGTTATATCTTTATCGGCCAAATCATTAAGGATTGTGTCCGTAGGGAAACGCCTTCGCAAAGAGATCTGACAGAAATGATTGACAGGGTCGTGACAAATAAATGGATCGGGATTCCTTTGTTCTTTGTAATCATGTTTTTGCTGTATCAGATCACAATGGGTCTCGGCAATAATGTTCTTGGGGGCTATGTGGACAGCGCCTTCGGGATCCTGGGGCGGTATGTTTCCGGCTTGCTGGTAAACGCTCCGGTCCTGGCTAAGTCCTTTGTCAGCGATGCCCTGATCGGCGGGGTGGGTTCTGTACTCGTATTTGTCCCGATGATGTTTACCATGTATTTCTTGATTTCTTTTCTCGAAGACAGCGGTTATATGGCCAGGGCAGCCTATGTTATGGACCGGCTGATGAATGCTGTCGGGCTGCACGGAAAAACGGCCGTTGCAATGATTGTCGGCAGCGGCTGCAATATGGCCGGAATCATGTCCACCCGAACCTTGGACAGCCGGAAAGACCGCATGATCGGCATTTTAATCAGTCCGTTTATTTCCTGCAGTGCTAGGCTTCCAGTCTATGCGCTGTTTGCCGGGGCATTCTTCAGGGGCAAAACAATCGGCATCATACCGTTGGCAGGATTGGTCATTTTTTCACTGTACCTTTTAGGGATCATGGTTGCTGTTGCCGCGGGGAAAATCCTGAGTGAAACACTGTTCAAACAGAAAAAATCCTACTTTGTTATGGAACTTCCGCCTTATCGTCTGCCAACGCTGAAGAGCCTGATACAGCACATGTGGGAAAAAACGGAGTCGTTTGTCAGAAAAGCAGGGACTGTGATCCTCGGGATCGTCGTTCTGATCTGGATACTTTCTGTTTTCCCAGTCGGCGTTGAACCAGGCAGTACCGAAAGTCTCCTTGGAAAATTAGGCGCAGTCATCGCACCTGTATTATCCCCGGCTGGTTTTGGCAGCTGGCAGGCTTCTGTAGCACTTCTTGTCGGGATCGGTGCCAAGGAAGCAATTATTGCGACGTTCGGGTTGGTTTACGGGACAGGCGAAGGAATGCTCGGAACAGTCTTAGCACAGCATTTTACGCCGCTCTCCGCCTATGCCTTTATGGTAATGACCCTACTTTATTCACCCTGTGCAGCGACAATCGGAATAATTAAAAAGGAGACTAATTCTGTTAAATGGACACTGTTTTCTGTTCTCTACTCACTGATCATTGGCTGGATCGCGGCGGTGCTGATCTTTCAGCTCGGTTCGTTGTTCATCTGAAGAATAGGCAGGAGGTATTGCGATGCTGATCAATTTGTTAACAGAAATTGCCGATAAACAAGCAAACTCCTTTTCTTCGCTGGCAAAAAGATTAGACCTCGATCCAGAGATGATCAAACAGATGCTGAATGACCTGCAACGACTTGGATACCTGACTGCGGATAATGTAGCCTGCGTCAATGAACCATGTAAGGGGTGCGGGGGCTGCTGCAGCAAAGGAAACGGAGAAGCGGGAGCAATCTTGTGGACGCTCACGGCAAAGGGGAGGGTGCTTTTGGAAAGTTTAAAAAATACTGCCAACAGTATAAAACAATTAACAGTATCTTCTAGATTTAAAGTTACGCTTGTTTAGGAGTTCACCCTAGCAGTTGGAAATATGAAAAAACCATTCATCTACTATGATCTGTTATTTATTGCTGTCGAGATTCATCATGCCGTTAATGTCGACCACTTCCATTCCTGACGGCAGGTCGAAAGTCCCAGCGGGTACGGCACCTGTTCCAATTTGCAGGTTTTTGAATTCCATAGTGGTCATCTCGCCCCCTGCCTCATATTGGGCCTTCACAACAATGCCGTACTCGGTGCTGATCCATTCCTTGACAGTTGATCCTTCGCTGGTGAAAGTAAGGACTTTGCACTCCATGCCATTGACCGTTTCAGTCCCGCCTATTGTATACTTAGATTCAACGAGACCACTGACATAATCAACAGGGGTGGTGATGTCCGGACCGTTATATTCACTTAACGTCATTCTCATGGCGCTGTTCTGACCCGAGATATAAGTAGTAAACTCCTTCTTGGACTTATCAAAAATAAAAGTCATCTTTGGGCCGTTAAAGGTGCCCTCCATTTTCATTTTCTGATCCTTGAGCCAGACTTTGCTTTCCGAAGATGCTCCGCCGCCAACAATCACATAATCATAGGTCATCTCTTTGACCAGCTGTCCTTTTCCGATCAGACCGGATACAATTTCATTATCATCAGGTAAAGTTTGCGTTTCTGTTTCTGTCGGAGCCGAGGTTGCTTCATTTTGGGCAGCTGATTCTTCTTTCCCGCCGCAGCCGGATAAAGCCCCAACGCAAAGAAGCAGCAAAACGAGCAAAAGCGCAAGATACCGTCGCGTCAATCTCATGATATTTTCCTCCTATACCTTCTTTTGTATTCGGATAATGGAATTTAAAGATTTAATCATTCCATAAGAATGATGGCAACTCTATTAGCGAATAAATCTTCAAAAATGATATTTTGTTAAACGATATTTCGTTATATTATTTTTCGTGATGACTCGTAAAAAGTCCTTTATATACGTATCATTTTATTCCAAAAATTAGAACACCATCCTGAATACTGGAATATTTTTTTTGGTTTCAGTGATAAAAAGTCAGAGGAACAAGTATTTGAAGGAACAAGTATTTGAATGTTAGATTTTTTTCCATTCCATGGTATAATATGATGGTCGATTTTTGATTCGACCAAAGCACAGCCATATGAAATGATTGGGAGGGTTGGTAATGATGAATAACAATGTTGAAACTAGGGAGTTTCAGACAGAAATCACCCAGCTGCTGGATATTGTTATTAATTCTCTCTATACGGAGCGAGAGATCTTCTTAAGAGAATTAATATCCAATGCAGCTGACGCTACGGAGAAACTGCGCTACTGCAGGCTCACCGAAAATGAGATAAGCGAATCCGAACAGCCGCTGGAAATTTCCATCGAAACGGATGAAGAAAAGCACACGCTTACCATTACCGATAATGGGATCGGAATGACCAAAGAAGAACTAATTGAAAATCTGGGTACGATCGCCCATTCAGGATCCAAGGAATTTATCAGACAGCTGACAGAGGTCAGGAAGGCCGGATCCGGAAGCAATACCGATTTAAGCCTGATTGGACAGTTCGGCGTCGGATTTTATTCGGCGTTTATGGTTGCGGAGAAAGTAACACTTTATACCCGCTCTTTCAGACCGGACTCTGAAAGCTGGATCTGGTCTTCAAACGGAGCAGGAAGCTATTTAATAGAACCGGGTGACCAAAGCAATTATGGGACCAGGATCGTTCTCCAGTTAAAAGAAAATGCCTATAATTTCAGCAAAGCTGACGAAATCAACAGGATTATCAAACAGTATTCGAGTTTTGTCCCTTATCCAGTGAAAGTCAACGGTGAAAAGGTCAATACCGTCGAAGCAATATGGACGAAAAACGCATCTGAAATCAGTGAGCAGGAATATACGGAATTCTATAAATATATTGACAATGCTTTTGACGAGCCATTCTACAGAATGCACTTTTCCTCCGATGCACCGCTTTCCATTAAAGCACTGCTGTTTGTGCCCGGAGAAAATTATGAGCGGTTCGGCTTCAGTAAAATGGAGAGAGGCGTTAACCTATTCTGCAAAAAAGTCCTGATTCAGGAAAAATCCGAAGCCATCGTGCCGGAGTGGATGCGGTTTGTACGCGGCGTCATTGACAGTGATGACCTTCCCCTGAACATTTCCAGGGAGACCCTTCAGGACAATGCGCTTGTCGCCAAACTGAACAAGGTAGTCACTGGCAGATTTTTAAAGTATCTCGAAGAACAAGCCAAAGATGATCCGGCCAAATATAATCAATTTTGGGAAAAATTCAGCAGGTTTATCAAAGAAGGAGCAGCTTCGGACTATGCCCACAAGGACGCACTGGTCAGGCTCCTGCGCTTTGAATCCAACATGACGGCTGAAGGTGAGCTGATTTCACTGGAAGGCTACGTCGGAAGAATGAGAGAGGAACAAAAAGCGATCTATTATGTCAGCGGCTCCAACCGTAAAGTGATTGAATCCGGGCCGTATCTTGAGATCTTTAAGGACAAGGGCATTGAAGTGCTTTATACGTATGAACCGATTGATGACTACATCTTAAGCGGGCTTCCAGAGTTCAAAGAGAAGAAGATTGTTGCGGCCGAACAGGACAGTCAGGATCTGCCGGATTTAGATGCTGAGCAGCCCAGTAATGCCGAAAGTGATATTCCCGAGGATGAAGTGAAGGCCTTATTGGATTGGTTCAAAGAAACTCTTGGGGACAGGGTAACCGAGGTGCGTGCTTCCAAACGTCTCGTGGACAGTCCCGCTGTTGTGCTCAGCTCATACGGAACGCATAGCATGCAGAAAATGATGCAAATCATGAATAAGGATATGGAAGGTATCCCAGCGGGGATTTTGGAGATTAACAGCCAGCATCCGGTCATTCAAGGAATCAATGAGCTGCGCAAGTCGGGCGACACATTTGCTGCGGCAGCGGCAGAACAGATTCTGGAAAACTCCCAGATTGCCGCCGGGCTGATCGTCGATCCCAGGAGTATGGTCAGCAGACTCTACAACATCCTGGAAAGAGCGGTTGTGAAGAAATAATACCGGAGTGATTATTATTACCATTCTACTCTACGGGTTGATAGCAGGTCTGGTTACCGGGCTTGGCGCTGTCATCTCTATCTCGATAAAAAATATCACGAACAAGATACTTTCAATATCGCTCGGATTTGCGTCAGGAATCATGATCGGGATATCTGCCTTAAGTCTGATTCCGACCAGCTTGGACATGAGCAACAGTATCATTTGTATTGCCGGTTTTGCAGCCGGGGCTCTGTTCTTGTTTCTGGTGGATATTTCAATGCCGCACATTCACAAGGTTGAAGCGGATTTGAGTAACTATGCCAAGATGGGGTATTTTATCGCGCTCGGAATTACACTGCATAATCTTCCCGAAGGGATCGCGATCGGCGCGACCAGCGAAGTATCGTATCACATGGGTATCATGACAGCCTTAACAATCGGTCTTCATAATATTGCTGAAGGTCTTTGTGTGGCGATGCCGCTGTGTCTCGCCAACGTCCGTAAATCGAGGGTCGTCCTGATCACGACCATGACCGGTATGTCAACGCTGCTCGGTACCGGGCTGGGAATGATTCTTGGCCTGATCTCTCCGCTTATCATCGCTTTCTTTCTGGCGTTTGCGGCCGGAGCAATGATCTATATCAGCAGTGACGAACTGATTCCGAAAAGCCACCATTCCCACAGTGAATATGCCAATGTCGGCATCATGCTCGGCTTCATTCTGGCATTAATCCTGTCATAGAATTATCTGTGGCATCAATTACTTTGTGTCATCAAGCTATCGTTTTTCACGAGAACCAGCGGGAAAAAAATCGTAAAGGACGTTCCTTCTCCAGGGGTGCTTTCGACCCGTATTTCTCCTCCGCGAAGGTACACCAGTTCCGATACGATTGCCAGGCCGAGTCCCGATCCTTGGCCTTTTCCATGGGAACGGGAACGGTCTCCCTGGAAAAATCTTTCAAAAATATGAGGAACGTCTTCAGCCGGGATTCCTTCACCGTTATCCTTGACGGATAGAATAAAACGGGAATTCTCTGATTTGGCGAGGATATCAATCGTTCCGCCGGAAAGTGTATGTTGAATAGCGTTATTAACAAGATTGTACAGAATCTGTTTCAGTTCATCAGGTTTTAATGGAAGCACTTGCGACGTATCCAGGACTTCCGAGACGAAATCGTCAATTGTCCGGAAATCCTGGCCGTTGAATCTGAAAGTACGGTCTTTAAGCAGCGGGGCCAAAAGCGGCATAAGTTCAGGAAGCACATCGTGCAGTCCGGAATTGAGCTCTTCGGAATGATCGCTGTTTATTTCTTCTTGGGCAATCCGATTTAAGGTCAGAAGACCTTCGGTAAGCCTGATCAGTCTTTCTGTCTCGATCAGCATAGTCTGATGGGCAGCATCTAAAGTTTCTTTATCTGTCATACCCGTCCGCTGAAGTATTTCCAGGAAGCCTCTGATCGAGGTCAGCGGAGTCCTGAGTTCATGAGAAGCATCGGCAATAAACCGGGCCATTCGGTTTTTAGCCGATCTTTCCGTATTTAGAGCATTTTCCATCTGTCCGAGCATATGGTTTAAAGCTTCCCGAAGCTGCTGAATTTCCGAAGCGGTTTTATTCATATACGGAAGGCGCAGGTCATAGCGGCCGGCGGCAATCTTGCGGGCCGTATAGGAAATGTTCAGAAGCGGTTCCAATGGTTTCTGCAAAACCAGCGCCGTAAAAAATGTACTGAGCAGAATAATGATGATCGCGTTAAAAGTATACCCTCTGAGATTTCGGCTCAAGATCAGGTCCTGCTCAGCCAGCGGCTGACCGATCAAAGCATAGCCCGCATAGGGCTGAATATCGTTGTTTTGTTCCAGGGGGAGACTGTTTACCGAAAGCTGGTTCGTTACGACCGGGGCCACCATCAGCATATACTGCTGTTCGTCGGTATCCTCAAAAATAAAACATCCGCCGGATCTCGCCTTCTCAGCAAGATCAAACTGCAGTTGGCTGCGGCTGAGATTAGGGACCGTGCTGTTCGCTTTGCCGTAGCTGTAAACAATCGATTTAAGTTGATGGTCGCTGGTATAAAACGCCACAAAATTTCCCGGGCGGAGTTCGGAGAATCTTCCCGGAGGAAACTCACTGCTCGAAAGCCAGCTCCCCATACTGTTCCGTATGGCGTAATAGTCTGAAAGCAGGTTCTGCTCCACGCTCTGATACAGGGAATTTTTCAAGGAAGTATACTGAATAGCCCCAATTAACGTAAAAAAAATGATATGGCACACCCAGAAACGCAGCAGGAGCTGCCCTACAAGGGATTGCCGCCAAATATTCAATTTTTCCAGAGGATGAATTTTCATGATGATCTCCCTAATGTGATCATACTTAAAGCACAACAATTGAAATGTTAAACATTCAATGCGTCATGATATTCCTGTGTAAAATGCTTGATATTTGATATCTCGTGCAGACTGCCGGTTACTGCTGCTCCGTCTGCAGGTGGTAACCGAGGCCCCTGACGGTTTTAATAATTGTATGGTCCAGATCCCCAAGTTTCTCTCGAAGATAGCGGATATATACCTCGACGATATTGTCCTCTCCTTCAAAATCGTAACCCCAGATGTGAATCAGGATTTGTTCTTTACTCAACGTTTGGTTGCTGTTCCATAATAGATAGGACAGCAGTTTATATTCAGTAGGAGAAAGCTGCAGAGGCTGATCATCGAGCAGGATTGACTTTTTCAGTTCATCGATCGTAAACCGGCCAATGGTTCTTTTGCCGGATAGATCCGGGAAACGGTTACGCAGCTGAACCTCGATCCGGGCCAGCAGCTCGTCAAAGTGAAAAGGTTTGACCAGATAGTCATGGGCTCCGAGGCGCAGTCCTTTGACAATGTCTTTGGATGTATCCTTGGCAGTCAGCATAATCATGGAAGCACCGGATATTTCCGGGATGGATTCACATAGTTCATATCCGTCCATGACCGGCATCATAATGTCAAGGATGATGACATGAGGTTCAAAGACAGGGATTATTTCCAGTGCCTTTTTTCCATTGTCCGCTGTTCCGATATCGTAACCCTCCTGCTTCAGCCCCAGGCTGAGCATCTGGCGGATTGAAGCGTCGTCATCCACGACAAGTATTCTGAATTTATTGGCCATTCGTTTATTCCTCCTGTGTCTTTAAAATACACGATTATTCTGAAAGGAAACTGAATACAGTCATATTTGTCTGAATATCGCCATATATTACTATTTTAACGGTTTGAGCAATTTTAACAAGAATTTTCTGCAGCTCAGAATATCCGGATATGCTGCTTAGAATATACAAAAATGATTACGCAGGAAATACGAAATGTATAGATTGGATGAATCGTATAATCATGGTAAAATAATATGATAAACCCAAGGAAAGCTTGGAGGAAAAGTTTGCAAAGAAGTGGTGAGACCATGAAACAACAGATTTTTAATGAATTGCTTGCGAGAAAAATTCTGATTCTGGACGGAGCAATGGGGACCATGCTTCAGCAGAAGAATCTGTCTGCTGAAGATTTTGGAGGGCCTGAGCAGGAAGGCTGCAACGAAATCCTGACGCTCACCCGTCCTCATATCGTGCGTGATATTCATGAGGCCTATCTGAAAGCCGGTGCGGATATCATTGAAACCAATACCTTCGGAGGTACAAATATTGTCCTTGGGGAATATCATCTCAGGGACAGGGATATGGAAATCAACGAGGCTGCGGCACGGCTGGCCCGCGAAGCGGCCGACAAATGGGCCACAGCGGAAAAACCGCGGTTTGTAGCTGGATCCATGGGTCCGACGACCAAGATGCTGGCCTTTGGAGGCGGTATTGCTTTTACTGACCTCGAAGAGGCTTATTACCGCCAAACTCTTGGCCTTATTAAGGGAGGCGTCGATCTGTTGATCGTCGAAACTTGTCAGGATACGCTGAATATCAAGGCGGCAGGACTCGGAATCCAGCGTGCCTTTGCTGAACTTGGGTGGAAAGTGCCGCTGGTCGTTTCCGTGACGATTGAACCCTCGGGTACGATGCTCGCAGGGCAGAATATTGAAGCCTTATATATTTCGATACAGCACCTGAAGCCGGTTGCCGTCGGCATGAACTGCGGTACCGGCGCAGAACTGATGAACGATCACCTTAGAACATTGGAGGGAATTGCCGCTTGTGCCGTGAGCTGTTACCCGAACGCTGGGCTACCGGATGAAGAAGGCGGTTATCGGGAAACTCCGGAAGAGTTTGCCGGAAAGATGGCCGCTTACGCAGCCAAAGGCTGGCTGAACATCGCCGGCGGCTGCTGCGGGACGACGGACCGCCATATCGAAGCGCTGGCCGCAGCCCTGGCCAAGTATGCTCCAAGACGGACAATGGCAGCGGAACGGAGCAGCATCACCGGGCTTGAACCGGTCTGGCCCGAAGAAGACAACCGCCCGCTTCTGGTCGGCGAGCGGACCAATGTGATCGGTTCCCGCAAATTTAAGGAACTGATCGCCGGTGAATATTATGAAGAAGGTTCCGAGATTGCCCGAAACCAGGTCAAGAAGGGTGCTCAGATCATAGATGTCTGTGTGGCTAATCCCGACCGGGACGAACTGGAGGATATGGTCAGTTTTCTACCCCATGTTGTTAATAAAGTCAAAGTGCCGCTGATGCTGGATACGACCGATCCTGCGGTTTTGGAAGCTGGACTCCGGCTGATCCAGGGCAAAGCAATTATCAATTCGATCAACCTTGAAAATGGACGGGAACGCTTCGATGATGTTGTTCCGCTGATCCGAAAGTTCGGGGCTGCAGTCGTGGTCGGATTAATCGATGAACAGGGTATGGCCCTGACCCGGGAGCGCAAGCTCGAAGTGGCCGGACGCTCTTACGATCTGCTGGTGTATGAATATGGTCTTTCGGCTGCCGATATTATCTTTGATCCGCTGACATTCCCGGTAGGGACCGGGGATGCTAAGTATCTCGGTTCCGCAGTTGAGACCATTGAAGGCCTGCGCCTGATTAAGGCCAAATATCCGGAATGCAAGACGATTCTTGGGATCAGCAATGTCTCCTTCGGTCTGCCTGCGGCAGGCCGGGAAGTGCTGAATGCCGTATTCGTCTATCTGAATACCGTAGCCGGGCTGGACTACGCGATTGTTAATTCCGAAAAACTAGAACGTTATGCGACGATTCCGCATGAAGAGAAAAAACTGGCCGAAGACCTACTCTTAAATACGAATGACCAGACCTTAAAAGCCTTTACCGATTTTTACAGAGAGAAAAAGGTCACGGAACAAAAACAGACGTCCAGGCTTTCCGTTGAGGAACGGCTGGCAGGAACGATTGTTGAAGGCTCCAAGGAGGGCCTGGAAAACGATCTGTACGAGGCCCTGACGAAATACCGGCCGCTCGAAATTATTAACGGCCCGTTGATGAAGGGGATGGAGGAAGTCGGCAGCCTCTTTAACAGGAACCAACTGATCGTGGCTGAAGTTCTGCAGAGTGCCGAAGTCATGAAGGCAGCGGTGACCATCCTAGAGGCCTATATGGAAAAAGCCGAAGAGGCGGTCAAAGGGAAGATCCTGCTCGCGACGGTCAAGGGCGATGTCCATGATATCGGTAAGAATCTTGTGGAAATCATCCTGTCCAATAACGGTTATAAGGTGATTAACCTTGGCGTCAAAGTCAGTTCTGAACAGCTGATTGAAGCGGCTAGGAAAGAGGCCCCTGATGCGATCGGGTTATCCGGACTTCTGGTCAAATCAGTTCAGCAAATGCTGCTGACGGCCCAGGACCTGCAGGCAGCCGGAATCAATACCCCGCTGATTCTCGGAGGCGCGGCTCTATCCCGAAAATATACCGAAGAAAAGATCGCTCCGCAATACGGCGGACCGGTCCTGTATGCGCGCGACGCTATGGATGGCCTGAATCTCCTGAATGGTCTGAAAAGAAAGTCAGCCAATGATTCCGGAAGCTATAACGCAGCTAAAAATAATGATCAGGCCGGTAATGCTGGTACGATTTCCGGTAACATCCCAGACAGTATCTCCGGCAGTATTTCTGACAACCACATCGAAAATAAATTTTCGCCGGTCAGCTTTGACGGACCTACCTGCCGCCCGCAGCATACAGCACGGGAGGTCCTTCTGGATTATCCGCTGGCGGAGATTATCCCGAACTTGGATCTGCCTTTTATCCTGAGGCGTTATCTCGGTGTCAAAAACAAACTGCGCCACTCTTCCCAGGAAGAAATCAAGGCAGCGGAAAGTCTCCTGCTGGATTCCGCAGATGTTTCTCAAGATAAATCAGCCAAAATCCAGATATTTGTTCAGGATTTCCTGGAAGAGATCCAAGAACACAAGCTGATTACGGTCAATGGGGTATTTGCGTTTTATCCGGCCTGTGCGAACGGAAATACGGTCGCTATTATGGATTCAAATATTGTCCTTGAAGAACTCAGTTTTCCGCGTCAGCAAAAAGATAATGGCCTTTGTCTGGCTGACTATGTCCGCCCCCGGAACAAGCATGTTGGACAGGAGCAGGCGTATGATTATCTTGGAATGTTCGCGCTGACCACGGGCCTGGGGATTAAAGAAAAGGCCGAGAATTACCGGGACAAGGGTGAATACCTGAAGTCTTTTCTTCTTCAGGTTCTGGCCCTGGAGCTGGCTGAAGCATTTGCTGACATCATGCATGAGAAAGTGCGTAAAATCTGGGGGATTGACAATGGCATCCGGGTTTCTCCGGGCTACCCGATCTACCCTGCACTGGAAGAACAGGCTAAGCTATTCAGACTGCTGAAACCGGAGGAGATTGGAATAACGCTGACAGAGAATTTCATGATGGACCCCGAAGCGTCTGTTAGCGCTGTTGTTTTTTCTCATCCCGAGGCTAAAATATTTAATATTAACCGTTGATCTCTGCAATAAACGCCATGAAATCCCGTCTCGAGACTGAGGCGGGATTTTATGCGTTTTTGTATCGTTAACCAATTTTTATAGAATCTTATTGTTTGTATTCGAATTTTTCAAAAACCATAGTTTTGCCTTCTTCTGCTAAATAGACTTGAAGCATAATTCTGATTTTGATCAAATAGTTCATAAGAATTTTGGACAGTTGGATTTTGAACAACAGGCTGGACGAAGGTACTCGGTGCTTCCTGGTTAGGAGAAGGAACTATCGGCCCGGGGACTATTTGGTTCTGCGGACGGATTCCAGTCGGGAAGGACTGAAGATTTTTACCAAAGCTAAACAAGCCTCTCCGTGTTTTTTGACGCTTTCTGTTTTGCTTTTCAATTTTTTTTTCTGCTTTGGTTTGTTTTCTCCCGCGTACACCTGCTTCAGATTCTATTCCTGTTTCTGTTCTTTTTGTCCTTTTTATACCTTTACTTGTATTAATAACTGTACCTGGACCGGTGCTTATTCCAGTACCGGTACCATTTCCTGATCCTGCTTCTGTCACCATTGTCTTTATTCCTGTGCCACTGTTTGCCTGGGGATTTCCGGGCAAGAGGAATGAAGGGGGATTTCCTTTAAAAATGACTTTATTAATAAGCGGATAGCCGACCCGGTTCAATAAAAAGGTACCGGTTTTACGGGCCATAGGAATACCTATTCTTTTAGCAAGTGGAAGTCCGACTTTCCTGGCAATGGGCATGCCAATTTTTTCAGCAACGAGGGGACCAACTTTACCGGCGATGTATGGCTGAAGTTCCCTCAGTACAATCGGTGCAACTTTTTGCAGAAGATAGGAGGGTTGACCAATACTCATGGGGATTCCTCCTTATGGTTATAATGGAATATATTTACAATAAAAGGATATGTTTTTTTGACGGAAGTGTGTTTGTCTTGATTTATTTATTTTGCAATGATTTGGGACTTAAGTAATGTTTTGCATGAAATCTTCAAGAACTAAAATCGCAAGCAAAACGTAAAATAATCCATATAGAAGGCCTTAGATGCATAAAAACGCCAATAAAAGGCTATTGCTTACTATATATAGTATTGATAAAATAAGGAATATACAAGATATAGGAAGGATGAGGGTATTGCGCTGTCCTTTTTGCCAGAGTGACGACACGAAGGTGCTGGATTCCAGACAAATTGAGGAAGGTACTGCTATCCGACGCAGGCGGGAATGCGATGTCTGCACAAAGCGTTTTACGACGTATGAGCGCTACGAGGATTTTCAGCTGATTGTCGTGAAAAAGGATGGCAGAAGAGAGCCCTTTTCCCGTCACAAACTATTGTCCGGATTGAACAAGGCCTGTGAAAAGCGTCCCGTGTCCACTGAGCAGCTGGAAACAATGGTCACTGATATCGAAAGAGAAATGCGTGATATCAACGACCGCGAAGTGCCGAGCGAATTGATCGGTGAGGCCGTCATGAAAAAACTGTTTGCAGCAGATGAAATTGCGTATATTCGCTTTGCTTCTGTTTACAGGCAGTTCAAGGATATTCAGAAGTTTATGGAAGAGTTGAACGGACTGGTAAAGCGTCGCAAATAAAACAGTCCCCCAATTGAGATCCTTGCGATAAAGACAGGATATCCATGCAAATAAATATATATGGGAGCAGGAGGACTAAGCCATGTACGTTGTGAAAAGGGATGGAAGAAGAGAAATTTTTAATCAGGAGAAGATTCGCAAGGCGGTAGAAAAGGCTTTTATCGCTACCGAAACCCCCAATGTCACCAACTGGGCGAAGATCGTTACCGACAGGGTATTCTCGGAATTAGAAGCTGCTTACAGTAAGAATGAAGGCTTCCAAATCGAGCAGATTCAGGACAAAGTCGAAGATGTCCTGATGCAGACAGGAAATACCAATGTCGCCAGAGCATATATAAGATACCGCTTCCAGCATGAAATCATTCGAAATCAGGAAAGCGCCAAAAACGATAACAATCAATTATTCTCTGATTACCTGGGGCTGGGAACCTGGGAAATCAAAGAGAATTCCAATATGGGATTTTCGGTTCAGGGGCTTAACCGGTTTGTAACCAGCAAAGCGACCAATGCTTTCTGGCAGTCCCTGCTTCCGTCTGAAGTCGGCAAAGCGCACGATTCCGGTGCTTTGCATAATCATGACATGGGAGATCTTGCTCCATATTGCGTCGGCTGGGATCTCAAAGACCTGCTTCTGGTAGGTTTTAGGGGCGCGGAAGGCAAAACGACCTCCAGACCGGCCAAACACTTTCGTTCCGCACTCGGACAGATCGTTAATTTTGTTTATACCTTACAGGGAGAAGCTGCCGGTGCTCAGGCACTCTCCAGCTTTGATACCTATCTTGCTCCGTTCGTCAGAGTGGATAACCTTGATTATAAACAAGTCAAACAGGGGATTCAGGAATTTATTTTCAATGTCAATGTCCCGACCAGGGTAGGTTTCCAGTCTCCATTCTTTAATATTACGCTCGATGTGCGGGCGGCCGAATCAGCCATCAAAGATGAACCCGCTGTCGTTGACGGCAAATTCCTGGATACGCCGTACCGGGAATATCAAGCTGAGATGGATATCATCAATATGGCGTTCTGCGAGGTCATGCTCGAAGGTGATGCTGACGGCAATATTTTTAGCTTCCCGATCCCGACGTATAACATCACGAAGGGCTTTGACTGGAACAGTGAAGTATCGAGAGCGATCTTCAAAATGACCGATAAATACGGAATCCCGTATTTTGCGAACTTTATCAACTCCGATATGAATCCGGAGGACGCCAGAAGCATGTGCTGCCGTCTGCGTCTGGACAACAGGGAACTCAGAAAACGCGGAGGTGGCCTGTTCGGAGCCAATCCGCTCACAGGAAGCATTGGAGTTGTAACCCTGAACCTGCCGTTGTACGGCTATCTGGCTAAAGGCAACTGGGATCAGTTCATCACACTGATTGATAACCACATGAACATCGCCCGGTCCTCGCTGCAGACCAAACGCAAAACGCTGGAGATCCTGACGGACAATGGCTTGTACCCCTATACCAAATTTTATCTGAGAGATATTAAAAAACGTTTCGGCAAGTACTGGACGAACCACTTCTCGACGATCGGTCTGGTCGGCATGAATGAAGCGATCCGTAATTTTACTTCGGACGCCGATGACATCACCACTGTTTTCGGACAGAATTTTGCCAAGGAAACATTGAACTATATGAGAGACCGCATCCAGGAATTCCAGGAGCAAGACGGAGACCTCTATAACCTTGAGGCAACGCCCGCGGAAGGTACGAGCTACCGTCTAGCCAAAATCAACAAAAAGCATTATCCCGATATGATTACGGCCGGTGACAATGAACCCTATTACACGAACTCCACTCACCTGCCTGTGGGCTATACCAGCGACCTGTTCCGCGCCGTGGAGCTTCAGGATGACCTGCAGACGCTTTATACCGGAGGGACCGTGCTTCACGGTTATCTGGCTGAAAGTCTCGATGATCTTGCCGTCGCCAAGGCTGTCGTACGCAGGGTATTTGAGAACTTCCAGCTGCCGTATTTCACGCTGACTCCGACCTTCAGCATCTGCGAAGACCACAAATATATCAAAGGTGAACATTTTAACTGCCCCGAGTGCGGCAGGGAAACCTTAGTCATGACGAGGGTCACCGGCTTCTATAGACCGATCTCCGCCATGAACCCCGGCAAACAGGAAGAGAAACAAGAAACTGTTAAATATCGTGTTACGGGCGTCACGCCAAGTCTGTTTGACGGCGTAGCGAAATAACAACCCAAGTCAATAATGCGAACTTTGCAGGAATGGCATAAAAAGGGATGGATAAAAGATTATGCTGATGGATATTGAACCTTTTTCTCTGGTAGATTATCCCGGTCATATTGTCGCAACCGTCTTTTTTGGGGGATGCAATTTCCAGTGCGGTTACTGCCAGAACCCTGCCCTGGTCGATGTGAAGGAGAAGCCGTCGCAGACTTCTCCTTCCGCTGTCATAGAATTTATGAAGACCAGAAAAGGGCTATTGGACGGAGTATGTCTAACGGGCGGGGAGCCGCTTTTATCTACGGACCTTGTGCCTTTGGCTAGGGAAATCTGGGAACTAGGCTTTAAAGTGAAGCTGGATACGAACGGCAGCAGCCTTGAAAAACTGCAGGAAGTTGCGCCTTGCTTAGACTATATTGCGATGGATATCAAATGCACTCCGGAAAAATATCCGGAGCTGACCGGATGCAGGAACAGTGGCGACAAGATATCCGAAACGGTCGAATGGATCAAAAACAGCGGAATCCCATATGAATTCAGGACAACAGTGCTGCCGGTCTGGCATCCTTTTGAGGATTTAACCGTGATCCGTAAGCTTCTTGGCCAGGAGACCAGCTGGGTGCTCCAGCAATTTCGCCAGCCCCCCCAGGGAGTCCTCGATGGAAAAACCTATGAAGCATACCCGGATTCCTGGCTTAAAGAAATGGGAGAGAAGCTAAACTGCCCAGTCCGCGGCTTGAAATAAAGAATTAAAGATTAAGGATGATTCCTGTATTGAACAGAGATCATCCTTAATTTTCATTCTTGTCAGAAATGCTTTTGAATATTTGTCTTGCTGCTGCAAAAAATGTTGACCATATCTCCATGGAATACTAAAATAGTAAAGAATGGTATTTTTTTGAAAAATATTTACCTTCTTGTAAGAGTGAGGAGAAAAATGGCTGTCTATGTAACTGCAAATGCAAATCTGGATGTGAACCCAGAATTAAACACAGACATAATCGCAAACATATATCCAGCTATTAATACAGATATTAGTAAACATATGAAGGAAAATTCACGAGAGCTGTATGTTTCTTTTGAATATTCGGCTGAACGGGTTGAAAAGATTAGAACGATTCAAGGCCGAATATGGGATTCTGAAAAGAAGCACTGGATTGTGCCTTATTCCAAAGAAACCATTATTAATTTATTTAAGCTATTTCCGAATGAAATTATTATCAATTCCAAAATCCCTAAGAGATTAGGAATAGATACTATTATTGAAAACCATATTTTTGATCGTATGCAAAAAGAACTGAAAATCCAGGGCTATAGTCATAATACTACGAGTGTTTATGTTGACAACGTTTTTTGTTTTTTATTTATAAAGATCCGGAGAACATTACGGATCAAGATATCAAAGATTATTTGCTGTATCTTTTGGAAAAACAGAAATGTTCCCATGCCTATGCAAATCAAGCAGTTAGCTCTATTAAATTTCTATTTCGTTGTATTTTGAACAAAGAAACAAACAGTAAATTACCCAGACCAAAAAAAGAAAAAAAACTACCAGATATTTTAAGCCAGCTAGAAATTGAACGTATTCTTATGGCCTCGAGGAATCTTAAACATAAGGCTATTCTTACACTTGTTTATTCTGCTGGACTAAGAGTAAGTGAAGTATCTTCCCTAAAGGTAAACGACATTGACAGCAACAGAATGCTTATCCATCTCAGGCAAGGGAAAGGCAGGAAAGATCGGTATACCATATTATCAAGTGGGGCCTTAGAAATCTTAAGAAAATACTACGCAGCACAGTATAAATTGGATGATTGGTTGTTTCCCGGGGAAGAAAAAGGTGCACATATCTCAGAAAGGACTATTCAAAAAATATTTGTCAATGCCTGTAAGTATGCATCTATAGATAAAAGGGTATCCGTACACTCCTTAAGACACTCCTTTGCCACCCATCTACTTGAGGCGGGCATAGATTTAAGGTATATCCAGGAATTACTTGGACACAGCAGTTCAAAAACAACGGAAATATATACTCATGTTAGCATAAAAGATCTTGGTAAAATCAAAAGTCCTCTTGACAGCATTGGAGAAAGCTGGAATAACAGCTAAAGGAAATATTCCCGAACTAGGTTCGTAAATACCTCCATATTCAGATATAATACGAACCTAGTTCGGGAAAAAGACGTTAGCCGAAATTTCCCATTCCTCTGTATTCCTTTGTAGCTTTGTTTTGTTGGTTGGGAGGTTGGTTGGAGAAATGAGAAAAGACCTCTGCGAGAGAGGTCTTTTAATTATAAGACTGTTTATTCGTTAATAGCCACATCTGATTCTATGGAGTCATGTGATTCTGACGGTAAAGAACCTAAATCATATCTATAATGAAAGGTACCTCCGCTACCATCAGAATGAGGTTCGAACCCATTTGGTACATAGAAGTTATATATCAATGAAGGATTCCTAATATCAGCAGTAATAAACCTACATCCAGCGCCCATTACATTGTCAGGACTATTTAATGAGTGTCCATATGCAATGGTATCTTCTAGCATATATACACCAAGTGCTTTACCTTTGTATCTTAAATCACGTGCGATCCTGCAAAGTTTTAAAGCAGGTAATTGAGGAAATCGTGTGTCTAAATCTTTGATTTCAGCAGCATTATCTAATTCTAATACAATTGAATCTGTCGCTAAAGTAATATATCCTGCGATAATATCATTATGTAAGTATACGGTGGTAAAAGAAATTCTCTGTTTCTGATGCTCTAAAGCTTCTTTTTGTAAGAAATTATTTAAACTTGGTTCTTCGCAATAAAAATCCCCTATATTATGATAAGGGGATAGGCGTTCTACTTTAATTTCATTTAATATATCCATTACTTTTTCTTATAAGAATTGATTCTAGTATACAATCTATCTAATTTTTCAACTTTGCGTACATCTGTCTTACTATTCATCACTGATCTGATCAACTTTGTTGCTTCAAATCCTTTAATGGATGGTGTTGCTTCAAATGCTTGCGCCATACTATCACTCCTTCGCATAAAACGCCTATCTGTCTTCATATAATATCACCTTCCAAATATTGTTTCAATACTATATGCATAGTTTTTCCAATATAGAAAGGATAATACTGTATTTATTTAATATTATTATCATTTTCACTTCATAGCGAATAGGTTATATAACCTATTCGCTATGAACCATTAAATTTCCTTCATTTTGTTTTTGGGGATTTGTATTTATTGCAAATTATTTTTGCTTCAGTACGCTGTGCCGAATATGTTTCTAAGAAACATATTCGGCACAGCGTACTGATACTCCTTCTTTATGTCAGTATTTTTTCTTAAAATAAACTCCAGATGTATGTGTATAAGTTATACGCATAACGAATAAAGGAATTTTTAATAAATATATGGAAATATAGCTTATGTTGTTCTATGGAGCATGGGAAACTTCGGCTAACAGCGAATTCCCAAAACTTAGAATATATGAATGATGTAAGACGCTTCGGGAATTCACGGGACGTTAAATGAAATTGGTCGCAGGAACGCCGCGCCGTCCTGGCGCGGATAAATCAAGCATTACTTTGAAGTTAATTAAATACGTAAGGAGGCAAGAAAATGTCTGATGTAGAAGAGAGTATAGCTTCCAGCATTAACGAAGAGTTAGATTAAATATTCACCCACAACGCAAAGAAGAATTATTGAAAAAGTTATTCTTGCAGCTCTTGGGAGTATTCCGTGGGTTGGAGCTTTTTTTAGCACAATGGCAACATTAAAAACTGATGAAGGATCAATGAAAACTAATTATTTACAAACGAAATGGCTTGAAGAACACGAAAATAAGATTCGTGGATTACTAATAACATTGTCAGAGATTGATACCCGATTTAATTCCATTGGAGATGAAATTGAAGAGAGAGTCACAAGTGAAGATTATTTAAAACTTGTTCGTAAATCCTTTAAAGTGTGGGATGACGCAGATACTCATGAAAAACGTAAGTATGTCGCAAATTTACTTTCAAATGCTGCTGGAACTCGTTTGTGTTCCGACGATGTTGTCAGATTATTTATAGAATGGATTAGGTTATATAATGAGTTGCATTTTATGGTTATACGTATAATTTTTGTTAATCCTGGATTTACAAGATATGACATATGGGCGGAAATGTACGGTGAAGAATTACCTAGAGATGATTCAGCAGAAGCTGATCTGTTTAAATATGTTATTCGAGAGCTTAGTACTGGCGGCGTCGTTAGACAGGCTCGTTCAACCACAGGAGATGGACGGTTTCTTAAGAAGAGAGCAGCAAAGAACCAAAGACAAAAAAATGCACAAACGATGGAATCTGCTTTCGAAGGGACAAAACAATACGTGCTGACCGATCTCGGAAAACAATTTGTACATTATACGATGAACGAGTTGGTAGAAAGAATAGAATCATAAATTATACAAGTGAGGATTTTTATATGGCTAATCCAATGCAGTTAGATATCTTAGAACAAGGAATAAATGCATGGAATAATTGGAGAAATCAGAATCCCAGTATTATACCTGATTTAAGTAGCGCTAATTTGCGTATGCGAGATTTGAAGAATGTTAATTTCAGTAATACGGATCTTTTTATGACAGATTTATCTGAGGCAGATTTAACAAAAGCAAACCTTTGTAATACACATCTAGGGACTACAAGATTTTATGAAACCATTTTGAAAAGGGCTTCGATTTGTGATTCCAACCTTGAAAACGTTGACCTTGGAGGATGTGACCTAAGACATGTAAATTTTTGCAATAGTAATCTTCGACGAGCAAATTTAAATGGGACAGAAGACCTTTGTATTTTTATATTTGTAGTACAACAAGAGCAATTATTGGTAAATTAATTTTATAACTGTAAATTAAGGATGAGTTTTTACACGGTCTGTCCGTGGTCGGCTCCGAATTTTAGGTCGTCCAACTTTACATAACACGCAGTTCTCGCAACTTTACATAGATGCATGCGGTCATGACACATCGGCAATTCGCGGGACGTGACTCTAAAATCTGGCTTTCGGGGCTATATCAAGAAGCTATACTGTCTTTTCCCGTGAAGGATTCTCCGGATTTCAATTATTTCATCAAGTACAACATAGAAAACAAGGTAATTTCCTATTACTAAAATGCGGTAGTTTAGATGCATAAGGCGCATGTCTTTGGGCACAGACCCAATATATGGAAAAGCTTCAAGCTTAGAAATTGTTTGATCGACTTCGTCTAGGAAGGATAGTGCAGCGGAGGGATCATCCATCTGGATATACTCAATAATGCTGGTCAAATCTTCTTGGGCAATTGGAAGATATTCAACATGATATTCCTTATCCATTGATCTTATCCCTCAAAGTTTTCATAAAGTCTTTGTGTGAGATTCTCTCTATTCCTGAATTACTTTGCGCTTCGGCTTCACCTAGTTTTTGATAGAGCTCTAATAGAGTTTGTTGTTTTTCATATAGGGCCATACTCATAACAACAAGATCTCCTTGACCATTCTTAGTTATGAAAACTGGTTCACCATCTTTGTGGCAGATTTCAGATATTTGGTTGAAATTATTTCTTAGATCAGAAATAGGTTTTATAGTAGGCATAAGCATTCTCCTTTATCATTATATATATTAACATTATATCATAATTGTGATAGGCATATGCAAGAGCCAGATAAGACGTATTTTCCTTATATTGTGTAATAAGCCTCATCCTAAAGCATCTCAACTTTGAAAGGTGATTTGATAGGTTCATAGACAAGCATTCACCATCTGAAGCCCGTCTGCGTATGCTGTAATTAAAGCTACCAAAAAGGCGGGAATAAAAATGAATGAACAAATCACTGAACGTACGCCGGTTGTTATTGCGGCTGAGATTAATAGAATCAAACAACAGACTTGTAAAATTATGCTTACCAATGCCATTGAGGTTGGCAAGCACCTGAAGGAGGCCAAAGCCCTGCTTCCGTATGGAGAATGGGGAAAATGGTTGATCGAATCGGTGAGCTATTCCCAGCGCACAGCCAACAGACTAATGCAGCTCTTTGAAGAATATGGAGATAAACTGTTCGCTTCCATCGGTGACGGTGGCAGCTCAAATTCGTCAGCGCTGACGAATTTAACCTACTACCAGGCTCTCCTCCTTCTGGGGATTCCGGAAGATGAGCGGGAGAAATTTATCCTGCAGCATAATGTTAAAGATATGACTTCCCGGGAGCTTGATCAGACTCTCAAAGAACTGAACCAAACCGCTCCGGAGAAAGTGCAGGCTCAAGTCACGCCAATACCAAATAATCCTCAGGATATCAAAATAGAATATATAACCGTCAAAAAAACCGACAAACCAAAAAGTGCGCCAAAAACTGCAGCCCCCTCAACCTTTACCACGGAGTATGAAGAAAAATGCGCCACTTGCTGCAAAACGATCGCCGATACGTTCTACGAACTGCTGACAGCGCTCGGACAACTGGCCAGACTTGATCCGGCGGTGAAGGAAAAATGCAATAAAGACGCGAGCCGGCTTGCAGAAAATATGGTCGAAAGGCTCAAAGAGTGGCCGCCTGTTGTCAAGACGAATATGAAGGTTGAGACCTACGCTATCCATGAAAGGTGGTAGAATCGCCAACTCCTTACCAAAAGGAGAAGGCACCAGACCGCTGGGAATCCCGGCAGTCAAAGACACAGCATTCTTGCGGCTGATCAACAAATGGCTGTAACCTTGGGAGAATACATAATTTCCTGAGGTTTTCTTTTGGGACAAAGCCATTGCCTAACACTGTGTTTTAGCGACACTTTGCCAATATTAGCTAAGCAGTTTATCTTTGAAAATTTGGTTTATTATTAAATTCATAGTATTTAGCTATGATTGATGAACTTAATACACCAAGAACAATGAAGTTAATAAGTGCCATTAATGTTGAACTAATCTCACTCCGCATCCAAGGTGCTATGTTTACTAGTGTTTGCATTATTCCAGTATTACCAATATAAAAAAGTGAGGATACGCCTAAACCTTTAATTAAATAATAGTCTTTGCCAGTTAATCTGAGAACAATAGCAACAATAACGCCTAATCCAGATCCAAGAAGAAACTGAACGATGTAACCTATTAGAATTCCAACTGGGGTATATAGAACGTCAGTATTTAGCAAAATGTTTCCAGCTACTACCCAAGGTGGCGTAAATTGAATACCAGATAAAAGAAGTATCCAGTCTATTGAAGTCATGACAATCGCTGCAATTATTCCGCTGATTGTTCCTATAGTGATAGTATCATTATATTTTTTCAAAGTAGTACCTCTTTTCTAACAGAATGATACAAATATAGTCTGTTCAGAAAAAGAGAATTTTATCAATTACTAATTAAGTTAAGCCCTATAGACTTTACGTATGAATAAAAATGTTTTTGGTATAAGAAGGAGACGCCATCCACAGACTGTGTAAAAACACAGAAAATGATGGATAGATATGGTATAATTTAGTAGGGTAATTGGTTATGAGGAGAATAATTATGCGATATAAAAGCGGAATAAACCGTGGACAAATAACACTATTTACGGAAACCATAGATGATTATAATAAAAAGTCTAAGATCGGATCATAAAACCATAGTGAATTTCAGGAAAGACAACAAAGAAGAAATAAAGAGTTCACGCTGCTCTGTTTGTTTGGCGGAGAACTGGTATCAGTAGACGGAAGTAAATTTTAAGCAGTAAATTCTAAGAAACAAAATGTCGTAAAAGAAAAAGCGGCAGCAAGGATAAAAGAAATTGAGAAGCAGATAGATGAGTACCTTAAGGAAATCGAGGAAAATGATAAGAATGAAGAAGACAGAAGTAAGCGACATAAACCAACTGTCGAACATGGTAGCTTAGCAAATATGAAAATACTTTTAATATTTTACATCGGAATAATGGAACTGGTGATAGAAGGCAACTGACCTTCCTCTTGGACTTCAAGGTTAATTTGACGAGTAACCTCAGTGATATCCGGATAGAGGGTAAAGCGTGTCACACCATAATGCTCAAGTTGAGAAGTGATTAATGGAATTTTCTCGGCAGCGACACAGATCTCAAGGAGATAGTCCGATGCGTCTGGGAAGAGATTCAATGGGATAATCTCTTTATCATGGGGGAATACAGTGAAAACTCCTTTTTGAGCGACAATGTGTGGATTGTTCAAGGGGCCGATGACGGCGGCAGGCTTCTTATTGGCAAGGATTTCAGTATTTGGCCCAAAGTAGAGATCAACGATCTTTTCATCTACATTGGGAATATAGCCAGCTTTAACAAAGCTATGAAATGAGAATGCTTCATTGAGCAGAACGGGATTTAGAATCCAAACTGCGGCATCTTTGCCAACATCGTTAGCACCCCGACCATCCAATGCAAAGAAAAGGGCAGTAAGCGCATCTCGGCTCCAATCCAATAGTCGGGTTGGTACTCCGTAATGCTGCATCATAAAGAGCCAGTGCCAATAAGCTGCCGGACCATTCGGAATGGGAAAAGAGGGCAGTTCCTGTACGAAAGGAATAGCATAGGATTTGAACTTAGATAGATAGATAATTTCCATTTGGGGATTGCGCCCTCTTCGTGTGATGCTGGGTTCTAAATTGAATACGTTTTGGTTTGCCGGTTGGTTTTGACCACGGTACCATAATTCACATCTACCCCCCGCAGGGCAGATCTTTTGGAATGCATAATCTACAGCTCTTAAATAATCTTCAACACTTCCAATCCGAGTCACACAACGAGTAACTGGACTTGATTGTTGTATTTCAGTAGACATTTCCCCACCTCCTTTATAAGTTATGAAAAGTAGGACAGGGAAGTGCGTGTATGGAGTTGTCATTTGAGTGAATGTGTAAATTTGCCGACTTCCGATGACACCCGGTTTCCGCCACTTGGAGAATGATGGATGCAGTCAGGGCGCGGCGGGAACCGGCGAGACGTTAGTGCGCCAAGCAAAGCTTGGTACTTCTTGCAAGGTGAAAGTCCTTGCTGGGGAAGGTCAGATTTTCTTATAATCTTTGAATAAATAATTTCGAAACAGTAGCCCTAACGAAATCCCAAACGCAATTGTACCGAACATTTCAGAATAATAGTCATTTATAGGTCTATGTGGAATAAGCCCACGTCCTTCAATAAGCCACATGAAAATGACTTCTAACATTAACCAATTGAATAAGCTAAACCCAATACTTTTGATCATTAAATAGTCAAAATCTAATAATTTGAGTGCGTAGTAAAAAATAAGAGATATTACACCACCTAATATGATAGAACACAGCGCTCCTAAAAGAACATTAGGTCTATCCAGTGTTATCATAAAACTGGTAAGCTGATATACACTATATTTGGCAAATCCAAAAGTCGCTAGGACTCTTGTAATTATTTCATGAGGAATAGTAGATAAAGCTCCCATAAGTATAGCTAATGTAGGTTTATCGTATTTCATACTCCGCACTTCCTTTTGTAAATGATGTTGAAGAGTAGTATTTACCATTTGAAAATTTTTACAATCTTTTTTTGAATAAGATTGGGAATAGAAAGTACAGGCCAAAAGAAAGGAAGAGAAAATGATGTCTAAAATTCTTATCCTAGGTGGGACAGGTCAAACTGGTAGATTGATATCGCGTCATTTATTGGAGTATTCCGAAGCTACCGTTACAATTGGGACACGATACCCCGACAAGGCGCAGGTATTTGTTGATGAGCTGAATCAACAGTACCCCGGTTTACGTGCATCGGCTGTTTATGCAAACGCATCAGAAGCGGAATCCTTACGAACAGCGTTTAAAGACCAGTCTATCGTTGTGGTCGCAGCCCCCACGACTGCCTATACCGAAATCGTGGCCCAGGCTGCGCTTCAGGCTGGAATTGATTATCTCGATGTGCAGCTTGGCTCTAAGAAATTTGCTTATTTGCAGTCCCTTGCTACAGAAATCAAAAGCGCTGGAAGAACTTTTATCACGGAGGCCGGGTTTCATCCTGGGCTCCCTTCCGCACTGGTTCGTTACGTGGCCACCCATATGGACTCGATTGAAAGCGCCATAACAGCTGGCTATCTTAATATGGGGAAAGATCTTCCTTATACCGAAGCAGTTGACGAATTGGTTGAGTGTTTCAAGGAATATCAGGCTCAGGTCTATAAGAATGGACAATGGACGAAAAAAAGCTCGTATGAAATACGTAAAATAGATTTTGGGAGCGACATCGGATTGAAACGGTGCTATTCGATGTTCTTTGAGGAATTGCAGCCGCTGCCGGAGTTGTACCCCTCGCTCAAGAATCTTGGCTTTTATATATCGGAGTCACACTGGGTGACAGACTGGGTAACGATGTCAATCGTCTGGATGTGGCTAAAGATCATGCCAAACGCTGTCAGATCCATTGGTAAGCTTTTATGGTGGAGCATGGGCACTTTTCACAAACCGCCATATCGGGTTGAACTTCTGGTTAGGGCATCTGGATCTAAGGATGGACAGATGATTCAACCCCACGTCAGCGTTTCTCATCCCGATGGTTACGAATTAACAGCTATCCCTGTTGTTGCAACTTTATTGCAATACTTGGATGGCTCTGCCCGTAAGCCTGGACTTTGGATGATGGGGCACTTGGCTGAACCGAATCGTCTTCTAAAGGATATGGAAAAAATGGGTGTGAAGTGCATATCAAGCTTTTCCTAAACGGCAGCTGCTTATTTGAATGAGGTGGAGGGTTACTTAACAGATGTACAATCTGCATTGGACTTTACAAAAAATTGAGTCAAGATTGAGTCAAGAAGGAATTTGTCAAAATACCCAGAAATAACAATCATAGCCATGTAAATATTTATACAAGGAGTAATCACATGGAAAGATTAACAAAAGCATTAGAAAGCAATGGTCTTTTTATTGTGGACGATTTTCAAATACAGCATGATGCAAATGGTTATTCTGGGGAAGCCATTAATAAACTGGCAAAGTTCGAAAATTTTTATGATGATTTGATATTCAAACAAAGTGAAATCTCTATGGGATTAGAAAAGCTAAGATTTGAAGGCAAAACGAATTCAGTAAAATTCAAGCAACTGCTGACGAATAAAATGACCAATCATACAATATTAATTCTTTTGAAAACGTATGGATTGCAGTAAATGGAAAAGATGCTAATAGAATTAATGATTCTTACAGTTGTCATTCATATTGTCGATACCCTGGCCTACTCTGTACGCTTGAATTCCGTAAAGAGCGGACAGGTTGCTTTATCTTTTTCACTTTTCAACATGTTTGTTCTTGTTTCACGGACAGCCAACATGTTTCAGGGACCGTTAATTGCAAGCATTGTTGGTTTAAGTATAGCGCAAGGACTGAACCCGATCAGTGATTTGCGGTCGGTTATTTTTGCTGCGACAGCGGGGACCCTATTTGGAATCCTGCTCATACCTACATTTTTAAAGATATTTGAAGTTGCTGTCAAACGTTTAGAATTAGCCGGTTCTGTACCTTCCTTAGTTGTCGAGGCCCTGCAGGCAAATAATATCAAGCGAATTGTAAAAAGTGCTGTACGGCCTTCGAAGACAATGCTGGAAAGACTAAGGTATAGAGAGATACCCAAAAGGTTACTTGTTACCAATGTTTTGGTTACAGGTATATATACCATTGGGGTCCTTGCCGCTAATTACTCAGCTCTTCTGGTTCCGGAGCAAGCAGCACTAGCAGCAGCAGCTTCATCAGGAATCATTAATGGCATGGCAAGTATTCTACTCACTTTTTTTATCGACCCAAAATCGGCAATTATTACAGACCAGGCATTGAAAGGAATAAGGCCGTATGCTGATGTGAAAGCATTGGTCATTATGCTTATTGCTACAAAACTAATTGGCACATTATTGGGGCAAGTGCTGTTTTTGCCGGCCGCCCAGATTATTGCAAGCTTTTACATGTAGTGATGACGCCTGTTCATCATGAATATTAGCAAGGAAATAAGAGCCTGTTTATTAATGCGATAGGGAACTGAAAATAGTTTTCACAGAAAATAAATATTGGAAGAAGGAATTAGCCACATCACCAAGAAAGTAAACAATAATTTAATAAAGGGGGTCATTTTTTTGACGACAATGAGCTCAGTCAATGATTTTCTAGACCTGCGTACTTTAGCGGTGGTCGGGGTATCCAGATCCGAAAAGAAGTTCTCGCGTAGGCTGTATAGAACGTTAAAGAAGAGAGGGTATAATGTTTTTGCCGTAAATCCCAATATGGACAGTATTGACGGCGAGATCTGCTATGAGAACCTTCAGTCTTTACCGCAGAAAGCCGACGGCGCAGTGATCGTCGTCCCTCCTGACCAAACCAATAAGGTCGTTAGGGACGCGGTAGAAGCTGGAGTCAAGCATATCTGGATTCAGCAGGGGGCTGAATCTAAAGAGGCTATAGACTATTGTACGGAAAATCAGATAAACGTCATCCATGACCAATGCGTCCTAATGTTTGCAGAACCATCGTTTCCTCATTCATTCCACCGGTCCGTATTGAAGGTGTTTGGAAAACTTCCGAAATAATAGATTAGCCGGCTCAAAAAACATTTGAGCCGGCGTTTTTTTTCAAGAAATGGATCAGCTTCACTCGACAATGGAAACAATAAAGGTTGTAAGATCTTCGACAAGGTTATATTCCTTAGCCCGGACATGGGCCAACCCTTTGTCAGCGATTAATATCCTGATAATCGGGCGCATCGGCAAACTTTTATTCTGGTCAACCACAATCCCAACTTCACCTGTATTGAGCTTAACGGTACAGCCGGTCGGATAGGCTGCAACATGCTTTAAGAACGTTACAACCAACTGCTGGGAGAATAGTTTGTTTGCACATCCCATTACAATTTCACAGGCTTCATGCGGGACGATCCGGGAGTGGCCCGGGCCATCATTGACCAGATTATCATAGAAGTCGGCCAGCCCGACGATTTGAGCCAGGATATGGAGGTGCCGGCCGGACAGCTTCCGGGGATAGCCGTTTCCGTTCAACCATTCGTGATGCTGCAAAGCAATATGCGCACTCAATAAGTTCAATTCCGGTTTGTTCCGAAGTATTTCAAATCCATGTACAGTGTGCGTCTTATATAGGTCATTTTCCTTCGGAGTAAAGGCCTCACGTTTGGCGACAAGCTCTTTTGGCAGCTTGACAGTCCCGATATCGTGAAGCAAAGCCCCTACCGCCAGTGCCTCCAGGGTATCTTTATCCAGTCCCAAAGCTTTGCCCAAAATGGTCGCAAGGACACAAACACTGACTGAATGCGCATAAACTTGATTGTCATAGCTCCGCATATCTGTCAGGCTCAGAAATATCTTTTCTTGAAACAGGACGTCCCCGATGATGTTGTTTACTGTCTTTTTTACCTGAAAACCATTGAGATCTTTACCGATTCGTACCGCTTCCGCTGAATGTTCAATGGAGTTCATTGCCTCCCGCCTGTTTTCCTCGGAAATAACATCCTCAATAACGATATCCTTCGTTTCGTCATCGTCCACATAGACAATACTAATGCCCAGTTCTTTTAACCGGTCGATATATGGCTGGGTCAGCGTGATTCCTTTCCCAAGCAATGAACGGCCGTTATGCGAGAAAATGGTTCGTCCCAACACGTCTCCCTTTTGAAGCCGGTTTACACTTACCTGACGCAATTGTAATCTTCCTTTCCGATAAATCAGTGCTGGCTGAAGCAACAAAAAAATCACCAGCAGATTGCATGGCGACATTCAAAACAAACCTGAGCGGATTCGGTAGCCTGGCAGTCATCAGAATTATTCTGGAAGACCCATAGCTTTGCGTCCCTGGCTTTCACCAAGTTTGCCATTGTCGTTGCTCCTGTATCCCTATTCGATTGATATTTCGGTCACAGAACTATTGTAGCACATCCCTTTCAGGTTCTACAGGGGTTATTCGAAAAAATATTCTTTATTTTGGCGCCAAATGATCAATGTTTCTTGGTTTAGCAGAGGAATCCGCTTAAATTCGTATAACTAATTAATGATGTTTATACGCGTGTGGATCGGTACAATTCCCGTTAAATAAGCCTATTCCGTATGCGTTAATAAGCAAGATCGTGAAGTACAGAGTTGCGGAGAACTGTTCTGCACGGGTTGAACTCTGATTTTTATCAAACATTGCTATCAGGAGATGTATGCAATGGTCAAATCAATGGTAAGTAAAGAATACAGGCGGAAATGCGCCGACTTTTCATTATGCGGATTGAATTGCTGTCTTTGTCCGCGTTTTCATACGGACGGTTCTTCAAAGTGCCCCGGCTGCGGGGGTCCGGACTTTTTTTTGAAGCATCCTTCCTGTGCCGTAATTACCTGTAATAAAAAGCATGAAAATGTTGAATACTGTTTTGAATGCAGTGTCTATCCATGTGAGAGGTATCAGGCTCCAAGCGAGGGCGATTCTTTTATATCCTATCAAAATGTGTTGCAGGACCAAGCCAAGGCTAAAATGGACCTTCAAAATTATCTTGAAGGACTGACGGAAAAACACAAAATTTTAGGCGAACTAATCGCGAATTACAATGACGGCAAATTAAAGGGATTTTATTGTCTGGCGGTCAACCTGCTGCCGCTTTCCGTCTTGAACAATATGATGGATAAGATCCATCATATGGATCAGACCAACTGCAAGGGCAGTGCTGAAGAAGCCGTCCGCTTGCTGAAAGCGGAAGCCGATCGCCTGAATATTCAACTGGTTCTTAGAAAGGCGAAAAAGGATTAGACAAGCTATTCAAGCATCATTTCTGGGGTAAATCAAATGTTCTTTGTTTTGGAGGATCAAACATTGTCTGGAATTCGTGAACCAATAGACATTTTTACTGAGCAAAGATGCAGTCTGAGAGCTGACTGCGAGAACTGCTTCGGATTGTGCTGCACCGCGCTGTATTTTTCAGCTTCGGAAGGCTTTCCAAACGATAAAGAGGCCGGTCAGCCTTGTCGGAAGCTGCAGGAAAATTTTCGCTGCAGTATATATCAAGATCTTCAGGGACTGGGCCTGAAAGGCTGCATGGCATTTGATTGTTTTGGCGCAGGGCCAAAAGTATCCAAGCTCAGTTACGGTGGCAGAGACTGGCGGCGATCACCGGAATTCCGGGAGCAAATGTTTGAGGTTTTCCTTGTCATTCGGCAGCTTCAGGAGATGCTCTGGTATTTGACAGAAGCAGAGACATTACAGCCGGCTCATTCAGTTCATGAGGCGCTTCGTACCCTGCGGGAAGAGACGGAACGGCTGACACTGCTCAGCCCGGGTGAGCTTCTGAAAATGGATGTGCCCTTATATCGTACCGGAGTAAATACCCTGCTGCTTCAAACAAGTGAACTGGTCCGTGTTTCTGTTTGTCAGGAGCGGAATATTCAGGCCGGGATTCGGAAGACCTTTAAGCGCAGGAGCAGTCTGATTGCTGCAGATCTCCGGAAAACGGATCTCAGAGGGGCTAACCTTAGAGGAGCCTGTCTGATTGCCGCAGACCTCAGCGGGACCGATCTGGGCGGAGCTGATTTGATCGGGGCGGATTTGCGCGATGCCGATCTCAGCGGTACTGATTTAAGCCAAAGCATTTTTCTGACCCAAGCCCAGCTGAATACGGCGAAGGGGGATAAGCGTACCAAGCTGCCGCCATCACTCTTTTATCCAAGACAATGGAGTTTGGACTGATATGGAAATGGAAATCATCTATTCATTTGAACCGATCATTAATCAGGAGTCCCGGGTATTGATCCTCGGCTCGATGCCGGGAGTGCAATCGTTGAGGGAGCAGAAATATTATGCCCATCCTTACAATCACTTTTGGCGGATTATGTATGCGCTTTTTGACGATGCCCGTGGATGGTCTAATGCCGCGGATGCCATGGATGATTATGATAGCAGGAAACAATTTCTTTTGGACAGAAAAATTGCCCTTTGGGATGTCATTCGTAGCTGCTCCAGAGAAGGCAGCCTCGATAGCAATATAGTCAATGAACAGGTCAATGATTTTCAAAATTTATTTATTCAGTACCCACATCTGGAATTACTTGCATTTAACGGAGCAAAGGGCTTTAATATATATAAGAGGAAAATCCGTCTGGAGTCTGCTTCCATTGCCTATCTGCTATTGCCCTCAACCAGTCCGGCCAATACGATGAAATTTGAGGAAAAGCTGACACATTGGAAAGCAATTTTGAAATACTTATAAAATTTTGAAGTAATACCTATGAAGTTTTAAGCAAGTCGTTGTGAAAGGTGTGAATTGATGGATAACAATCAGTCTGAACTGAAAGAAAATTATACATTTCTGATTGTAGGAGACTCCATTTCCAAAGGCGTGATCTATAACGAGGATCAGGGGAAATATTCGTTATTGGACAGAAACTATGTTTCTCTGGTCCAGAACAGCCTGAAGGGCATGGTTTATAATGCTGCGAAATTTGGTAATACCATAAAAAAAGGCATTGAACGCCTTAATCGGGATGTCTCCAAAACGCGTCCGGATATTGTACTGATCGAATTTGGAGGCAATGACTGTGACTTTGACTGGATGCAGATTGCGAGTGATCCAATGGCAGAGCATGAACCCAAAACGGATTTCAACGCTTTCGGGAAAATGCTCACAGATACCATTATTTCGCTTAAAAACAATAATATTATCCCGGTGTTGATGACGCTTCCCCCGCTTGACGCGGATCGGTATTTCAAGTGGATTAGCAAAAACAGTAATGAGATAGGGAAAAATATATTGATTTGGCTTGGAAGCGTTACAAAGATATACTGGTGGCAGGAACGCTACAACTCCATGATTGTGAACATTGCAGAGGAAACCAAGACAAAATGGATCGATGTAAGAGGTGCTTTTCTGAAGACACCGGATTTTACTCAATTGCTTTGTATTGATGGGATCCATCCGAATGAAGACGGGCATAAGGTCATTGCCCAAAAGGTGACGGAATACCTCAGACAGAATTACAATTTTCTGCTCAAAGATTCTTCCGCGGACAGTCTTTCTTAGTATTTAGAAAGTATAAGCTTTTCATCTTTACGCTTCTAATCATCAATCTATTTAACATGTACTATTCTTAGGAAGGGTCAGAATATTGAACAATTTGCTGAATACGCTCAAAAGAAATAAAACCCCGCTGATTGTATTAGGTGTCATTATTGTGGTGTTGCTAATCATTAAACTGGTTCTGGTGGATATTGTCTATATTGGCTACCAATACGAAAAGAACAGGATTATTACCCCATGGGGGGAAAAGATAAAATCGGCAAACCTGTCTGTAGATTATACAATTGAACAGGCTCTGAGCGATATAGACAGTCTTGGGCTGAATACCCTGAATGTCCCTGTTCAAATTGATATTCCGTCGTTGACAGCCAGTACGATGAGTATCAATGCGGAAAGCGAAAAGAAAGCGGTCTGGCTGATTAAACGCTTAAGATATAAAGGAATTAACGTCATCCTGGAACCTTATCCGTATATTCAAAACGGTGAGAAATATGAGACGGATCTCAAGCCGGATAATATCAATCAATGGTTCTGGAACTGGAAACAGGTCGTCCTTGCCGAACTCATCCGTGATGTGGCTAAGCCGAATAAAGTCTACGCCCTATGTATCGGTTCCAACTTTGATCAATTCGAGGATCAATGCGGTTATTGGACCGATGTCGCGGATTTTGTCAGGGCCGGATACCAGGGCAAAATGACTTACCGGACAAACTGGTGGTATACAGCTGAATGGAATGCCGGGCAGAATTTGGCGTACGATACCTACATTGCCAAATTAAATAATCCGGTTCTTGGAAAAGTGGATTTTATCTCTGTAGCAGCTTATTTTGAATTGACCGACCAGGAGACCAATACGGTAGATAACCTTGTAAGCTCGATCTATAAGACCCGGATTTTTGACCGAAACCAGAATATCTATGATGAATTAAAGCAGCTGTCTGCAAAATGGAACAAACCTGTATTCTTTGGTGAATTGGGTTTCCCAAAAAGAAGCGGTGCCGCAGTTCATCCCTGGAACCCTTTGCCGTCGGACATTATCAATAACCAGGAGCAGGCAAATTGCTTTCTGGCTTATCAGCAAGTGTTTGAAAAAGAAACCTGGCATCTTGGTTTTTCTGTTTTTGCTGTGGGCAAAGATGATGAAAACAAGAATTATTACCCGAGCGAGCAAAGCAAGCAGGCCATTAAAAGATGGTATGCCGAATACCAGCATACTGGCAAGGAACGATGAGTGCCATGGACGGTACAATAGCCGAAAAGCTAAATAAAGTATTTGGCTTTTGCTCCCGGGAAATGACGGTTCATAAACGCCAGAAAGGAAGTCTTTATTTCCTCCATTTCAACGGGTGGGTAGACATATTTTCCGTAGCCGAACTGCCCGAATTTAAATTTGCGCGAAGCTTCATCCATCGGTAGGCTTGTCTGCGGATAGATATTTAAAATATTGGACTTGGCTCGGGAAGAAAAACGATGTGTGATAAATTCAAAAGTAAGCGCTGCAGGAGAAAAGTTTGCCGGAGAAGCGGCTTTTAACTGCTCTGCCAGGTCAGCAAAGAGCTTTTCGTATTGATCCATCCAGTTCTCAAATCTGATAATCGGGGCAATAATAAAACCCAAAGGGTAGCCGGCGCGAAGTACTTTTCCGGCTGCCTTTATTCTATTTTCAGCGGATGGTGTCCCATGCTCATAATTTCTGATGATTTCCTCGCAATTCAGGCTGAAACGAAACCGGGTATGACCGTGATGTTCCAGATTCAAAAGGCTATCAACGTCAGTGAATTTTGTGACAAAGCGGAACCGGCCTTGAGGCTGCCTTCCAAAAAATTCAATGCTTTTTCTCAGACTGCCTGTATATTGTTCCATCGGGATTGGGTCGGACACTGCGGCTCCTTCGAAATAAGTGATCTCGGGTAAACGTTCCTGGATTAAAGTTTGGGCTTTTTCAAGCAGTTCATTTATATTAACATAGATGCGGATGTACGGTCTTGCACCCAGCGTCGTGGCTAAATAACAATATTCGCACATCCCGGGACAGCTTGTGGTCAGCGGCAGCTGATAATGAGCTGAGGGTTTGCAGGTTTGAAACGTTTTTCCGCGTTTAACACCGATCACCAATGTTTTTTTGGCTTCAAAATAGGTTTTGGCAGCAGTATCTCCGCTCAGACCGGTTATTCTGTTGTGAGAACTTGTTGCTTTGACCGGAATCTTGATTTGCCGAAAATAATCAACAAGCTTCTTCCCAAGTGGATAATTCAGGGCTTCGGGTTCATAAAAGACCTGTTTGGGCTCGAAATTCAAGTTAATCCCCCTTCTGGAGTACAACATATTCAGGGGTATGGACTTCTTCAGCGCCGATAGTAGAGGGCAATTCATATTTATACCCATTGATCATGGATGAGGTAGTAGCATCATCATCCAGAAGATCCTGTCTGAATACAAGGTAGAGGTGAATCAACAAAAAAACCACATAGCCCCAAGCGACAAGATGATGACTCATCCTGACCAAATTTTCGTTGTGAAAAGCCGGAATGACCCAGGAAAACAACTTTCCGGATATACCATCCGTATTAGTGCCTATCCGCATAGCAAAACCGGTTATAATCATGAAAAAACTTCCGATCCAGATGAAAAGAAGATAAGATAGCTGGGCCAGGGCATTATGCCCGAGATGTCCCTGATGTTCTCCTCTCATAAATAAATAGTAGCGGACTGTTGACTTGAGGTCCTGCCAAAAAGCCTTCTGCCAGAAACGTATCTTGGCATACGCATTGCCTGCCCAGAACCAATAGAGGCGGAATAACAGATTGGCCGTAAAGATAAAAGCGGCTATTCCATGCCAGTAGCGAACTGATCCCATTAAAAACTGCTGGAAAGCTTCTCCGGCGGTTATAAAGACAGGATTTCCAATATACAGACCTGTAAGAAAGAGTACGGTGACAGCGGCTGCATTTATCCAGTGAAACATCCGGACAGGAAATTGCCAGACGTATACCGGTCTGCGCTGCGGCATCGGAGCGGAACTTTTCTTTTCTTTGGATAAGGCCAATCGTAATCCCTCCATATCACTTAGAATATATGCTAGCGTCACCATGGCACGCAGATATTGTGGCCCCTAGATTTTCTCTAGCAATAGTTTTCCTTGTGGTGTTATCAGGTGTGCCGCGCAGGCGATGCAGGGGTCAAATGAGTGAATGGTCCGGAGCAGTTCCAGGGGCTGGTCGGTAGCAGCGACCGGTGTGTCGAGCAGCGACGCCTCATAAGGACCTTTTTGTCCTGTAGCATCCCGCGGTGAGGCATTCCAGGTTGTCGGCACAACCGCCTGATAGCTTTCTACCTTGCCGCCGCGGATTTTAATCCAGTGAGCCAGGGCTCCTCGCGGGGCCTCAGCCCAGCCGACACCCTGCGCTTCTGCCGGCCAGCGGCTCGGTTCCCATTTTTCAGGATTGAAGGTTTGTGTGTCACCGGCTTTAATATTAGCGATTAGGTCCGCATAAAAACCGGCAAGTTGATCGACGCAAAATTTTGCTTCCAGTGCTCTGGCCAGCGTTCGTCCGAGCGTTGAAAACAAAGCGTTGAGCGGAAGGTCCAGTTTCCGCAGGGAGCTGTCGACCATTTCCTTGATTTCCTTATTGCCCTTGGCATAAGCAACCACGAAGCGGGACAGCGGGCCGACTTCCATCGCATGGCCCTGCCAGCGCGGTGTTTTGATCCAGCTGTATTTTTTTGATTCATCCAAATTGTGATAAGGTGGTTTGGGCCCGTCATATGCTGGATCCGTCCGCCCCTGCCAGGGGTGAAGCCCGGAATCCTTATCCGCGTATTGATACCACGAGTGAGATACAAATTCCTGAATATGGCTTGGATCCTTTAGATCAAGATCATAGACTTTGCTTAAATCTCTGTTCAGGACAATCCCGCGAGGGAACAGATAACTGTCCGGCTCGTGGATATCGACGAGCGGTACACCACCGTAGGCCAGGAAGTTGCCGATTCCGCCTCCCCAAAGGTCTTTTTTGTAAAAGCCAGCAATGGCTAGAATATCTGGAATAAGGACCTGGTTGACAAACGTTTGGGCTTCATCGATCTTCGTTTTCACAAGATTCAGGCGTTCCATATTCAGAACATGGACATCATCAAGGTTGATGCTCGAAGCATGCCCGCCGACCAGATAGTTCGGGTGCGGGTTTTTCCCTCCGAACACGGTATGGACTTTAGCAATTTCTTTTTGCCAACTTAATGCTTCCAGGTAATGCGCGACTCCCATTAGATTGGCTTCCGGAGGCAAGCGATAAGCGGGATGACCCCAGTAAGCATTGGCAAAAATACCAAGCTGGCCGCTTTGGACAATATTCTTAACTTTGTTTTGCACATCCCTGAAGTAACCCTCCGAAGAATTAGGCCACGAGGAGATGGACATGGCCAGACTGCTTGTTGCTTTAGGATCAGCCTTTAATGCGCTTAAGACATCAATCCAGTCAAAACCATGCAAATGATAAAAATGAATCACATGATCCTGGGTAAATTGGGTCAGCGTCATGATATTGCGTATGTAATTGGCATTTTTGGGGATCGGATAATCCAAGGCATCTTCCACTGCCCGCACGGAAGCAATCGCATGGATGTGCGTGCAAACACCGCAAATCCGTTGGACGAACGCCCAGACATCACGTGGATCCCTGTTTTCGACAATCTTCTCAATTCCTCTAAATGTTGTTCCTGAGCTGACGGCATCACTGATCTTTGTACCGTCAACAATGGCTTCAATGCGTAAATGACCTTCGATCCGGGTGACAGGATCCACAACAATTCTTGTTGTCATTGAGATTCAAAACCTTTCTGCATTAGTCTTCTTTATGATTTGTCTTCTTAGTTACTTGTCTTTTTTGTTCAGTATCCGTACTTCCGGCCGGGTGGTTCTTTTTCCCACGCCCTTTAGCAGCGGCCGTAATTCCCCCATGGGCAACAACACCCAGACCGGCTACACCTAAAGCGGCAAGACCGATATGGTCAGGGTTGCCGCCGATGGCCTCATTGGGGATCTCAGCCAGGTGAGTATAAAAAGGCGTGCTGGAATCATACCAATTATTCTCGGAACAGGCCATACAAGGGTGTCCTGATTTAACAGGAAAGCTGACTCCGTCATTCCATTCCGTTACGGCGCAGGCATTATAAGCAACTGGGCCTTTGCAGCCAACTTTATACAAGCACCATCCTTTTCTGGCACCTTCGTCATCGAAGCGCTCCACAAACTGGCCGGCATCAAAAAAGGCCCGGCGGGTGCAGCCATCATGGACACGTTTGGAGTAAAAGGCTTTAGGACGGCCCAGGCTCGTTAATTCCGGGATTTTCCCAAATGTCAGGTAATGAACGATTGTACCGGTGATGACTTCAGCAATGGGCGGACATCCGGGAACGTCAATGACAGGCTTGTTCTTGACAATTCTCCGAATCGGTACAGCCTGTGTTGGATTGGGGTGTGCCCCCTGGACACAGGCGTTGGTCGCACAGGAGCCATACGCTATCACGGCAGCTGCTCCGCCTGCACATTCCTTCAGGAGCTGGTTGGCAGTCATTCCGCCGATGGTACAGTAAATGCCGCCCTCTGCCAGTGTGGCACTGCCTTCGACTACCAGAATATATTCCCCGTAATGTTCCTGCATTGTTTTTAGACGGACAGACTCTGCCTGTGTTCCGGCTGCGGCCTGCAGCGTCTCCATATAATCAAGGGAAATCATATTGAAGATCAGGTCCGAAAACAAAGGGTGGGCGGACCTGATGAAAGACTCGCCGCAGCAGGTGCATTCCTGCAGATTTAGATAAATGACAGGTGGGCGTGACTTGTTTTCCAAAGCTTCCACAATTCTGGGGACAGCGGTTGCATCGAGTCCCAGCATTGCTGCAGTCATGGCACAGAACCTTAAAAAGTCCCGCCGGGATATTCCTTTCTGGCGGGCCCAGTCATAATAGCTGCCCTTTTTCAATATTTTCCCCTCCCGATATAGAATATTGGCTTGCTGAATGAAAAAAAGCCAGTCTTTTGCCAGTTCGTCATTATTGTGCGTTCCTTAGCATATTTTATTCATTTCTTTACATATACAGGTATTTTTGTAATACGCAGGAGATAATCGGCAATGTGAGTGAGACAGCAATTCAGAAAGATTTGGAACAGCATAGTAGAATTACGCTAAAATGGATCATAATAATATCAAAGAATGATCCAGCCGAAAAAAGAAGATTGGTGATAAGAATGAGCCAAGTAGTCCTGTTTGCTCTGATGATCATGGCTATTAATATTACGTACGTATCACTGACAACGGTACGGTTTATCCTTGTGATCAAGGGCTTAAAGGAGTATGCTTCCATACTGTCCATGGTCGAAGTGCTCGTGTACATTGCCGGATTGTCTATTATTCTGAAAAACCTGGACAGCTACTGGAACATCGCAGCATATTGCATCGGCTATGGTATCGGAGTGTATCTGGGAAGCAGGATCGAGGAAAGACTTGCTCTCGGGTACATGACTGCCGAGGTCATTGTTGATTCGCTCGATGAGACGCTTCCCAAATTATTGCGTAAGAAAGGATTTGGCGTTACGACCTGGACCGGGGAAGGCCGCGACGGGAAACGCCTCCTGATGTTGGTTCTGGCCAAAAGAAATCGGCAAAAAGAACTTTTGAATATTGTTAATGATTCCTGCCCAAGTGCGTTTATATTTTTCCAGGAGCCTAAGAATTTCCGCGGAGGATTTTGGGCCGGCAGGCGATAAGAACTCAAAACAGTAAATGGCCTGCAAAGCTGATGAGGGATAGAGAAATGACGATGAGAATGTAATAAAATAGCAGAGGAGAGGGCTGGTGCCCTCTCCTCTGCTATTTTATTCTGAAGGGTATGGATTAAATGATGAATAGCATTTCCACATAAGTTGGCAGCGGCCAAAGCTCCGCGTCAACAAGTGTTTCAAGCTTATCCCCATAGATCCTCAATTCATTCATTGCGACAAAGACGATATCACGGTAGTAAACCGCGTTGGCATGGGCATCTTCAACATCAGCCGCACCCAAGACAGCTTTTTCCAAAGCCACAGTTTTGGCTTTAAAGGAACCTAAAGCCGAAGATACTTCTTTAATGACTTCTTCCTGAGCCGAGGTATCCGCAGCAGCTACAGCAGCTTTAACGCTTTGCACGGAACCGGCCAGGTCAGTTGCATATTTTGCAGCTGCGGGAAGAATAAGTCTGTTAGCCATATCAATCATCGTTTTGGCTTCGATATTGATCGTTTTGCTGTATTGCTCCAGCAAAATCTCGTAACGGGAATGAACTTCCTGTTTGCTCAATACACCGTGTTTTTCAAACGCATTGACATTCTTCTCATCAATGAAGTGCTCCAAAGCTTCCACCATGGATTTGATGTTTGGCAGACCACGTTTTTCTGCTTCAGTGACCCAGTCTTCGGAATAGTTGTTGCCATTGAAGATGATACGATTGTGTTTGACCAGAATTTCTTTCAAGAGGGCCTGCAGTTCGCTGTTAAAATCGGCAGCCTTTTCAAGCTTATCGGCAATCTGGCAAATACTTTCAGCGACAATCGTATTCAGGACCATGTTCGGGCCGGCGATGGATGCACTGGAAGGAACCATACGGAACTCAAATTTATTTCCGGTAAAGGCAAACGGTGAAGTCCGGTTGCGGTCTGAGTTATCCTTCGGGATTTCCGGAAGCGTGGACACGCCGACTGTCAAAGTGCCGTTTGGTTTGGATGATACAGCACCGCCATTGTTTTGGATTTGTTCGACAATATCCGAAAGCATGTCGCCGAGGAACATGGAAATGATCGCCGGGGGAGCCTCATTCGCACCGAGACGGTGATCGTTTCCAGGGTTGGCGGCGGAGACTCTGAGCAGTTCGGAGTATTCATCCACAGCTTTAATGACAGCACAAAGGAAAGTTAAGAACTGAGCATTATCGTGCGGGGTATTTCCCGGATCAAGCAGATTCTGTCCATCATTGGTGCTCATGGACCAGTTATTGTGTTTCCCGGAACCATTGACGCCTGCAAACGGTTTCTCATGCAGCAGGCAGACCAGATCATGATGCAAGGCAACCTTTTTCAAAGTATCCATGATCAGTTGATTATGGTCGGTAGCAACATTGGTTGTCGAGAAAATGGGGGCAATTTCAAACTGACCAGGAGCAACTTCGTTGTGCTGCGTTTTAGCCAAAACACCTAACTTCCAGAGTTCTTCATTCAATTCTTTCATAAAGGCGGCGATGCGTTCTTTGATGCTGCCGAAGTAGTGGTCTTCCATTTCCTGGCCCTTAGCCGGAGGAGCACCAAAGAGTGTTCTGCCGGTAAGGACTAAATCCATTCTGGCATCAAAAAAACTTTTATCAATCAGAAAGTATTCCTGCTCGGGTCCGACCGTAGAAATGACACGGGTTGCTGTCGTATTGCCAAATAATCTTAACAGTCTTACTGCTTGTTTGGAGAGTGCTTCCATAGAACGCAAAAGCGGAATTTTTTTGTCGAGAACTTCACCGGTATACGAATAGAATACTGTGGGAATCGTCAGCGTGACGTTGCCGTTTTTTTCTTCTCTGGCAAAAGCCGGAGAGGTGCAGTCCCAGGCAGTATAGCCTCTGGCCTCAAACGTGGCTCTAATGCCACCGCTTGGGAAAGAAGATGCGTCGGGTTCGCCTTTGATCAGTTCTTTGCCGGAAAATTCCATAATGACTTTGCCGTCGGCAGTCGGAGAAATAAACGAGTCATGCTTCTCCGCAGTGAGTCCTGTCATCGGCTGGAACCAGTGGGTATAGTGGGTAGCCCCTTTTTCAATCGCCCAGTCTTTCATTGCATTCGCAACGACTTCTGCGACATCGGGATCCAGCGCTTTCCCGTCCTCAATTGTTTTCTTCAAAGCTTTGTAAGTTGCTTTGGGCAGCCGTTCCCTCATGACGGCATCGTTAAAAACGTTCATTGCAAAGATATCCATTGTTTCGAAATCTCCCTTCAGATTTAGATATTAAATAATGGTACATAGATAAATAACCACAAAAAGCAAAAAAAGCAAAAACAAACTTAACCCTCAAAGCGTTTGGTCGAGGAATAAGCATCTTTGCTTAATTTACCTATAAAAATATATCAAAAAGTTAACACACTTTTTTAGAAATAACAAGTGTTTATTCTGATGTATACAAAATATAATCGGATAATAATTATCCGCTGTATGAGCGGAAAAGGCAATTGTTACGACAACGCCTGTGCAGAAACCTTTTTCAGTACCATCAAATCAGAAAGGCTGCATCACAGGAAGTACAAGGACCTGAAAGAAGCAAGAAATGATATATTCTGGTATATAGAAGGCTTCTACAATCGAAAGCGAAGACACCAAGCATTGGGCAACATAACACCAGTTGAATTCTTAAAGAGATACTATGAATATCAACGAAGAGTCGCTTAGCGAAGTCGTTTGGCCGTTGTTAAGGGCGAGCAACGCTCGTTCATCGGGGGCGAAGCCGAAGACCCTTGACAGCCAGGATACACTAAGACCCTCTTGTTCTAAGGCCATGACAATGGCCTTATGCCACCCGGCGAGGGCGGTCTCCTGCTACCAAATTGAAATATTGAGGAATTCTGAGAATTCATTAGAAAAACTAACTCTGGAGTGTCTGTTTTATCGAGAAAAGGTCAATATTGCACAATCTCACAAATATGATATTATTTATTTAAGTTATTTTTTGTTACATTTTTTTTTCGACTTGGAAAATAAAGCATATTCTTGAAATATATTTAACATATTATCCTTATTTAGATAATATTTGCAGTTAGTTGCTATAAGAACTCCTTAAAATTAAATTTATTATTTTGTAAGGGGGATATTGTCTATGTCGGAAGATATTTATACTTTGACTAAATTTTTAAATTATCCTTGGCTAAATACAAATAAGAAAATTATCGACTTTATGCAAAAATTTAATCAACGTATAACCATTAAAAAAGGGGAACTATTCATAAAATATGGACAAGAATTAACTGCTGTCTATGGTGTAGAAGAAGGGCTGCTTGGAATTCGTTTCTTAACTCTGAACGGCAAGCAAAGAACTCAAGTAATTATAGGACCTGGAGGAGCAACTAGCGTTATTGATGTTATTAGGAGAATTACTAGTTCACCTTACGAGGCTTATGCATATGAAGATACAACAATAATTTATATAACTAAAGAACAAGCACTGGAAGGGATAATAGGCGATCCTACGTTATCCTTAGCTTTCATGGAATCCTTAGGTGACATTGTTTTTACATTACTAGAACGCTTGGAAAGTTCGTCTTCTTACTGTCCAAAACAGAGACTAATATTATTTCTTCGTAATCTTAATGACCCATTTCAAGTTGAAGAAAACGGATGGTATCGTGCTAAATATAAATTCACACATCAAGATATTGCAGATATTATTGGTACCACCAGAGAATATGTTACATTACATTTAACTGATTTAAAAAAGAAAGGATTAATTAAAGTGATGGAACACTATATATACTTTTGCAAAGATTTCAAAACCATAATTCGTCCTGAATTATATTCTGAATAATATTAATATCTTTAGTAAATTATAATGACTCAACTTTCGAACCCTAGTTGTGCGAATATAAAAACACGACCTACGCTCGGTCGCGACCGAAAGTTGAGATAATTGCTAATCAAAAATAGTATAAATACTAATTTTTTTATTAATAGGATTTTATGGGGAGGGGAGCAGTAAAATATAAATACTGCTCCCTCTGGAATAGATAACGGTAGTTTACGCATTTGAACAAAATTACTTTAGTACTAAATGAGTTAATCACGACGTTACCTCATGAACTTCCACTTGCTACCGACACTGGCGATGGTGACTACTACAAGGAACCAACGAAATAAGACCGGACGCTCGGCGCTTGCCCGAAGGAACTTTTGTTATCTGCGGATCAAAAAGTCCCTTCGGTCCTCCAGCTTACTTATTTGCTCGTGTCACTGGGATGCCAGCGCGCATATCCTCGGCCTTAAGCCTGCGGTATCCCGCGTGGCACCCTGACACTTAACTCATTACTTTGATCAAATCAAACTTTAAGATGCATCTATTTTAGATTCATCTTTATCCTCCTGACTTTAGGAGAAAGGAGGTCGAAAATCGCCGGAACGTTTGAAATACAAGCGTTTCGGCGATTTTAAAATGTCCTATTATTTCAGGTTTATCGTCAGATCCAGCTTGGTACATGAGCGGAACTTTGTCAAAGTAATATTGGTTTTAAGGAGCTTCAGAATCTTAGCTAGATCAAGGTAAGCCTGGGAGACTTGTGTAGGAGTTACGACATTGTTAGGGTATTCTCCCTGAACCAACCCTAATGGCTCATGAATGGCTTCCATTATTCTGGCAGCTGAGGCATTCTTTTGATGAATCTACTAACCCTCGGGCGACTCCTAGACGATGTAATACCCAATTGATAGAGCATTTCCAGCATGGATTCGCCTTTCATCGGGCTACCATTATCAGAATGCAAGACCAAAGGTTCTTCTTGTCGGGTTATATTCTGAGCCATGACTGCCCACCGAATGAGTTGACTGGCATGTTCCGCACTTTCTTCGATCCAGACTTCCCATCCGACAATGTCTCGGCTAAAGATGTCCAGGATGAGATATAAATAGAAGTAGATTCCTCTAACAGGGCCTGGCAAATATGTAATATCCCAAGACCGTACACGATTAGGTTCGGTCGCACAATGCGTGGATTTAGGTCTGCTGGAGGGTGCCTTACAACGTCCACGATGATTCTGTTCACCTGCTTCATGCATGACTCGATAGAAGGTTGATTCGGAGGCGATGTAGATACCTTGGTCCGCAAGCATCGGGACAATCTGACTGGGTGGTAAACTTTGAAATTCAGGTTAGTTGACTAATTCTAGAATCTCCTTGCATTCTGCTTCCGTAAGTTTATTCGCTGGTTCAGAGCGCTTTGCCAAGGGTCTCCGATCTGCTTCAGGTGCCCCATTCTTACACTAACGTTGCAATGTTCGTACCGATATGCCAATTTCTTTACAAGCCATCTGTTGGTGTGCTCATATATTGTATATCCCTGCACATCAAAATTAATAGAGTAGTTTTATAATAATTATTAGGCACGTGCAATTATTATTAAGGAGGAAGATTCGAATGGGAGAAATCAACAGGAGGAATTTTTTAAAAGCCTCGATGCTTGGAGCAGCTGCAGCTGCTGTAGCCTCGGCATCTGCGGTGAAGGGGATGGTTAGCCCCTTGGTGGCTGATGCTGCGGACATCGTGGCTCCGATCACGGAAACCTCAGAATTTCCATACAAGGTGGATGCAAAGTACCAACGTTTCAATTGTCTGAAGAACTTCTATGAAAAGGCTTTCGACCCGGAAGCAAACAAGACTCCTATTAAGTTTCATTACGACGATGTTTCCAAAATCACAGGCAAGAAAGATACGGGGAAAGACCTGCCCACGCTGAATGCGGAAAGACTTGGGATCAAAGGGCGTCCAGCGACAAATACAGAAACAAGCGTTCTTTTCTATAGTCAACATTTGGGTGCCATGTTAACCCAGCGCCATAATGAAACAGGCTGGACCGGGTTGGATGAGGCCTTGAACGCCGGCGCCTGGGCTGTAGAAGTTGATTATTCCGGATTTAACGCAGCAGGTGGTGGTCCGGGAAGTGTAATCACGCCTTATCCCATAAATCCTATGACCAATGAAATAGCTAATGAGCCTGTCATGGTACCCGGTTTGTACAACTGGGACAATATCGATGTTGAAAGTGTGCGACAACAAGGCCAACAGTGGAAATTCAAATCAAAGGAAGAAGCCAGTAAAATGGTTAAAAAGGCAGCCTGTTTCCTGGGAGCCGATCTGGCCGGCATCGCACCCTATGACGAGCGTTGGACCTATTCTACCTGGGGCAGGAAGATTCTAAAACCTTGTAAAATGCCCAACGGCAGAACCAAATTAATGCCATGGGATTTGCCAAAGGTGCTGTCAGGCGGGGGAGTAGAAGTTTTCGGACATGCAAAATTTGAACCTGATTGGGAGAAGTATGCAGGTTTCAAACCAAAAAGTGTGATTGTCTTCGTTCTTGAAGAGGATTACGAAGCTATACGCACCTCACCGTCAGTCATTTCCAGTGCCACGTTGGGGAAAAGTTACTCCAATATGGCAGAAGTAGCTTACAAAATCGCGGTTTTTCTGAGGAAGCTTGGCTATTATGCAGCGCCGTGCGGAAACGATACCGGAATAAATGTTCCTATGGCCGTTCAGGCCGGGCTTGGAGAAGCAGGCAGAAACGGACTTTTAATTACCCAGAAATTCGGTCCGAGACATCGCATCGCCAAAGTCTACACCGACCTGGAACTTGCTCCGGACAAGCCGAGAAAATTCGGGGTACGCGAGTTCTGCCGCCTGTGCAAAAAATGTGCGGATGCCTGCCCCGCCCAGGCCATCTCCCATGAGAAAGACCCTAAGGTTCTGCAGCCAGAGGATTGTGAGGTAGCCGAAAATCCATATACTGAAAAATGGCATCTTGATTCCAACCGTTGCGGCTCTTTCTGGGCCTATAACGGTAGTCCCTGCTCAAATTGTGTAGCTGTATGTTCGTGGAACAAAGTCGAGACCTGGAACCACGATGTGGCCAGAATAGCCACTCGAATACCATTGCTTCAGGATGCAGCCCGCAAGTTTGATGAATGGTTCGGCTATAACGGGCCTGTAAACCCTGAGGAAAGACTTGAATCGGGTTATGTTCAGAACATGGTCACAGACTTCTGGAATAATCCTGAGTCTATAAAACAATAGTGATTTCAATGTCAAATATATTAATCATAAGGAGAAAATTATTATAAGGAGTGAAAGGTATTATGAATATATATGATGTGCTGATTTGGATGGCACTGGGTATGATTGCATTGCTTATCCAATACGGAATCTGGCGGTATCTGAAAGGGAAGGGCAAAGATACCATACCTCTTCAAATCTGCGGGTTCCTCGCCAACTTTTTCTTTATATTTGCTTTGGCCTGGGGATATTCCAGCTTTTCGGAGCGTGAATACCAAGCTATTGGCATGGGATTTATCTTCTTCGGAGGCACGGCACTTATTCCTGCGATTATTACTTACAGGCTGGCTAACCATCCGGCAAAAAAAATCAGAGAAAGTTCGGATTCTATTTCTGCTTAGCAATTAGAGTATCAAGCCATAGGGTTAATGAGGCCAGTAAGTGTCTCTTCAGATACTTACTGGCTCATCTCTATAATCTTCATAATTTTTTAAGAGGTTCATAAGCTGTGAAAACAAAGAAAAATAAAGCAGAGTTGGAAAATAGAAGAGGATGGGAATACTATTATCAATTTTCTTTACTTCTCACTGCCATAATAGCTATTTTATATGGTGTGTTCTGGGCTCCTCAATCGGTTGATTACAAGGGAATCATCCAAAAAAATGTTCTCGGCGTTATATCCATAGAAAAAATGATGGGGAATCAGCATGCCTATAAAATCGATACGGCACAGGGACGTTTCTATGCAGTATGTGATTCGGCTATAGGATATCAATCCAAAGTTGAGGCTATGACTATCGTCAACGAAAAGGGCCTTATAGAGAAAGTTATTATTACTAAACAGGGAGAGACTCCGGTTTTTTTTGAAAGGCTCACAGACCAAAAGTATTTTGACGGCTTTCAAGGTCTTGCAATCAAGGAGCCTATTTATTTGGGAGGAGCATATGGATATTCGGGATATCTGGGTAGTATAAAAACAAATAATTATATTGACCGGGTAACAGGTTCAACAGTGTCGTCACATGCTGTGGCTGAGGCTGTGAACAAAGGGAATTCTTATTTATCAGGGCAATTTTTTAACACCCAATGGGCCAACCCTTACGATTTATTCCAGCTTAGCTGGAAGGATATGGCCATGATTGCGATGTTTTTAATTGCGTTTGCCTCAGCCTTTATCAAGAAGCTCGTAAAAATACGTCTGGCATTCCTGCTGGTTAGTGTCGTGGTGCTTGGTTTTCTCGTTAATCAGTTTGTGACAGGCAGCTTGCTTCTTTCAGCAATTACGTTGCAGATTCCCAGGATAACTAACCTGAAATGGTATGTGCTTATGGCCGGGTCTCTCGGATTTATTATCCTTTTGGGAAAAAATCTGTATTGCGCTTGGATTTGTCCTTTTGGAGCAGTACAGGAGATTCTTAACAAGGCTGCAGGGTTCAAATCTCTGAATATTTCCCAGAAGACTATTAAAATACTCAGGCTGGTAGCTCCGACCATTTTATGGGTTGCACTTCTGCTGGGCACATTACTGGGTGACTATGGGACATTGGATTACCAGCCTTTTGGCGCGCTCTTCCTGTTCAAATCGGTATGGTTAATGTGGTTGATGTTACCGATCTTCTTGTTTATGAGCTTATTTATTAGCCGTTTTTATTGTAAATTCTTCTGTCCGGTAGGATTTATTTACAATTTGCTTAACCGTTGGCGAAATGAGGAGGTAAGAATATGGAAACAGAGAGTAGATCGATTGAAACGCAAAAAAAAGGAAGAACAAGAGACCTGGTCTTCACACTCTTGATCCTTATTTTCGCAGTCGCCCATTTTGTTGTAATGCTTCAGTCAGTAGGAATCCTGAGGGCTGACCGTTGAAATTTTCCTGAGAAAGTAGCGTATCAAATAGACATAACGAGGGAGGAATCGTGATAATGAAACAGTTCGAACTTGGACAATATAAGGGTCTAAATGTCAAGCGTTTTGATACAACAGTCCAAGAAGAGGAGATTCAGCAAGCCTTAGATTATATCATAGGCTCTTTTGATGAAATTGAAGAAGAAAAAAGAAATGAGCCTATTAAAACAAACGATTATGTAATCGTGGATATTGACGGTTATGAAAAGGATGCAACAGTACCGGTTATAAGAAACATCGATACAAAATTAATAGTCGGCAGTGAAGGTGTATTTCGAGAAGTTAGTGCAAATCTCCTAGGGAAGAAAATGGGCGACACAGTGACCTTTGAGACTGTTATTCAGCCCGATGCCTTAGAATTTCAGCGTTGGTGGGGAAGCGAGTTTACATTTACCGTTAAGATTAAGAGCGTTTTTGTGGTGAAGAAACCAGAATTGACTGAAGAATTAATTAGGAAAGTTGAACCTGATCTAAAAAACCTGGAAGACTTAAAAAATATGCTTGCCCTAAAAATCACTCACGAAAAAGAGGGGAAGGAACGGGAGGCAAATATTCTCTTGATTTTTCAAGCTTTAGTTAAACAATGTAAGTATGAATTTGATGAAGAAGAATTGGATTCAGCTGCTGAAGATTTATATAAGAAATTTACTGAAGAACTCAAAATAGTTGATGATATGGAACTTATGGAATATTTGATCCATAGAAAAATAACCGCAGACCAATTGCTGGCCGAATGTAAGGAAGAGGCATCCAGAAGGATTCTCTGGGAACTTATGATAAATTCTGTTATTGAGAAAGAAGAGATAAATCTTACTCCGGATGAAATCAAATATCTTGAAAAGCGAATTAACGAAAGCCGACAAAACGGTCAACTCCCCGAAGAGTTTATGGACATCAATTTTTTACTGGCATCGTATTTACGAAAAAAAACAATAGACTATTTGCTAAAAATCAATTTGGCAAGTTAATCTATCCTATCTTTTAAGATTATCCTCCTGTGTTACGATAGTTGACGTAGAGACTTATGAAAAGTATCCCTGAAGGAACACAGGAGGGAAAACGACATGAGATATCCAAAAGAGTTAAAAAGTTCTATTATTGCGAAGATGTTACCGCCAAACGACCAGTCTCTTAGTCTGATTCAGCAGAAGATAGGCGTTCCAGAGGGGACTTTGAAGTTGTGGCGGAGGGAAATACGAGGGAAGGGATTTGCAGCGCCTTCTGGTGAACGGCGAATTGAGCAATAGAGCACACGCGACAAATTTCTCATCGTGGTTGAGACATCCACTCTAGTGAGATCGAAAAAGCAGAATACCTGTCGTAAGAAAGGTTTGCCTGTTGAGCAGGTCAAGTCTTGGCAGGGCAACTGTATGCAGGCTAATGGCGGTGTGGCTCAGGAACTAGCCACTTCACAACGTCGGGAAAAAGAAATAGAAAAAGAGTTAAAGCAGGTTAAGAAGGAACTCCAGAGGAAAGAGTCAGCACTGGCTGAAACGGCAGCCCTGCTGGTTCTAAGAAAAAACATCAATGCGATTTGGGGACCAAAGGACGAGGAAGTCTAACCAGCACTGCGAATCGCGTCATAATTATTAAGCTGGTAGAAATAGCAGTAGAAAGCAGATTAATCTAATCCAAACAGATGCACTGGCAGGATAAATGTGCATATAAAAAGAAAATATATAAAAAAATTAATCATAGGATAAAATGAATTTTTAATTCTCAATATACCAGAAACTAAGGAGGTATTGCTATGAGTCTTGTCTATGTAGGATTTGTTCCTCATCCTCCGATTCTTGTGCCTGAGGTCGGGCATGGTGAAGAAAAGGGTTGTCAGCAAACAGCAGAGGCTTATAGGACGCTTGTTCAGCAAGTCATCAGGATGAATACGCAGACGGTTCTGATTGTATCTCCTCATGCGCAGCTGGCCGAGCAGGGTTTGGTAATCTTAGACGGTGACTCTCTCTCCGGGAGTTTCAGCCGTTTTGGGGCAGGACAGGTTAGCTTAAGCTTTGAAACAGATCAGCAACTCGCGGAGACCATCAGGGAAAAGATTCCTGATGCTATTCCTGTCCGGGCAGAGCTTGATCATGGTTCACTCATTCCGCTTTACTTCCTCCATCAAGCCGGATGGTCCGGGAAGATTGTTATCTTAAGCATGCCGATGAGCCGTCCGGAACATTACGGAAAAAAAGTTGGCCAAATTTTAAATGATGCAGCTGAACGCTGCGCCTTGATTGCAAGCGGTGACCTTTCCCACCGGCTCAAAGAAGACGGACCTTATGGATTCCACCCTTCAGGCCCCAAACTGGACCAGCTTATAGTCAAAGGATTGAAAAGAGATACAACACTGCTCAGGGGGATTCCCGCTAGTCTTTTGGATGAAGCAGGTCAGTGCGGCTATCATTCCCTGCTGTTTGCACTCGGGGCGAGAGAAGGCGCGATTAAGGTTCTCTCCTATGAAGGACCGTTTGGTGTAGGTTATCTCATTGCTGAGATATTTCGTTCTTCACCGATTGCGGGTTATGCCAGGGAATGCCTGACTTACTATCTTACATCCCAGCCTTTTGACAGGTTAAATATTCCTGGAGACACTCTACTGAAAGAAAAGAAAGGCTGCTTTGTTTCCCTTAAAAAGGATGGGACTTTGCGGGGTTGCATTGGCACGATCCAACCGGTAAGAGAAGACCTAGCTTCAGAGATTAGACATAACGCCATAGCAGCAGGTACCCAGGATCCGCGCTTTTGGCCGGTCCAACCGGAAGAACTGCCCTTAATATCTGTATCTGTCGATGTTCTTGGAGACACGGAGAAGATTACTGGGCCTGAAGAACTGGATCCTCAGCGTTACGGGGTAGTCGTACGCCGGGGTGGAAAGGTCGGGCTGTTGCTGCCGCATCTCGAAGGGATTGATACGGTTGAAGAACAGGTCGGAATAGCCAAACAGAAAGCTGGTATTGATCCGGGGGAGGAAGTCGAGCTCTGGCGTTTTGAAGTCGAACGTTTTTTTGAATAACAGGAAAGAGGGATGAAGCATATGGCAGGATTTTCTGAATGTCCCCTATGTCCGCATCACTGCAAACTCAAAGAAGGCCAGTCAGGATTCTGTAAGGTCAGAGGGTGTCGGAACGGTGAAATCATACCGCTGACTTTCGCTGAAGTCGCTGCGTTCCATCTTGATCCTGTGGAGAAGAAACCGCTTTATCATTTCTATCCGGGAAGCTGGATATTCTCAGTCGGCAGCTATGGCTGCAACCTGCACTGCTTCTTCTGCCAGAACCATGAGATCTCTCAGAAATATGAGCAGGGACGCCGGATTTCCCCGAAGCGGCTGACAGAAATGGCCGGGGAAGACCAGTCCGTCGGAATTTGCTTTACGTATACGGAGCCTCTGGTCTGGTACGAAATGATCATGGAGACAGCTCCGCTGGTCAAAGAACGGGGAGGAAAGGTCGTTCTGGTATCCAATGGGATTATCGAACAGAAATACCTCGAATATCTAATCCCTTACATCGATGCGGTCAATATTGATATCAAAGGGTTTACCCCTGAATTCTACGAGAAATACACCGGTGGGAAACTGGAGTGGGTGCTAAAAACAGTTGAAACGCTGGTATCAAATGTTCATACCGAGATCACAACGCTTATTATCCCCAGCTTGAATGACAATCCGCAGGAAATTAAGGCGCTGGCCAAATGGCTGTCCGGCTTAAATGTTCCGCTGGCGTGGCATTTGAGCAAATATCATCCAATGCATAAAAGCAAAATACCGGCAACAGATGAAAAGAAGCTGAAGAAACTATGGGGGTTGGCCAAAGATTGCCTACCGTATGTGTACCTTGGAAATATGGCAGGAGGCAACACAACCTATTGTCCGCAATGCGGTCAGGAGGTTATTACCAGAGACATGCAGGTCACCGTTAAAACCACAGAAGGGAAATGCCGATGCGGTCAAGAAATTTGGGGAGTTGGACTCTTATGACCAATGACAGGTTTAGGATTAACCGGATATGCGTAATATTAAATAATGTATACAGGAATGTATACATTATTTAAACGAAAAACCTCTTTACAGATTGTTTACCGGGTAATATAGTACAGATAGATCGTTTGTTATACGCAAGTCAATCAGGCAACGGGGCCTCAAAAAAGTGCAATACTTTTTTGAGGCTTTTTTTATTAGTCAATCGGCGCGTGGCTAAAGACTTGTATCAGACTATCTATAAAACCTAAGAAACATCAAGAAACTAAGGAGGAGAAGAAAATGAATTACACAACTGGGGATATTGGGTTTATGATTATTTCCACCGCACTTGTTATGTTAATGACACCCGGTCTGGCCTTTTTTTACGGAGGACTGGTTAAAAAACGTCATGTTTTATCCATGATGATGCAAAGTATTATAGCAATGGGTGTTGTAACACTTATCTGGGTAGTTTTAGGTTATTCGCTTGCTTTTGGACCGGATATCGGTTCAGTCATTGGCGGGCTCGACCATCTGATGTTGAATGGCGTAGGGCTGGAGCCGCGAACTGAAGGCGCTACGATTCCGCATCTGCTTTTTATGGTTTTTCAGATGATGTTCGCGATCCTGACACCGGCCTTGATGACTGGGGCAACAGCCGAACGCTTGCGTTTTCCCGCATTTGTTTTGTTGATGAGTTTCTGGAGTTTACTGGTGTACGTTCCGATCGCGCACTGGGTATGGGGGGGCGGCTGGCTTGGAAATTTAGGTGCACTTGATTTTGCCGGCGGTACTGTCGTTCATATCAGTTCAGGTTTCTCCGGTCTGATCGCAGCACTTGTGATCGGAAAACGCATCAATAAGTCTACAGATCCGACTATTCCGCATAATATTCCTTACGTGATTCTGGGCGGAACCCTGCTATGGTTTGGCTGGTTTGGCTTTAATGCAGGCAGTGAACTGGCGGCTGACGGAATTGCAGTAATCGCTTTTGTGACCACATTTATTGCAGCTGCCTTAGGGCTTTTGGGCTGGGTCGTTGCAGAAAAACTGCACCGTGGAAAGCCCACTGTCCTGGGTGCAATTTCCGGAGCTGTTGCCGGACTGGTAGCCATAACACCTGCTTGTGCCTATGTAACAAATGCCTCCGCAATGGTAATTGGCCTTGTAGCCGGCGGATTATGCTACTTTGCAGTTGCAATCCTTAAAGATAAGCTTGGTTATGACGACGCGCTGGATGCCTTTGGCATCCACGGAATCGGCGGAACCTGGGGAGCTCTGGCGACAGGCATCTTCTGCACAACCGCAGTTAACCCTCTCGGTAAAGACGGCCTGTTCTACTCTGGTGAGTTCCATCAAGTCGGCATACAGCTCATCGCAGTACTGGCAACGTATATATACGCAGGTCTGGTAACGTTTATCCTACTGAAAGTCATCGGAGCAATCACTCCGCTCACAGCTACAGACGCTGAACAGGTCAGCGGTCTTGATACAACCCAACACGGAGAAAGTGCTTATCCCGATTTTGAAGGATTAACAGCAAATTCGATCTATAATTTATAGAAGCAACAAGATTGCGGTATAAGTGCAGACCTAAAGTATGATATGCAGATGTAATCTTATGAAGATAATGAGACCGGAATCCAGATGTATGCCACCGCTAGGCTGGAAATACATTTGATTCCGGTTTCTGGCTTTATATGGAGAAATTACAGGTTTCTTCGCCATTGTTGTTTTGTTTCAGACCAACTAAAGCTATAATAGGATACAGGAAAAGACAAAGAAGTATCTATGACACAAGACAAGTCTATGATGCAGAGACTTATTTAACACATGACCTAGCAAAAGAGATACGATATTGCACGTTGAAACCGGGGTTGAACATGAACAAACGCTATTATACATTAAATGAACATTTCCGCGGATTTTTTGGTGAAAAAGTCATCAAAGTATCTTTGGATGCAGGTCTCAGCTGCCCGAACCGGGATGGGACGATAAGTGATGGAGGCTGTATATTTTGCAGTGAAAAAGGTTCCGGAGATTTTGCAGGGCAAAGAGGGCTGTCCATTCGCGAACAGTTTAACCAGGTTCGGGAGAGGACTTTGAAAAAATGGCCAAAAGCGAAATATATTGCTTATTTTCAATCGTTTTCTGCGACGTATGGTCCTGAAGATTATCTGGAAAATTTGTACCAGGAAGCGTTAGCGCTGGAAGATGTCGTCGGCATATCCGTTTCGACCAGACCGGACTGTCTGAACGAAGCGATCCTTGATGTTCTGGAAGACCTGAATAAACAGACCTATCTATGGGTAGAACTGGGTGTGCAGTCTGTTCATAACAAAACACTGGACTGGCTGAACAGGGGACATGATTTTGACTGTTTCCTGGAGGGTGTGAATAAGCTCAGACAAAGGAATATCCAGGTCTGTACCCATATCATCATGGGGCTTCCCTGTGAAACCCGGGAGGAAATGTTCAGGACAGCACAGGTGATCAGTCAAATCCCGATACAGGGTATAAAGATTCATTCGCTTCATATTTTAAGAGGGACTCCGCTTGCGGATCTCTACAGCCAGGGGAGTCTTCAACTGCTTTCAATGGAACAATATATAGATCTCGTAGCCAATATCCTGGAGATTCTTCCTCCCAATATGATCATCCACAGACTTATGGGCGACGGACCTCTCAATGATGTCATTGCCCCAATGTGGACCCGACGTAAATGGGAGGTCTTAAACGGCATCGACCAAGAGATGGAACGAAGAGGAAGCTTTCAAGGAATTCATTATAACGCCAAAATCCCGTTAACCTGGTAAATGCGGTTAACGGGATTTTACTTGAGAGAGTGATTTTACTGACTTCTATATGACTAAGGCATGCAATCAAACTTAGCCTTCATCAGCGTAATGATTCTCATAATAAACAATTTTCCCTTCCCACGTCTTCAAAACAGCCCGGTGTTCATCGAGGGAAAGAAGATATTGGGGGAGAAGCGGGGTTTTGCCGCCTCCTTTTGGTGCATTGATAATATAGGTTGGAACGGCCAGACCGGAGGTGAAGCCTCTGAGCGCTTCCATCACGGCTAGACCTTCCTGAATGGACGGAATAAAATGCCGGGTGCCTTTGACGTTTTTGGCGTGAAAGATATAGTAGGGACGGACACGGATTTTCAGTAATTCCTGATTCATTTTCTTCATGACATCGGGGTCTGTATTGATGCCTTTGAGCAGTACGGCCTGATTCCCAAGCACAACACCGGCTGAAACAAGCCTATCTGCAGCCTTTTTGGCTTCCAGGGTTACTTCTTTCGGATGATTAAATTGGGTATTGATATAGATTGGCGGATATTTGGCAAGTATGGCTAGAAGTTCATCGGTAACCCGCATCGGCAGGGTTACAGGGACCCTGGTTCCAAGACGTTTGATTTCAACATGCGGAATACTATGAAGCTCAGCAAGCAGCCATTCGATGGTCTGGTCACTTAAAAGAAACGCATCCCCACCTGTGATCAGCACATCCCGGATTTCTGGGTTCTTACGGATATAATCCAGGGCGGCTTTCAGGTCTTCTTTTTCCTTGTGTCCGTCTATTTCGCCGATATTACGCCGGCGCTGGCAGTGACGGCAGTACATGCCGCACATGTTGGTAACATTAATGATCAAGCGGTCCGGATAGCGTCTGGTGATACAAGGAGCAGGGGAGGTTAAGGCTTCTCCCATTGGATCTTCTTCTCCGCTTTTATCAAACAGCTCTTCTATTTTGGGTATTCCCTGCAGAAGGATAGGGTCTTTAGGGTTGCTAAAATCCATTAAACTGAGGTAATACGGTGATACAGCCCAGCGGTATATCCGGCCGACTGTAGAGATCTCGTTTTTTTGAGAATCAGTTAATGGAAAAAGAGAATCCAGCGTGTTGACATCCGTGATCCTGTGGCTCATCTGCCACCGCCAGTCATCCCAAATTTCCTGGGTTGCCCCGAAGTATTGGAGGATCCTTTCCTTCTGGGCAGAATATAAATCTGTCAGATTAAGTCCGGCAGGTATCTGATTAGCTTTTTGAAGATAGGGTTCGATCCGCTGCTTTAATTCTTCGGCACGTTTAATAGAAAAATAGCGATAATCACGATGCGGTCTATATAGCTCGATTGCCATATTTTGCCCCCCTTTTCAATTGCTAATTACAGAAAAATCTGCAGATATACAAAATAGCAATGCTAAAAAAAATATACTGCCAACCAATCATAACATTGTAAGTTGTTGGCAGTCAAGAGGGTTAAAATGTCTGTTCACGTCAAATAATGAAAAAAATTTGAGGGCATGGCACTATTCCAATATTACCTGGGAATGGTATTTTTTTATTGAAAAGATTGTCTTCCCCTACTCCCTAGGGTAGAATTACATAAAAGGCAAAAATTTAATGCGTGCATAATAGAAGATACGGGTTGATTGACATGGTACTAGGTATCTGAAATCAGCAAAGAAAGAAAGGGATTATATCTTGGAACAGGCCAAATATCAGGAAATCGCGAATGAGATCGCGCATGCCGTCGTTCTCGGCGAGTTCCGTGAAGGGGATAAAATCCACGGAAGGTCGACCCTGGCAGGAAGATTCAATGTTTCTCCGGAGACGATCCGTCGGGCAATTGCTATTCTGCAAAATGAAGGAGTCGTCAGAGTAAAACCGGGTATTGGCATCATTGTGAACTCCAGGATAGAGGCCGAAAAATTTTTAAAGTCTTTTGACCAAAAAAATGAGGTTCAAGCTTTTATTGACGAGTTGAAAAGCCTGATGGAGCAGAGAAAGGAAATTGACGGGCAAATCGATGTGCTGCTTCAGAAAGTTTCGACCTATGCCGACCGATATATCTCTCGCTGGAATGACGTTGAAGAACTTAAAATCCAGCCGGAATCATCCGCAATCGGCTGTTCCCTGAGAGAGCTTAAAGTCAGAGAAGAAACTGGAGCAACAGTCGTAGGGGTTGTCAGAAACGGCAATGAGAATTTTTCTCCTGAAGCCGACTTCCTGCTCGAAGAAGGAGATATTCTTCTCGTAGTCAGCTCGGAGAATGGCAATAAAAAAGTCCGGAGCTTATTGAAATAATTTCTTAGGGAGGTGTGACGATGAAAAATATGAATGTAATCCTTGTTCCGGTCATCGCCCTTGAAATCGCTCTGGGTCTTTATTTGCAGAATACTTTTCTATTGGCCGCTTTTATGGTGATTGATGCCGGATATTTCTTCTGGTATATGAAAAATTTAGAGAAAAAGGCCGTACCGCTGCATACGTTAAGCAGGGCAGACCTGAGTGTAAAGATCGCTAACGAAACACTTCCTTACCTGCGCGGCGGTCTGAATAAACAAAACGCCGAAGCTATTGCCAAAATCATTCAGGGGATTGCTCAGGTGGCCGCAGTCTCGATCACCGATTGTGAGAAACAGCTCGCCTATCTTGGGGCAGGCTGCGACAGGCACCATCCCGGTGATAAGATCCTGACGGCAGCGACTAGAGAAGTCATACAGACTGCAAAATATAAAGTTGTTCAGACGCAGGAAGAGTTAAACTGCCCGATGTCGGACACGTGTGACTGTCCTTTGGCTGCGGCAGTCATTGTTCCGCTTTCCTGCAAAGGAAATGTTGTCGGAACATTTAAGCTGTATGAAACGAAGGGCGGAAAGATTTCTCCTGACCTGATCAGGCTTGCACTTGGCATGGGCCAGATTTTAAGCCTTCAGGTGGAAGTAGCTGAACTGGACCATCAGACCAATCTGACGATGGAAGCCAGACTCGATGCTCTTCAGGCTCAGATCAATCCGCATTTCTTTTTTAATGTTCTGAATACAATTATTGCCACCAGCCGAACCAACCCGAACCGGGCCAGAAGACTTCTGATCCATCTGGCCGAATTTTTCCGTAAGTCTTTAAAATCTAAAGGTGCACTCATTTCTCTTCGGGAAGAGATGGAATTCGTTAATAATTATTTTGTGCTGGAAAAAGCTCGTTTTGGGAAAAAGCTGAAGATTAAGCTGGAAATTCCCAAGGAACTGATGGATGCCGAGGTGCCAAGACTGAGTATTCAGCCTCTAGTTGAAAATGCGGTCAAACATGGGATTACCCCCATGATCATGCTGAATGGTGTTGTAACGATCCGGGTCAGGGAACTCGGGCTGGAAGATGGTAAAAGCGAACTTTTTGTAGAAGTCATTGATAACGGAATGGGGATTGAAGAGGATCGGCTGAAAGATGTCCTGCTGCCCGGTGTAGGCTCAGGCAACGGTGTAGGGCTCGCCAATGTCCATGCCCGCCTGAAGGGTTTATATGGTTCAGAATACGGATTAAACATTGAAAGCAAAATAGGTGAGGGGACGACTGTAGAAATGAGGCTTCCATACAAACAGACCAGTCCGCAGCAGCCTTCTGCCGAACCCTGGATTCAGGACCCTATGTCTAGTACCAGGGCCAGAAATGGTAATTGATTTTACGAAGAAACGGGGAACTTCATTTGTATCCAGGTATAGATATTGTTGAAATAGCCAGATTTGAACAGGCCTGCCGGAGACATTCAAAACTGGTTGCCAGACTGTTTACCGACAGGGAGCTGGCTGAACTATCAAAAAAACATATATCTTCTCTGGCTGCCAGGTTTGCAGGCAAAGAAGCGGTACTTAAAGCACTGGGGACGGGGCTCAGCGGTCTAAGTTGGCATGATATTGAGATCCTGCGGAATGAAGTGGGAGAACCAATCGTATATTTGAGTGAAAGAGCACAGACTGCAGCGCGGTCGAGAGGAGCAGAGAGAGTCCGAATAAGCCTCTCTCACAGTAAAGATACGGCCATAGCATCTGTTATTCTGGAATAGATATCGTTGGTATCCAAAATATTAGACAGTAACGAACGGTGACAGCAACGGGCGGGCATTTTAGGGTTGACATGGTACTTGGCGGTGTTCATTATGAATAAGTAGGAAAAGTTTTTTCCGAGGAGGATAGAAAAAAATGCGTATTGTAAGTGCCGGACAAATGCGCAGCATTGATTCCAACGCAATCAATCATTTTGGAATCCCCGGGTCAATTCTTATGGAGAATGCAGCGTTGGCAGTAGTAAGGGAAATAAAGATTATTCTGCTGAAGGATGAAAAAAAGTCGCTTCGCGGTTTGAGAGCAGTTATTCTTGCCGGAAAAGGCAATAATGGCGGTGACGGTCTGGCAGTGGCCAGGCATCTCTGTGTATTAGGGATGGAAGTGACCGTTTTTCTTTTCGGAAATCCTGCTGAGCTTCAAGGGGATGCCAAACTGAATTATGAGTTGTTTCAGAAGATGGGAGAAAAGATCATTCCTGTCGAAGACGAAAAACAGCTTCGTCTATTCAAGCTTGCCCTGATGCAGTCTCAGGTTGCTGTTGATGCGTTGTATGGAATAGGCTTTAAAGGAGAAATTCCGGAATCCCTGGCAGGTTTCATTGAAGACTTAAACAAAGCCGATCTGCCGGTGGTTTGTGTCGATATTCCCAGCGGTCTGGAAGCAGATACGGGGAAAGTACATACGATTGCAGTCCAGGGAGATGTGACAGTTACCTTTGGCTTGCCAAAGCTTGGACATTTTCTCGGAGAAGGATTAATCTATACAGGAAGGCTGGTCATTGACCAAATTTCAATTCCCGAAAAAGTGATAGGCGAAGAAAAAATCTTTGCCTATCTATTGACGGATGAAGTCATCCGGCCTTTGATTCCAGCAAGACACATACTGGGCCATAAAGGTACGCATGGCCGGGCGGTTCTGATTGGGGGATCGCTTGGAATGAGCGGGGCTGTCATCCTGGCAGGAAAGTCAGCTCTGCGCTGCGGGGCAGGGCTTCTTCAGATCGTTACCCCTGAAGCGATTGCTGAGACGGTAGATTTGGGAGTCATTGAAGCTACGGTCTGGCCAGCAAAGGATTATGAAATGTTAAGCGTCAATGCCTGGTCGGTCATTCAGGAGCGGTTACAAGGAGCTGACGCTTGTGCAGTAGGTCCCGGACTCAGGCAGACGGAGTCATTTCTTAATGTCATAAAAAATATACTGATAGAGACCGATGTACCGGTAGTTCTGGATGCAGACGCGTTGAATCTGATTTCCCGGGAACCGGATGTACTCAGCTTAAGGAAAGGAAGAGGCAATCTTATTCTGACGCCTCATCCTGGGGAAATGGCTCGCATATGCGGCTGTTCAATTGACGAGGTTCAGGAAAACCGCTTGAAGATAGCGCTGGCCAAAGCCCTGGAATGGGGTGCCATTGTTGTTTTGAAAGGCGCAGGTTCGGTCGTTGCTTCGCCGGACGGCAGAGTTTTTTTGAATCCGACGGGTAATGCAGGACTTGGCACAGGCGGCACAGGGGATGTGCTGACCGGAAGTATTATGTCCTGGATTGCCCAGGGTGTCCCTCCGTTAGGTGCAGCTTGCATGGGGGTTTATCTTCACGGCAAGGCCGGAGATGTTTTAAAAGATCAGTTTGGTTTATCAGGTTTCACAGCTTCGGAGGTAGCTGATTGCCTCCCAAGGGTCAGAAAAGAGATAGAGCAGTTAGGAGATTTTTAGAATGAATATTTTTCGTCCGGTTTGGGCAGAAGTTGATTTGGGGGCTTTAAGACGCAATTTAAAAAGGATACAGCAGTACGCCGGCAGTGAAATAATGCCCATAGTCAAGGCAGATGCCTACGGACACGGTGCAGTGGAGGTTGTTCGGACTCTAAAGGAAGAAGGGATTACCAGATTCGGGGTTGCTATCCTGGAAGAAGCTTTGGAGCTCAGAAGGGAATTCCCGGATATTGCCCTTATGGTTATTGGACCTACATTGTCGAAGTATTCAGAAATACTGGTCAAAGAAGAGATCATTCCCGAAATATTTCAGATCGAACAGGCTGAAGCGCTTTCAGCGGCAGCGTTGAAGCTGAATAAAACAGCGAGACTCCATATCAAAGTGGATACGGGAATGGGTAGGACAGGGTTCCGCGAAAATGCACTCGAAAATATTCAAAAAATTGCAAAGCTTCCTGGCCTTTATCTGGAGGGGATTTATACCCATCTGGCCACGGCCGACAGCACTGATTTGTCTTATGCGAAGCAGCAGCTGAAGATCTTTGATGACTTATATGAAAAGTTATGCGCGGCAGGAATAAAAATTCCGATCCGTCATGCCGCAAACTCTGCTGCAATCATGCAAATTCCCGAAAGTCATTACGAACTTTGCCGTTCAGGAATCATATTGTACGGACTTTTACCGATGGACCACGCCGGACAGGAAGCCGGCTTTGAACCGGTCATGTCTTTAAAAACCCGCATTTCCCAGCTGAAGACCATCGAAAAGGGCGAGAGTGTTGGCTATGGAAGGACGTTTATTGCCAACAGGCCCATAAAAGTCGCAACGCTGCCGATCGGTTACGGCGATGGTCTGCGCCGTTCTCTGTCCAACGGCGGTGAGGTCTTGCTGAAGGGAAAGAAAGCCAGGATCATCGGCAAAATATGCATGGATCAGATCATGGTTGATGTAACAGAAATTGAAGAGATCCAAGAAGGGGATGAAGCCGTTCTGCTCGGCAGAAACGGTGACCTGTTTATTTCCGCAGATCGGATTGCTGAACAATGCGGAACGATTAGCTATGAGATCCTGTGCGGTATTTCCAAGAGAGTACCAAGGGTGATGGTTGAGAGCAAATAGTATTTGGAAAACATTAATAAAAAAGACCTTTTGGATGCGAGCTGTTTTGAACATACTCAGTCTCCAAGAGGTCTTTTTAATTTTAGTGGTATCAAGACTATGTCGTGAGTATCAATGGAATCACGAATCGGATTAGGCAGCTCCGGCTTAGATTACGCCGTGAGCCATCATGGTGTTAGCAACTTTCAGGAAGCCTGCAATGTTAGCACCGACGACCAGGTTGCCTTCACAGCCGTATTCTTTGGCAGCTGAGCTGGCATTGCGATAGATGTTGACCATGATGTCTTTAAGTTTGGCGTCAACTTCTTCGAAAGTCCAGGAGTAACGCATGCTATTCTGGGACATTTCCAGAGCGGAGGTTGCAACACCGCCGGCATTGGCAGCTTTACCAGGAGCAAAGATGATTTTATTGGCATGGAATACTTTGACTGCTTCCGGAGTAGAAGGCATATTCGCACCTTCACCGACAGCAAAGCATTTATTGGCAACCAGAGCCTTGGCGGATTCTTCGTTCAATTCGTTCTGCGTAGCGCAGGGAAGAGCGATATCGCAAGGAATGGTCCAGATGCCTTCGAAGCCTTCTTTGTATTCGGCTTTCGGGTGGAATTCCAGATAATCTTTGATTCTTCTTCTTTCAATTTCTTTGAGCTGCTTAACGGTCTTCAGGTCAATACCGTTTTTGTCGTAGATGTAGCCGTTGGAATCGCTCAGGGCAACAACATTGGCACCCAGCTGCATGGCTTTTTCGGCTGCATAAATCGAAACGTTGCCTGAACCGGAGATAACAACGGTAGCACCTTTAAAGGATTTGCCGATGTCTTTAATTGCTTCGTCCATCAGATAAACCAGACCATAGCCGGTTGCTTCGGTACGAACTAAGCTTCCGCCATAAGTCAGGCCTTTTCCAGTTAGTACGCCTTCAAAGAGATTTCTGACTCTCTTATACTGGCCGAACATGTAACCGATTTCTCTGCCGCCAACACCGATATCACCGGCAGGAACATCAGTGTCTGCACCAATATGTTTGCAAAGTTCGGTCATGAAGCTCTGGCAGAATTTCATGATTTCGTTATCGGATTTGCCTTTGGGATCGAAGTCGCTGCCGCCCTTGCCGCCGCCAATCGGAAGTCCGGTCAGGGAGTTTTTGAAGATCTGCTCAAAACCTAAAAATTTGATGATGCCAAGGTTAACAGACGGGTGTAAACGCAGGCCGCCTTTGTAAGGACCGATGGCGCTGTTGAATTGAACTCGGAAACCACGGTTAACCTGAACATTTCCTTTGTCATCGACCCAGGGAACTCTGAACATGATCACGCGTTCGGGCTCGACGAGCCGCTCGAGGATACCAGCTTTTTCATATTCGGGATGTTTGGCAATTACCGGTTCCAAAGATTCCAGCACTTCCTTGAGTGCCTGGTGGAACTCGGGCTCGTTCGGGCTTCTTTTGATAGCCTGTTCCATGACTTGTTGGACATAAGACATATTTTTACCCTCCAGAAAAAAATAATGTTTTTTATCAATAACCGTATTCTACAATATTAATTTGCGTTTGAACATAACAAAACAAACAATATACTGTATTCATTATAAGATATTAGTGATGCAAAATAATGAATTTATAATATTAAATCTAAATATTTAAACATTGGCATTAAAATTATACAAAAAACTAGAAAATACAAAGAAAATTAAAATGAATACAATATTTTTTAGTTAAAACAGTTATGTTGTTGATGGATTTTTGGTAAAATCGTAAAGAAACTATAGATGTAAACTCCAACAAAGGGTGTGTAATATGAAATACAATCAATTGCCAAAAAAACAGGGTCTTTACGATCCGGCCTTTGAGCATGATGCCTGCGGTATGGGATTTGTCGTGAATATCAAAGGTGAAAAATCGCACGACATTGTCGAGGAAGCTTTAACCGTTCTGGAAAACTTAAACCACAGAGGCGCCAGTGGTGCGGATGAGAATACGGGTGACGGCGCTGGCATTCTGGTGCAAATACCCCATGACTTCTTTAAACGGGAATGTGATGTTCTCGGCTTTAATTTGCCGGAAAAGGGCAAATATGGTGTAGGAATGATTTTTGCGCACAAATATGAAGATTTTCGGGTTACCCAGATGGACTCTTTTGAAAAGATTGTTCGTGAGGAAGGACAGAAGATTCTTGGGTGGCGGGAAGTCCCGATCGACAAATCGACGGTCGGCCATAGTGCCAAAGCTGTTATGCCCCGGTTTATACAGGTTTTTATCGGAAGAAGCCCTGATCTGACCGATGATATGGATTTTGAAAGAAAGCTCTATGTCATTCGGAAAAGAGCAGAAAAACTGATCATCCCAATGTGTGAAGACAAGGGCGGCTCCTTCTATGTTGCCAGCCTTTCCAGCAAAACCATTGTCTATAAAGGTATGCTTACAGCCGAACAGCTCAGAAACTTTTATCTGGATCTTTCCGATCTAGATTTTGTTTCAGCACTGGCCATGGTTCATTCCAGGTTCAGCACCAATACCTTTCCGAGTTGGGAGCGGGCGCACCCGAACCGATATATTGTCCATAATGGGGAAATCAATACCATCAGAGGAAACGTGAACTGGATGAAGGCCAGGCAAAAATGCATTGATTCACCGTTGTTTGATGATATTTCCAAGGTATATCCGATTGTTGACGAGTCAGGCAGCGATTCGGCCATGTTTGACAACAGTCTTGAGTTTATCCATCTTACCGGCAGATCGCTTCCTCATGCTGTCATGATGATGATTCCTGAGCCATGGGAAAAGAATGATCTGATGTCCAAAGAAAAAAAGGACTTTTATGAGTTTAATAATTTTATCATGGAGCCCTGGGACGGACCAGCTGCCATGGGATTTACGGACGGAACAGTTATCGGTGGCGTACTGGACAGGAACGGACTCAGACCATCACGTTATTATGTCACCAAAGATGATAAAGTCATCCTCGCCTCCGAGGTGGGGGTTCTCGACATCAAACCTGAAAATGTCAAGTATAAAGGCCGTTTGGAACCGGGTAAAATGCTCCTGATCGATACGGAAGCACAAAGGATCATTTCTGATGAGGAAATCAAAAAGAATGTTTCCCTGATGCATCCGTATGAAGAGTGGAATAAGAAGCATATTGTCTATTTAAGTGATCTCCCTGCTGACGACGAATTGGAAGCACCGATGCTGGAAGATATTATCTCCCAGCAGAAAGCATTTGGCTATACCCATGAGGATATCAATAAAATGATTCTGCCGATGGCGACTGATGGCCTTGACCCTGTCGGATCGATGGGCATGGATTCACCGCTGGCAGTACTTTCAGACAAACCTCAAATGCTGTACCATTATTTCAAGCAGCTTTTTGCCCAGGTGACGAATCCCCCAATTGATGGCATCCGTGAGGAAATCATTACCTCCAGTACAATGCTCCTGGGGAATGCGGGAAACCTTCTGGATCCGGACCGGACGCATAGTTCCGCAGTGTATCTGGAGTCACCTATCCTCACCAATACTCAGTTGGATACCATTATGAAATTAAATAACGGGAAGTTCAAGACAGCCAGGATTTCCATTCTTTACAAGGCAGCTGGCGGCCTTAGAGCAATGGAAAGAGCTTTAGACAAAATATCCCGGGAAGCAGATAAAGCAATTGCTGATGGCGCAAATATTCTTGTTCTTTCGGATAGGGGCGTTAATAAAGAATTTGCTGCTATCCCCGCTCTTCTGGCATCTTCAGGGCTGCATCACCATTTGATACGCCGTGAAATCCGGACGAGTGTGGGTATTGTTCTGGAGACCGGAGAAGCCAGGGAGGTACACCATTTCTGTGCCTTGATCGGGTACGGTGTTACCGCGATCAACCCCTATATTGCTTACGAAACGATCAGAGACCTCGCGGCCAAAGGAATGACGAATGGCCTAAGTTATCAGGAGGCCAAAAAGAACTATATTAAAGCCTCGATCAAAGGCATCTTAAAGGTGCTTACGAAAATGGGTATTTCGACGATGCGCAGCTACCACGGTGCCCAGATATTTGAAGCTGTCGGACTGAAAAGAGATCTGATTGACCGCTACTTTACTCAGACGCCATCCCGCTTGGAAGGAATCGGTCTGGAAGAAATTACGATGGAAAATCAAATGCGGCATGAAAGCGCTTTTGATGAGAATGCACTCTACACAGATACACTGGAAATCGGCGGTTTCTACCAATGTAAAGATAACGGGGAGATTCATCTCTACAACCCGGAAACAATTTACTTGCTCCAGCGCGCCTGCCGGGAAGGCAATTACAATCTTTTCAAAGATTACTCCAGAAAAATTAATGACGAGGAGATCTATACACTCAGGCAGCTGCTGGATTTCAAAATAAGCGCCGGAGATACGATTCCTATCGAAGAAGTCGAACCGGTCGAGTCTATCGTCAAAAGATTTAAGACCGGGGCGATGTCCTATGGCTCGATCAGTAAGGAAGCTCACGAATGTATGGCTATTGCCATGAACCGTTTGGGCGGCAAAAGTAACAGCGGTGAAGGCGGCGAGGATCCTGAAAGATTTAGAAAGCTGCCTAACGGCGACAGTCTAATCAGTGCCATCAAGCAGGTTGCTTCAGGTCGCTTTGGTGTTACCAGCAGCTTTCTGGTAAATGCCTCGGAAATACAGATCAAAATGGCGCAAGGGGCCAAGCCTGGAGAAGGCGGGCAGCTTCCAGGCCGGAAGGTTTTTCCGGCAATTGCCAAAGTTAGACACTCAACACCAGGTGTCGAATTAATTTCACCCCCGCCGCACCATGATATCTATTCAATCGAAGATCTGGCGGAACTGATCCATGACCTTAAAAATGCCAACCGTGATGCCCGAATCAATGTTAAGCTTGTTTCTGAAGTGGGTGTCGGTACGATCGCGGCCGGTGTGGCCAAGGGCAAGGCCGACGTTATTCTGATCAGCGGCTATGATGGCGGTACAGGTGCTTCACCGCGAACAAGCATTAAAAATACAGGATTGCCGTGGGAATTAGGACTTGCCGAAACCCATCAGACCCTTGTGCTTAATCGCTTAAGAGACAGAGTCGTCCTGGAAACAGACGGTAAGCTTCTGTCAGGCAGAGATGTTGTCATCGCTGCACTTTTAGGCGCTGAGGAATATGGATTTGCCACCACCCCACTCATTTCCTTGGGCTGTGTGATGATGCGCGTCTGCAATCTGAATACATGCCCTGTAGGTATTGCAACCCAGAATGAAGAGCTCCGTAAGAATTTTGCCGGCAAACCTGAGCATGTTGAGAATTTTATGTTGTTTATTGCACAGGAAATGCGGGAGATCATGGCAAAACTTGGCTTCAGGACCATTAATGAAATGGTTGGACGTACAGACAGGCTCAAACACAAAGAAAATATTAAGAATTGGAAAGCAGCCAAGGTTGATCTTTCCCAGGTTCTGTATCAGCCCTATGCCGGTGCAGATGTCGGCAGATTTAAGTCACAGCAGCAAAACCATGGACTGGAAGAATCCCTGGATATGCGCAAGCTCTTAAGAATGTGCAAACCGGCCCTGGAACACAAAAAATCAATCCGGGCCAAACTGAAGATCAACAATGTGGATCGTGTGGTTGGAACCATTGTCGGCAGTGAAATAACCAAGCGTTTCGGGGAAGTGGGGCTTCCGGAGGATACCATTAAGCTGACTTTTGTTGGTTCTGCTGGTCAAAGCTTTGGTGCGTTCGCACCCAAGGGCATGTCCTTGGAACTTGAGGGTGATGCTAATGACTATATTGGCAAAGGCCTTTCGGGTGGTAAAATCATAGTCTATCCGCCAAAAACTTCGGATTTTGAACCAGCAAAAAATATTCTGATCGGCAATGTCGCCTTCTACGGTGCAACTTCGGGTGAAGCCTATATCAACGGAATCGCCGGTGAAAGATTCTGTGTCCGAAACAGCGGCGTCAATGCGGTTGTTGAAGGTGTCGGCGACCATGGCTGTGAATATATGACCGGAGGAAAAGTTGTGATCCTGGGTAAGACAGGACGAAACTTTGCTGCGGGTATGTCCGGTGGTGTTGCCTATATCCTTGATTTTGAGGAAATATACTGCAACAAGTCCCTGATTCTTATGGAAAAAATTGCTTCGGAAAAGGAACTGAAAGAAATCAGGGAAATGATCCGTAAACATGTAGCGCACACGGGAAGCCCCCTAGGCCGGAAAGTACTGGATGATTGGACAGATTACGCGCCAAGATTTACGAAGATCATACCCAGGGATTATAAAAAGATGATGGAAAATATCGATAGAGCTCACAAGGCTGGCTTAAGCGGTGAAGAAGCCCTGACGGCTGCCTTTGAAGGGAAGGTCTGATCATGGGAAAAGCAACAGGATTTTTAGAGTATAACAGAATCGATCCGAAGAAAAGAAAGCCTGAAGAGCGGATCAAAGACTACAATGAAGTCAAGATTCCCCAGGATCCTGAGATTGTCCGAACGCAGGGCGCGCGCTGCATGGACTGCGGTGTACCTTTCTGCCACGGCGGTGTGCTCTTGAACGGCGCCGCTTCAGGTTGCCCGCTGCACAATTTGATTCCAGAATGGAATGAGCTCGTCTATAAGGGACAGTGGCGGGAAGCATACAAGCGGCTGACCAGAACGACGCCGTTCCCGGAATTCACCTCAAGGGTTTGCCCTGCACCTTGTGAAGGGGCTTGTACCGAAGGCTATATCATGGACGCTGTGACTATTAACAGCATTGAATATGAGATTATCGAGAAAGCGTTTGCCGAAGGATGGGTAAATCCTAAGAAGGCCAAAGCCACCGGCAAGAAAGTCGCTGTTGTCGGTTCGGGCCCGTCCGGACTGTCTGCGGCCTATTATCTGAATGCCGTCGGCCATGAGGTCACGGTGTATGAGCGGGATGACCGGGCTGGGGGACTTTTGATGTACGGGATCCCCAACATGAAGCTTGATAAACGATTTATTGAAAGACGGCTTGATGTACTGAAGGCATCCGGGATAGAATTTGTTCTGAATACCGAAGTCGGCAAATATATGAAGGCCCAAGAGCTCGTAGACAACTATGATGCCGTTGTGCTGTGCACAGGAGCTACCAAGCCCCGGGGGCTGGATGTGGAAGGCAAAGATCTGAAAGGGGTTTATTATGCCGTAGACTTCCTAAAAGCGACCACCAAAAGTTTATTGAATTCCAACTTAAAGGATGAGAGTTTTATTAGTGCCAAGGGTAAGAATGTCATTATCATTGGCGGCGGGGATACCGGGACGGACTGTGTGGCCACGGCAATCCGGCATGGCTGCAAAAGCGTTTTCCAGTTTGAAATTCTGCCTGAGCCACCTGCCCATCGTATTGAGGCTGAGAACCCCTGGCCGGAATGGCCGAAAAAACTGAAAGTGGATTACGGACAGGAAGAAGCAATCTGTCTTTATGGCAAGGATCCGAGGAATTATTGCATTTCCACCACAAAGATTGTGGGCAATGAGAACGGTGAGGTCAAGGAAGTTCATACAGTCAACCTTACCTGGGTCAAAGATGCTGCCGGCAGAATGGTTCCACAGGTGACTCCCGGAAGTGAAAAGGTATGGGAAGCGGACCTGATCCTGCTGGCCATGGGCTTTTTAGGGCCTGAAGACAATATCCCCACAGAGCTTAAGCTGGAGCGGGATGCTCGCAGCAATGTCAAAGCGGAATATGCGTTTTTTGAGACGAATGTTGACAGAGTTTTTGCTGCTGGCGACATGCGCAGAGGTCAGAGTCTGGTTGTCTGGGCTTTCCAGGAAGGAAAGCTGGCAGCTAGAGAAGTGGACAAATATTTGATGGGAAAAAGTATAATTATCTAGCCACTTGTTATGATAAACAGAGTGCAATGTTCATGCCGGATGTGATAACATGATATTACACGGCATCCACCGTTATGCTTTATCATACCGAATAGTAAAGCCAAGTAATGGATAGATGCTAGGATTCATTGCTTGGTTTTTGCGTATCGGTTATTGGCTGCTTGCACATATAGATTTGAGTGTCAGCAATTATTAATTTTAAGGATAAAATGATAGCTAAATTGGCGTAAGGAATGATGTGTAATGGATCAGCGTAAGAAAATAAGATCCGGCCTGCCGGGGCTCGATGAGATCATCGACCATCTCAGGATTGGCGATAATGTTGTTCTGCAGGTTGACAATATCGCAGATTATGAATCCTTTGTGCTGCCTTTTGTCAGAACGAGTCTGGACGAGGGCAGAAAAGTGATTTATATGCGGTTTGCGCGTCATTCTCCAATTATTGATGACAATGAAAATGTTAAAGTGTATCATATTGACGCCGAACACGGTTTTGAAGCTTTTTCCACGCAGGTCCACCAGATTATTGCAGCTGAGGGAGAAGAGGCTTTTTACGTTTTTGATTGTCTGTCCGATCTTTTGTACACCTGGGCAACGGATCTTATGATCGGCAACTTTTTTCAGATCACCTGTCCGTATTTATATGAACTGAAAACGGTGGCTTTCTTTGCAATTTATAAAAATATGAATTCGTATGAGACGATTTCCGCAATTCGGGAAACGACCCAGGTATTGATGAATATCTATAATGTCAGGGGACAGACCTATATCCATCCGGTCAAAGTGATCGACAGGTATTCACCGACGATGTTTCTGCCGCATATCAAACAGGCGCAGGATTTTATTCCGTTAACAAGCAGCAGCGATGCTTCAAAGCTGTTTGCAGATATGTCCCTGAATGTGTTTGATGCTCCGCGAAGGCATTTGGATTATTGGGACCGGATGTTTTTGAAAGCGTCAGACACCTATGAAAAGGTAAAATTCAGTCGTATACCGTCTGCTGAGGAAAAAAACCTGGTAGAAAAGCTCTGCCGGATGGTTTTAAGTCGCGATGAAAGATTCCTTGAGTTGCTGACGAAGGTCTTTACTCTGGAAGATTTGCTTCAGATCAAGTCAAGTTTAATTGGATCGGGATTTATCGGCGGCAAAGCGGTCGGAATGCTTCTGGCCAGAAAAATTTTACTTGAAGATGAAAATTTTGATTATAAAAAAATTCTGGAACCCCATGATTCGTTCTACATTGGCTCTGATGTCTTTTACACTTATCTTGTTAAAAATGGTCTCTGGAAACTTAGAATGGAGCAGAGAAAACCTGAAAAATATTTTTCTCTGGCCAGAGTCATTAAAAGCAAAATACTCAGCGGTGTTTTTCCGGAGAATGTCAAAAACCATTTTTTGCGGGTCCTGGAGTACTTTGGACAATCACCGATCATTGTCCGCTCCAGCAGCCTTTTGGAAGATGGATTTGGTAATTCTTTTGCTGGAAAATATGAAAGTGTTTTTTGTACGAACCAAGGTACGCTCGAACATCGCTATCTTGAATTTGAAAACGCTGTGAAACAAGTCTTTGCCAGCACGATGAGCGACGACGCGCTGATGTATCGTTTGAAACGAGGAATAGCCGACCAGGATGAGCAGATGGCTTTGCTTGTTCAACGCGTATCGGGTTCTTATCGTAAGGAATATTTTTTCCCGGATCTTGCTGGGGTCGGCTACTCAAACAATATCTATGTCTGGGATGAGAAAATGTCTCCGAAAGCGGGCATGTTGCGGGTAGTTGTAGGTCTAGGCACTCGGGCTGTAAACCGTACGGCAGGTGACTATGCCAGAATTATAGCGATTGATGAACCTTTGTCATCACCTTTAACGGATTTTGATGATTACAGGCAATATGCCCAAAGAAACATTGATGCGCTGATGGTAACCAAAAACAGCATGATTGGTATCGCGTTTAACGATCTTTTAAACGAAATTGACGATCCCAAACTGCATTATTTCGCGCAGAGAGACTATACTGCAGAAAAAATGATGAAAGAAATAGGCCAGCAAGGCCGGCAGGCCTGGATTATTAATTTTGATCAATTTCTGTCCGATTCCACTTTTGTCGGGGTCATTCAAAAAATGCTTAAATGCCTGGAGAAATTCTACGCATATCCGGTGGACATTGAATTTACCGTTAATTTTAAAGATTTGGATCATTATCAGATCAATCTCCTGCAGTGCAGGCCGCTGCCCGCAAAAGGTCTCAAAAGTAAGGTGGTGTTCCCGAAACATATTGATTTCCAAAAAACATTCTTTCAAAGCCATAATACTTTCATGGGCGGGAATATCCATTATGGTATTCAGCGAATCATTTATGTCGAGCCTGAAACCTACAGCAGGCTAAGTGACCTCGAAAAATACAGGGTAGCCAGATGTATCGGCAAATTGAACAGCCAGATTGAGAAAGAAAACATGACCGTGCTGCTGCTCGGCCCCGGACGATGGGGTACCAGTACGCCTTCGCTCGGCGTGCCTGTTTATTTTTCCGAAATTAATAATATCACTGTCCTTGGTGAAATTGCAGTTAAAGAGGGCGGGTTCACCCCGGAGATATCTTACGGAACCCATTTCTTTCAGGATCTCATTGAAAGTGATATCTTTTATGTGGCGCTTTTTCCGGAAGGCAGGGGAGGAGTCCTTCAGACAAAACTATTAAACCACTTTCAAAATTTGCTTCCTGAGCTGCTACCACTGAGCGCCTCCCTTGGAGAAATCATTAAAGTATATGATGTCAATAAAGGAATGCATAAAGCCCTGGAGATTATTGCTGATGTCGGGAAACAAAAAGCGGTATGTTTCTTTAAATAGAATTTGATGGCTGACAAGATAAAAAAGTAGCCCTTCGGGGTTGTTTTTCCCCCTTAGGGCTAGAAAATATCTATCAAGGTTAGTGGCATCCGTGATGGCTGCAGCTGTTCATGGCAGAGAATTCCGGAAGCTGGTTATCCAGGAAGAGCTGGATGTTACCCGAAACGGTGGCATTATCAACCCGAAAAGCACGCACCCCTTGCGCATTGAGTTTCATTAGGGCGCCTGCACCGATTCCGCCAACCAGAATCGCGTCCACCTGTTCTCCACCCAATGCCTTCAAAGGCTGGCACATCCCGTGCTCATGATGAGAGTCTCCGTTGTCGATGACTTTCATCTCTTCTTTATCCAGGTCGTAGATCAGAAAAAATGGGGCTGAGCCAAAATGATCATAGGGGATACTCTCAAGTCCTTTGTCTTCTTTTACAGGGATACAAATTTTCATGTTTAAGCTCCTTTTCTCGGTTTATTCATTGCTTGAACGCTCACAGCACTTTTCACGCTGGGCCTTGCAAGCATATTGACAATTGAATGGGACGCTGAAAACATCTTTATAGTGACCCGAGGTGTGGGTGCCTGATATCTGCTCAATGAATCCGATCAGATCTTCAAAAACAGATTGCTGCAAATTGTATTGTACGAAGTAGCCTGTTTTCTCGCCAATCAGAAGGCCGGCTTCCTTTAAAATTTTAATATGTTGGGACACGGCTGCTTCGGAAATTTGAAGATGTCTTGCAATTCCTTTAGCACAGATGCTTCTTCTGGATAAGATAAGCAAGATCTGCAGTCTTGTTTCGTCAGAAAGCGCTTTGAATACCTGCACAATTTGCTCCATATATCCTCCGGGTATTTTTAATTAACTAAATACTTAACTAAATTATAAGACACTTAAGTGATTAAGTCAAACAAATTGTTTTCTAAGTGGTTATAAAAGAAACGCTTCTGAAGACTGGCATTTCTCTATGTTATAATGATATGAAGATTTTCACGCCTTCATTTAAAAGCGTTTATTGCAAGTCACTGGCAACCCGGAATGATTACAGGCCATAGAAAGAAGGGGACAGCATTGAAATATTTAGAAGCGACACTGGGGAGAATATTCATTCTGAGATTGGAACAAGGAGAAAAAATCCCAGCCATTATTCAGGATTTTGCCGAAAAACATCAGATCAATTCCGCACTGGTTCATTTTTTGGGAGGGGCGGACAAGGGCAGTAAGGTCGTCGTAGGACCTGAAGACGGACAGGCCCTTAAACCCCGCAAGATGATGACAGAGCTTCAAGGCACCAGCGAAACACTGGGAGTAGGAACTTTGTTCCGAAACGAACAAGGGAAACCGGTCTTGCACATGCACGCCGCTTTTGGCAGAGAGGGAAAAACAGTAGCAGGCTGTGTACGTGAAGGGGTCGATATCTGGCAAATCGGCGAGGTTGTCATGATTGAACTGAATACAAGTGAGGGCTCTAGAAAAATTGATCCTACGACAGGTTTTGAGCTGCTCGAAATATAGTAGATATGCCAACTGATTCTTGGCAATATTTTTTTCGATTTTGAATGCGCCGCAGACGAATACAATGATTTATTGGGACAGGGAGGCATAGAATATATCGATGGAAAAACGGTATCGGGTTCTGCAGGATATTGTAGAGAAAGAGCTGTCTTATGCGGCCCACGATCTGGATCATGTTATGCGGGTCTATCATCTTTGTTTGATTCTGGCCGGGCAGCGGGAGGATGTCGATACGGAAGTATTGATTCCGGCTGTCCTGCTTCATGATATTGCCAGAGCCAAAGAGGATGAAGATAATTCCGGAGAGATCGACCATGCCGTATTGGGTGCGGAAATGGCCGAGAAGATCCTTCAAGACCTAAATTATGATCCGGATTTGAGACAGGAGATCACACACTGTATTTTAGCGCATCGGTTCAGAACAGGACATCAGCCGGAGAGCATCGAAGCCAAAATCCTCTTTGATGCCGACAAACTTGATATCATCGGAGCAACTGGGATTGCCCGCTCTTTCATGCTTGCTGGCCAGCACGGGGAAAGACTATATCATGAGGTTTCTGTCGAAGAATATCTGAAGGAAAATATCGGTGAGAACGGCAGGATTAAAGATGCTTCCAAACATACGACCAACCTGGAATTTGAGCTTAAATTAAGAAAAATACCGGATAGGCTCTATACGGAAGAAGCGAAAGCAATCGCCAGAAAAAGGGTCAGATTTATGGAGTTATTTTTCAAGACTTTAGTGGAAGAAGTAACAGGAAATAAATAATTGAAATAAATAATCCTTGGAACGAATGTGCAAAGCGTTGAATTTGGTTGGAAAATGAAGAATAATTTACATAAAAAAATTAAAAAACAATAATAGAAAGTATTTTAAATAAGTTGTATACTTGAACGTAGATATCGTTTGGCATGAATCTTGCCGTAAGGGTCAAGTGGATGTATCATACCCGAGTAAATCCCGGTTTTAATGTGAAAAGAATATGAAAATGCCGTCTGTCCGGGAATCTGTATAGTATTTTAGTTTGATTCAGAAGGTGGAAGGAAAATATGAGGCAGATACGCCAAGATATATTTCTTGAACAGCAACAGAGATTGTTCATGACCACTGAACTGCGTCAGGCAATTTCTGTATTGCAGATGTCGACTCTGGAACTAAGCGAGTATATCACAAAAAAAATAGAAGAGAATCCTTTTCTGGACGAAGATGAACCCGTTGCTGAAAACAATGAGGTTGTCAGCAAAACTGCAACCCGGGTTAATATGGACGACCTGATTGAACATTTCAGCAGCGACAGCAATATGGGTCATATCTGGAATGAGAAGAATGAAAATGACACCGGATACGAACAATATCTGTCTGATCGGCCAAGTTTATATGAGCAGCTTGAATTACAATTGAATTTAGAGATCAAAAATCCTGCGGATATTATCATTGGAAACTTTCTGATAGGAAGTATTGATCGGAACGGCTATTTTACAACAGAACTGGAATATGTCAGCCAAAAATTGAATGTTGCCGTTGAGAGAGTGGAAGAGGTCCTAAAGGTCATTCATACTTTCTATCCTACCGGCGTAGGTGCCCGAAATCTTCAGGAATGCATGCTTCTGCAAATGAGAGCAAACGGCAAGGATAGTGAGCTTGCGGAACAGGTTATTCAAAACTACTTCCAGGAGCTTGCCGACAAAAAAATAATGAAAATAGCCAATACCCTCTCCGTGTCTACGAAGCAGGTCCAAGAAGTCTATGATCTTATCAGGATGCTTGATCCCAAACCCGGACTGCAGTTTGGCGCTGAAAGAAATCCTTTTATCTGGCCTGATGTTACGATTATGAGAGACCAGAACGATTATATGGTTATTGTAAACGACTTTGATTTTAACTATTTGAGAATCAATCAGACGTATGTGGATATTCTCCGTAATTCGAATGCGTTATCCGATGATGTAAAAAAATATCTTGAAGAAAAGTTTGATTCCGCCTTAGGACTCATCCGCGGAATTGAACAAAGAAGACTAAACATTTACAAAGTTGTGCAAAGCATTGTTGATATTCAAAGAGAATTTTTTGACAATGGCATTGAATATCTGAAGCCCTTGACCATGAGTCAGGTTGCGGACCTGGTCGGCATCCATGAATCTACGGTAAGCCGGGTCACCTGCAACAAATACGTCCAGACGCCGCGCGGACTGTTTGCTTTGAAGTATTTCTTTAACTCCGGTGTGGGTTCTTATGACTGCGACAAAATAAGTTCCAAAAGTGTCAAACACTTGATCCAGGATATTATTAATAAAGAAGACCCGAACCAACCACTGAGCGACCAGGATATTATGATGATGCTTGTGAACAAAGGGATGAGGATCTCCCGGAGAACTGTCAACAAGTACCGTCAGAGTATGGGGATACCTACAAATTTACACCGTAAAAGATATTAATTGTCCAAAGCATTATCGCCTAAACTTACGGGGCACGAGATTCAAGTGGCATTGATGATTTTGAACTATATTTGAGTGGAAGATTAGTCAACATAATGCAAAGGAACCGCGGGTATTTAATAACATCCACGGTTCCTTCGCGTTATATTGGACTAGGTCATTCAGGTGAGGTGTGTTCAGAGAAGGTATATTTAGATAAAGAGTGTCCATTGGAAGGAGTGTTCAAGGGGAAGGTATATTCCAGAAAAGGGTGTTCATGGACGAGTTGCTTTTGCTTTGGCGTCACTGCGCTAACTGCGGTTACAATATTGGGTGTGCAAAAGCTTGTGGGATAATTCTCCGAGGGGCTCAAGCAGAAAGTCATGATAGAGTTCCTGTACTGCCGGATTTTCATGTGACTTGCGTAGCGGCATATTTTCATCGACCTGGTACAGGGCTTCGATCCGTCTGGCTCTGATCTCATTGGTCGTGCCGTAAGGCTGGCCTCCTCCGCCGATACACCCTCCGGGACAGCACATGACCTCGATGAATGTATAATCGGCCTGGCCGGCTTTGATCATTTCCAGGATTTTTTTGGCGTTGGCAAGTCCGTGGGCAATCCCCGCTTTTACTTCCGTTCCGGCAAGATCAACCGAAGCTTCTTTTACGCCGACCATTCCGCGCACGGCTGTAAAGTTTAAGTCAGTCAGGGTTCTACCTGTAACAACTTCATATACGGTACGCAGGGCTGCTTCCATAACCCCACCGGTTGCTCCGAAAATAGCGGCTGCACCTGTTGATATGCCGAGGGGCGAATCAAATTCAGCTTCAGGGAGCATCCGGAAATCAATTCCCTCGTGCTGCAGCATTCTGCCAAGTTCACGGGTCGTGAGGACGATATCTACATCCTGGCTGCCGCTTGCATTCATTTCCGGGCGCTCGGCTTCAAATTTTTTAGCGGTACAGGGCATTACGGAAACGACAATGATATCCTTGGCTTCAAGGCCGCTGGTCTGAGCATAGTACGTTTTGGCCAGGGCCCCAAACATTTGTTGGGGAGATTTGCAGGTCGACAGATGCGGAATTAATTCCGGATAGTAATGTTCCATATATTTGATCCAGCCGGGACTGCAGGAAGTAATCATCGGCAGGATACCGCCGTTTGCTATCCGGTCCAGTAATTCATGGCCTTCTTCCATGATGGTCAGATCTGCTGAGAAGTCTGTATCAAAAACCCGGTCAAATCCCAGACTGCGCAAAGCAGAAACGAGTTTTCCTGTCGCGATTTCGCCTGATGGGAATCCAAATTCCTCGGCTAGGGATACCCGGACGGCCGGAGCGACCTGAACGACGACATGTTTTTGGGGATCGGCGAGAGCTTCCCAGACGCGGTCTGTATCATCTCTTTCATGAATTGCACCTACCGGACAAACCAAAGCACACTGTCCGCACAGCACACAGGCGACATCAGCCAACTGTTTGCCGTATTCCGGTGAAATGCTGATTTCCGTACTGCGGTTATGACTATAGAGGATTCCAACGTTCTGAATATAGTGGCAGGCTTCCGCACATCGGCCACATTTGATGCATTTATCCGGATTTCTGACCAGCGAGGGAGTTGAGAAATCCTGAGAGAAACTGTGTTTTCTTTTTTCTCCTTGGATATCCCTGACTCCGAATTTGGCGGCGATTTGTCTGAGCTCACAGTTGCCGTTGCGGATACAGGTCAGACATTCCTGCGGATGGTCAGCAAAAATTAATTCCAGAATCGTGCGGACGGTCTCTCTGACTCTCGGAGAATTCGTCGTGATGTTCATTCCGGCTGTTACCCTAGTGGAACAGGAAGGCACAAGGTTTTTTACGCCTTCTATCTCGACCACACAAATCCGGCAATTTGCCTTGACGCGCTGATCAGGATGATGGCAAAGGGTTGGAAGATCAATGCCCTGTTGTCTGGCTGCCTCTAAAATAGTGATTTCAGGTGCAACTGCCGTTACCTTACCGTTTAGCGTAATATTGATAGTTTGCATCAGGCGGTCTCCTCCTCAATGAATGATGGTTTGTTATCACGGCAGGAAGCAAGATATTCATCCCGGTAATAGGCCAGGGAGGAACGAAGGCTGTTGCCGGCTGCTTGGCCGAGACCGCAGAAGGAAGCTTCCTGAATCGCCCGGGTATAACGCTCCAGCGTGCTAACATCCTGACGCACGGCTTCTCCGGCGAGCAGCCTGTCAAGGATCAGATTGGCCTGACGCAGACCTTCCCGGCAGGGCGTGCATTTGCCGCAGCTTTCATGCAGAAAGAAGCGCAGACGGTTTTGAACGTTTGACAAGATCGAACGGGTGTCGTCCAAAACAAAGATAGCCCCTGATCCGATCGTAATCCCGGTTTTGGCACAGGCCAGATATTCCAGCGGGGTAAAAAGCATTTCCGGCGGTATCAGAACGCCGGAAGCGCCGCCAATGTTTACCGCTTTTATGGCTTTCCCGGTCTTTGCTCCGCCGCCATATTCGTTGATAATTTGAGCGAAGGTCATTCCGAATGGTACTTCAAATAAACCACGGTTTTGGACATCGCCGGAAAGCGAAATCAACTTGGTTCCGGGACTGTCCGGTGTACCAAAAGAACGGTACCAAGATGCACTTTTTTCAATGATTTTGGGGATATTGGCAAGCGTTTCAACATTGTTGATCAACGTGGGTTTTTGCCAGAGACCGGCTTGGGTCGGGTAAGGGGGTTTCAGACGCGGACGGCCTTTTTTGCCCTCGATGGAGGAAATTAACGCGGTTTCCTCACCGCAAAGATAGCTTCCGGCACCGGAAAATAGTTTTAAAGACAAGCTGAAACCGCTGCCAAGAATATTGTCTCCAAGGAACCCGCGGCGCTCGGCTTCTTCGATGCTTTCGCGCAGGATTTTCTGTGCTTCAGGATACTCGTGCCGCACGTAGATATAGCCTTCGGAAGCTCCGGCCATAAACGCCGCGATGGTGATGCCTTCCAACAGTTGGAAAGGGATATGGGTCATAATGAACCGGTCCTTAAAGGTGCCTGGTTCACCTTCGTCGGCATTGCAAATGATATAACGCAGTTTTTCCGTGTTGGCTCGAAGCATTTTTATTTTTTCAGCAGTAGGGAAAGCAGCTCCGCCCCTGCCGCGCAGTCCGGCATTCGATATTTCTTTCAGGGAAGTTTCAGGACCCTGGGCCAGGGCTTTGGCTAACGCGGAATATCCACCGTTTTGACAATGATGGTCCAAGTCAACATGCCTGCCCGGAGAAATATTAAAAATCTGATCGTCATCAAGCATTTTATTCATTCTGATATTCCTTTCTCAAATTACGGATAATGGCGACCGCAGCTTCCGGAGTCAGGTCACCGAAGACCGCATCATCAATTTTGATGGCCGGAGACATATAGCAGGCACCAAGGCAATTGACGCTTTCCAGAGAGAAAAGCCCGTCCGCTGTTGTTTGTCCGATCTTAATCCCGAGTTCCTGTTTAATTGCAGCGAGGATGGAAGCTTTGTTGGCATTTTCACAGGGCGCGTTCGTACATATCCGGATAATGTGTATGCCCCGTGGTTTCAGGGAGATCTCACTATAGAAAGATGCCGTAGAATAAACTCTGCTTCGGGAGATATTCATTTCCCGGGAAATCTCATTTACGGCTTCTTCACTCAGATGATTCTGGGGGTCGGCATCCTGAACGGCTAAAATTACTTGAAGCAACAAGGCTTCTTTTTTTCCAAACCGGTTGACAACTTCTTTGATTGCCGTCATTTGATCACACTGCCTTTCTGTAACCTTTCTGCAGGAAAGTTTACCTGTGCTTGCTTCAGTGTAATATGGGGCAAAATGCAAATCAAGAATAGTTATTTATTTGACAAAATAACAGAATAACGATGCAAAATAATAGACATTGTTAGCAAAGTTATAAATATATTTAACAATGCTGTTAATTATTTAACAATAAACAATAAATAAGAAATCTCCCGGTTCAGTTTTAACAGGGAGATTAGCAGGGCTATTGTTATTTTTCTTGAATTGATTATTCTAGTTTTATATGCCTATTTGTTCGCCTAATTGTTGATTGCTTTATGATCTATTCAACAATAATTGCTGTTTATGGTTTTTCTTTCAGCGACTCTTCCCTCAGCGGCCTCTCCTGAAGGTTGTATCCGAGCACCATCAGACAGTCAATCATATGGGTATTTTCCACAATGATATCTTCCGGCATCATCAGTTCGACCGGAGAGAAATTCCATAAAGCTTTAACGCCTAAATCAGTAACTAACCTGGCGACCTCACCGGCACAATTTTCCGGCACAGTCAAAACCGCAATATCCACAGGATTTTTGCTCAAATAATCCGGCAGGTCATCCATGGGCTGGACCTCAACGTTTCGGATTTTTTCGCCGATCAGTTCAGGTTTGACATCAAAGATCCCGGCAAGTTTAAACCCGCTTTTTTCAAAATTCGCGTGTTTGGCCAAAGCATGGCCCAAACTTCCGGCCCCTATAATGATCATGGTATGAGAATGCTGCAGTCCAAGCAGTTTGTGTATTTCCTGATGCAGAAAACCGACATCATAACCATATCCCTGTAAGCCGTTGCCGCCAAAACAGAAAAAGTCCTGTCTTACCTGAGAAGAGGTCAGACCCATTCGGTTGCCCAAATCTTTAGAGGAAATCCTGCTGATTCCCAATTGCAGCAGTGTTGAAAGATACCGGTAATATCTGGGCAAACGTTTTACAACCTGACTGGATAGTTTCTTTTCGTCCATCGACAGTTTCACCTCAAAATTGAATAATATGCAGTATAGTATACCATAATTTCGAAGTCAGGGGATGGGAACCGGTAATTTTTTAGTCTGAGAATTGCTGGATAATCTGTCTATTCCAGCTAATTTCTAAATCTGGAGGCAATAGATGAACAACAAATTCCTGTTTTGAGAATTTTTATGACTCATTTTTTAACAAATGATATCATTGCTTAACGAAACAAAAAATGCTTTGGTGATAACATGATGGGCATTTCTCAAGGCTTGCAGGGTTATTAACGCTGTTAAACGAAGTAAATTTGAAACTGGCACATATTTTGGATTGATTATTGAATAAGGAACGAGTAAGATAAGTATAATCTTATCTTACCATGCCATTACCCTTGGGTGTGTTCCTTCCCTTTATATAACCCTACTAGGAGTGTTCACCTAGTAGGGTACCCCCTTCAATTGCTGAAGCGAATATAAGCAAAGGAGTCGGCGGATCACAACATTAGAATATTTTTCTCCGAGCCTTGGATCCTAAAGTTGCAATGCGGCTATGGATGCAAGGTCTGGACAAAGTCCACGGAGTAGTAGAAGAAATTCTGTTACTTGCTGTATTGCGAAGGAGATGTGAAAAGAATTGGTTTGTTTGCCGAGCCAAAAATCTTTATCCTGCATGTCCGTGCAGGATTTTTGTGATTAATAAGGAGGATATGCATGCAAAAAAATATTTCGTTGGAAGAAGCCCAAAGTTTGATATTTGATTATTGTCCTTTGACCGAAAAGGAGAATAATCATTTAGCGGATACCCTCGACAGGATACTGGCAGAGGATATTGTTGCCAGGGAAAACATTCCGCCGTTTTCGCGTTCACCTTATGACGGTTTTGTTTTCAGGGCCGAAGATACTGCGGGAGCCAGCGAAGCTAATCCGGTCACCTTTGAGGTGATTGAAGAAGTGCCGGCAGGTTATACGGCCCAAAACGCTGTCAGCAAGGGTCAGGCAATTAAAATTTTGACAGGAGCTCCGATCCCTGAAGGCGCGGATGCAGTTGTCAAATTTGAAGAGGTAGAAGTTCAGGGTAGCAAGATATCTGTTTCAAAGGCCTTCATGCACGGTGAAGATATCGTGCCTGCGGGTGAAGATATTGCCGTAGGTGATCTGATAGCGGCTGAGGGAACCGTTGTTACGGCACCGCTGATGGGGCTGATGGCCTCCCTCGGTATTGCGGAAGTACTGGTTTATAAACGTCCAAAAATTGCGATTATCTCTACCGGAGACGAACTGCGTGATGTAACGGAGCCTCTAGCTCCTGGTAAAATCCGAAACAGCAACAGCTATACACTCCAAGGCTATCTCCGTTCACTTGGTGTAGAGCCTGTCGTGATGGGGATATGCAAAGACAAGAAAGAAGATGTTGCGGTCCTGGTCGAAGAGGCTTGGAAGCAGGCCGACTTGGTACTGACGACCGGAGGCGTATCGGTGGGAGACTATGACGTGATCCGGCATGCAGCCGATTATCTTGGTGCCGAAACACTTTTCTGGAAAATTGAGATTAAACCGGGCTCACCGTGTCTGGCCGCAGTGAAGGACGGGAAGATGCTGATCGGCCTGTCAGGCAATCCGGCCGCAGCAATGGTAACTTTTCAGCTGATGACTGTCCCCTACATTAAAAAAATGACCGGCAGAAAGGATTATTGTTATCGAAAGATCGAAGTGACCCTGAAGAAAGATTTCCGAAAACCAAGTCCTCGCCGAAGATTTTTACGCGGCAGAATGCTTTACGAGAATAGCATGGTCATCATGGAATCGACCGGAGAACAAGGCAATGGTGTACTGCGCTCCATGCTCGGCTGTGATATCCTGGCGGAAATTCCGGAAAAGAGCGGACCAGTCAAAGCCGGTGAAAAATTAACCGCTTATATCATTGAATAGAAGCAAAATGAAAAAGTTGGAATTTAATAAGAATGGGAATCAAATAAGAAGCTGTTATACGATTTTATGGCCTAAGGAGATGAATAAAAGTGAAAAAAATAGCAGTCCAGGATGCAGTCGGCATGACCATTTGCCACGATATAACGAAAGTGATTCCTGGGGAATTTAAAGGCCCCGCTTTTAAAAGAAATTATGTGATCAAGCAGGAAGATATCGAGGAACTGTTGAGTCTTGGTAAAGAGCACATCTACGTCTGGGAAGAAAATGCCGATGAAATCCATGAAGACGATGCGGCGATCAGAATGGCACAAGCTGTCATGGGTCAGAACATCAGTTTTTCGGAACCTCAGGAAGGTAAAACTACGTTGATTTCGACTCAAAAAGGTTTGCTGAGGATCAAAAGCTCATTGCTGCACGAAATCAATTCGATCGAACATGTTACGATACCGTCCTTACCGAATAATTTCAAGGTTGAAGTTAATCAGAAAGTTGCAGCAACCAGGATTATACCGCTTGTTACCAAAGAAGAAAATATTCGCAAAGTAGAAGAATTATGCACCCTTTATGGTCCGGTATTTCATGTTGAGCCGTATATAAAGCTCAGGGTTGGGATTGTAATTACCGGAAGTGAAGTGTATAAGGGAAGGATCAAAGATAAATTTGGGCCTGTGATCAGGAAGAAACTTGAGTATTTTGGCGCGGAAATCATCGGTCTGGAATATTGCCCTGATGAATTGGAATTGATTCAAGCGAAGATCACAGGTTATATGGAGCAAAAAGCCGACATGATTATTATGACCGGGGGGATGTCCGTAGATCCCGATGATCTTACTCCTGGGGCGATCAGGAGTACCGGTGCAGATGTTGTAACATATGGTGTTCCTGTTCAGCCCGGCAATATGTTTATGCTGGCTTATTTGAATGGGATACCTATCTTAGGCGTACCTGGAGCGGCCGCCTATTACAAGACCACTGTCCTGGATGCGGTACTCCCGAAGATCTTTGCTGGAGAGACACTGAACAAAAATGATTTTATCCGCATGGGGGAAGGCGGTTTATGTTTGAACTGTCAGATGTGTCAATATCCAAGCTGCTATTTCTGCAGATAAAAATTTTCATTCAGTGTACGGGTATACGAGTGTAAGTGGGGAGTTGGAATAATGATCGATGCATATGGCAGGGATATCAATTATTTAAGAATATCTGTAACGGATTTATGCAATTTAAAATGTACGTACTGTATGCCGGAAAAAGGTATTGAGAAAAAAGAACGCTGCGATATCTTAAGCCTGGAAACTATGGAGAAAATTGCTGAGACAGCCGTTAAACTCGGGATCACCAAGATCAGGCTCACTGGCGGAGAGCCGTTGGTAAGGAGAGGGATCCTGGATCTGGTCCAAAATATTGCCTTGCTGAAAAACAAAGGACTTAAGGAACTGGGACTCACGACCAACGGGCTGCTTCTGGAAAAATATGCGGATGACCTGAAAAAAGCTGGGCTGACGCGGGTAAATATTAGTATTGACAGCATGGATCCGGCCAAATATAAGGAAATTACCCGCTGCGGTAATGTTCAGGATGTTCTGGAAGGGGTCAGGGCGGCAAAAGAAGCAAAACTATTCCCATTAAAGATTAATGTCGTTCTTATTGGCGGATTCAACGACAATGAAATCGAAGATTTTGTCGCGATGACGATGGATGATGATATCGAAGTTCGTTTTATTGAGCTTATGCCGATTGGGGAAGCTGGAGCATGGGGCCGGGAGCATTTCTTGTCCAACGAAGAAATACTAAAAAGAGTACCGACGTTGATCCCGATGCCATTTAAAGGACATGGCAGCGTAGCACGTCTCTACAAACTTCCGAATAGCAAAGGCAAGGTTGGTCTGATCAGCTCGTTAAGCAGTCATTTCTGTAATTACTGTAACCGGATCAGGATTACGCCCGACGGCAAACTGAAACCATGTCTTCATTCCAATATCGAGATCGATATCCGAAATTATGGTGAAAACGGACTTGAGAAGTTTCTGATGGATGGAATCATGGCAAAACCTACCCGGCATTGTATCCAGAACAGTGACTTTGAGCCGGTAATAAGAAATATGCATGAAATAGGCGGGTGAAAAATAACATGAATGAACTGACACATTTCAATGAAGAGGGACGGGCCAGAATGGTTGACGTAAGCACGAAGGCTGAAACCACTCGCGTGGCGGTAGCACGCGGCGAGATCCGGATGAAGCCTGAAACCCTGACGCTAGTCAAGGAGGGACTCATGGCTAAAGGGGATGTGCTGGCGGTGTCGCAGGTTGCAGGTATCATGGGTGCCAAAAAAACTTCTGATATTATTCCGATGTGCCACCCGTTGCTGTTGTCGGGAATAGATGTTTCTTTTAAAATCAACGACCAGGAAAGCAAGATTGAAATTCAGGTAACAGTTAATAACTCCGGCCAGACCGGCGTCGAAATGGAAGCACTTACGGGAGTTTCTGTCGCAGCGCTTACCATCTATGACATGTGCAAGGCTGCAGAAAAGGATATGGTGATCGGGGATATCTGTCTGGTCAGTAAATCCGGCGGCAAAAGCGGCAATTATATCCGAGCGGATAAAACAAAATAAAATATCCGAGAGACTCATAAATAACAAATTACGAACAAGAAATGAACAAGATATCCAGAACAAAAATGACGGACGTACTATTCAAAAAAACTCTTCGGAGAGGTGAAGAACGATGATCACTGTAGGCGTTATCACAGCGAGTGACAAAGGGTCCAGAGGAGAACGCGAGGACTTAAGCGGACAGGTCATTAAAAATATGGTCGAAGAGCTCGGCTGGGAAGTTAAAATTCTGGAAATTGTTCCGGATGAACAGAAGATCATTGAGGCCAAGTTAATTGAATATGCCGATGAACATAAAGTTGATGTGATATTCACGACCGGAGGAACCGGGTTCTCACCGAGGGATGTGACCCCGGAAGCTACGTTGGCTGTCGTCGAAAGGCTTACTCCGGGAATTCCCGAGGCGATGAGACTAGAGAGTCTGAAGGTCACGCCAAGAGCGATGCTTTCCAGAGCAGCCGCCGGAATCAGAGGCAAAACTGTGATTATCAATTTACCGGGAAGCCCAAAAGGTGTTAAAGAATGTCTGACAGTTGTTCTGCAGTCCCTGGAGCACGGCATAGAAATTTTAAAGGGGACTGCCGGAGAGTGCGCACAGCCAATAAAATAAGACTTTTTTAAACGGGAAGTGGAGAAATAATGGTTGGAAAAGTATTGTCCATCAATATCAGTGATGTACGTGGAATTGTGAAAACAAGCATACCCGAAGTCAATGTACTTGAAAACTGGGGACTGGAAGGAGATGCCCACGCCGGGGACTGGGAACGCCAGGTCAGCATATTCCCGGAAGAAGCACTGATCAAGGTTCCTGAGCATAAAAGAGAAGAAGTCATGACAGCAGGTTATACCGAGAACTTTACAATTTCCGGGATCGAACTTGATGACCTTATGGCTGGAACGACCGTCAAAATTGGCGAATCTGAAATTTATATCGTCAAGGTCGGCAAGGAGCATAAAGAGTACGGACGTCCATACATTGTCAGCAGAGAAGGCCGCTTCGGCAAAGCAGTCAAGGGTGGAAAAGTGAAAGTCGGCGATGAAGTCACCGTGATAAAAAAGGAATCTTAACAGAAATATCTTGACAAACAAAACAGCCAGGAGGAGAACACTGTGAATGATGTTCCAGTCATATGTTTCGTTGCCGCGAAATCAGGCACCGGAAAGACAACTTTCTTGGAAAAACTAATCAGGGAAATGACGGAATGCGGTTTTAGGGTCGGCGTGATCAAGAGCGACGCCCACCGTTTCGATATTGATAAACCAGGTAAAGACAGCTGGCGATTTGCTGAGGCCGGTGCAAGATCTACGGCGATTATCGGGCCCGACCAATATGCTGTCATTCAGAAAACCGAGATGAAGAAAGATATTGAAGATGTGATTGCAATGATTGAAGGCGTCGATATCATCCTGGTCGAAGGGTTCAAAATGTCCCAAAGACCACGGTTTGAAGTTGTACGAAGAGAAGTAGGTACCGATATTGTTTCACCTTTGGAGAATTTAATTGGCGTTATCACTGATATCAATGATCTTGCAGTTCCGGTTCCGGTGATCGATATCAACGATTATCAAGCTGTAGCGGATCTTATCGTTGAGAAATATTTGTCTTAAAGGAAGGGGTACCCGAATGCCGAAAATAATTGCTGTCAATATTAGTGAAACAACAGGGGTTCCGAAGCAAGAAATTGAAAAAGGCTATTTTAAAGTGGATCATGGTTTAGTAGGGGATGCGCATGCTGCCAACTGGCACAGACAGGTCAGCTTGCTTGGGACAGAAAGTGTTGAAAAATTAAGACAGGCCGGACTCACCGGGCTGGATAACGGTAGATTTGCGGAAAACCTCACGACCGAAGGCATTATTCTGTATGAGCTTCCCATTGGTACAAAGCTTAAAATCGGTGAGACGCTGATGGAAGTGACCCAGATAGGCAAACAATGCCATAACAGCGGATGCGCCATCAAACGGCTTGCCGGGGACTGCGTGATGCCGCGTGAAGGAATTTTTACCAAAGTCTTGTCGCCGGGATGGATTAAACCAGGGGACAGCATTGAGATCGTGGAACAGTAAACCATATTTTACAAACAAACTAAATGAAAAAGATAGTTGATAAAGTATTTCAACTATCTTTTTTAAATCACCAAAATTCAGAGGGAAAAGACAGTGATGATATCGAGTATCCTTGAACAAGATATTCCTGGCCTTTGGCCACGTACCTCTCTGCTATTTGGCGAATGTATATCAATTCTTCCGGCGTAATTTCTCTGATTACCCTGGCGGGAGAGCCAAGGATCAGAGAGTTTGAAGGGAATATCTTTCTATCCGGGACCAGGGAGCCAGCGCCCACAATCGAATTTTCACCAATGACAGCTTCGTTCATGATGATTGCACCCATCCCGATCAGAAAGCCTTTACGAATCGTACAACTGTGGAGGATACAACCATGGCCAGACAGAAACCTCATCTTCAATAAGTGTCGGCAGATCGGTATTCACATGGATAACACTTAAGTCCTGAATGTTTGTTCTTTGACCGATGGTAATCGGGGCAATATCTCCGCGCAGAACACAATTGAACCAGATACTTGCGTGGTCCCCGATGGTTACGTTGCCAATGATTTTTGCGCCGTCCGCCACATAGACAGTTTCTGCCACCGACGGCCTAACGCCCTGATAGGGAATGATCATAGGATTGCTTGCTCCCTGCTTTTTATCTTTAAAAATATTATAGATTCCAGGACAGCTTTTGTCGAGAAGGGCCTGCCGCTAAAAGCTTGGCACCAGTCAAATATTCTTGGAAAACAAGTAAACCCTTAAGTTGCTGTTTATTTTAGGTGTAAGTTAGGTTATATTAATAAGGATGTTTAAGAATGTTTGGAAATAACAAAGAAGTATGTTGTTACAACAACTAAAAAATAAGGAGCAGCTCCTGATGAAAATCCGTTTCTACCTGGCGCTTTGGACAGGAAAAATCGTATTGATATTGATGCGGCTTTTGGGGAAGAAAGGCACAACGTTCCCTGGATTTATTGCGCTTAAGATTTGCCCCAATATTATTGGCCTCTTGGCTTCCAGTTTTCCGGAAGGCGCAGTGATTATTACGGGAACCAACGGCAAAACGACAACGAACAACCTACTCGCTTCTATCCTGAAGACAGCCGGAAAAAAGATTGCTTTTAACCGGGAAGGGGCCAATATGCTTACGGGGATTACAGGAGCATTGCTGCAGAATACTACATTTGCCGGCATGCCACAAGCTTCTGTCCTGCTGCTCGAAGTGGATGAAGCTACACTGCCGGGGCTATGCAGGCAGCTGACTCCACGGCTTGCTGTGATTACGAATTTCTTTCGGGATCAGTTGGATAGGTATGGCGAATTGGATACGACGATCAAGCTGGTAAAAGAGTCGCTGCCTGCCGCAACAGAACTGGTGCTGAATGCGGATGATCCGCTAGTTGCTCAGATCGGAACCGACCGGAAAGGTGTATTTTACTTTGGGGTAAGTACACTGCCCACAAGCTCTGCCGACAGCACGGAAACGCGGGAAGGGCGATACTGTTCGCACTGCGGTCAGGAATTGTCTTACACGCTGTTTCATTACGGTCAGTTAGGGTACTATAGGTGCCCTGGCTGCGGTTTCAGCCGGCCTGATCCTTATATTGAAGCGAAAGAAGTCAAAGTGGAAAGCAGGGAGATCTCGTTCAGGATAGATGATGACCATGACGACCGCGTCTATCAGGTACCTTTGCAAGGGTATTATAATCTGTATAACGCGCTGGCAGCTTTCTGTGCTGCGGACCGTCTGCAGATATCCAGAGAGGATATTGGTGCCGGACTGAACCGGTATGTTTCCGATGCCGGGCGAATGGAACAGTTTTCGCTTCCCGGATGTGAGGCAACGTTGACCCTGGTGAAAAATCCAACAGGTTTTAATCAGGTCATCCATACCATTGCAGAACTGCCTCGGTCTGTCCGCTTGCTGATTGCGATTAACGATCTAGCGGCCGATGGCCGGGATATATCTTGGTTATGGGATGTCGACTTTGAAATTTTGACTTCGCGTCAGGATGACGTGAAACAAATCATATGCTCCGGTTTAAGAGCTGAGGACATGGCTTTGCGGCTGAAGTATGCCGGAATTAAGGAAGACAGAATTACAATGGAACATTCTCTGGAAAAAGCGGTGGAGATGCTGGAACAGCCAAGCGCCAACACGGTGTCAGCGGTTGAGGCGGCTGCAAGCATAGCAGATGGAGAAGCCGTATTTATTTTGCCAACCTACACTGCCCTTTTCCCGATGCGGGATATTCTGGTGAGAAGAAAAACCGGAGAAAAACAGCGTAAGGTGGTAAATATATGAAGCTCACCATTTTTCATCTTTATCCGGATTTGCTTGATTTATACGGCGACAGGGGAAATGTTCTGGCGCTGGCTGCCAGATGCAGGTGGCGCGGCATTGATGTCGAGATACGCAGAATATCTTTGGGGGAAGAAATGGATTTCTCCGAGGCGGATATTCTTTTTCTGGGGGGCGGTTCAGACCGGGAGCAAAGCCTTTTGGTTCAGGATTTGAGCACCAGATCCTCAGAACTTAAAGCAGCGATCGACGATGGACTTGTCATGCTGACCATTTGCGGCGGTTACCAGCTTTTGGGGCTGTATTATCAGACCGGAGACGGAAAAAAAATTCCGGGCCTGGGTATCCTGGACTTCTATACCATTGCCGGAAACAAACGACTGATTGGCAATGTCATTGTTGAAATGGCACCTGAACTTCTGAGTTCCGTGTCGGGAAACATTCTCCGGCAGACCGATGGCGTTGAGGTGTTCAATACCATGGTCGGATTTGAGAACCATTCTGGGAAGACCTATCTTGGATCAGAGCTGAATTCCTTGGGAAGAGCGCTGAGGGGTTATGGCAATAACGGAGAGGATTTACAGGAGGGTGTATGGTATAAAAATGTTTTCGGGACTTATCTCCATGGACCGTTGCTGCCGAAAAATCCCCATATTACCGACCTGTTGCTGGGACTGGCGACAAAAAGAAAGAATCCGGCTTATCAGCTGGAAATCCTGGGAGATTCTCTGGAAAAAGCAGCGCATCATGCGGTTATTGAGCGTTTTCTTACAGCAGGATTCAGGGCAGGACCCAAATAGGATCAAAACAGGAAAAAATTACATGATTAAAACCAGGAAGAATTATTGAATATTACTTGTACCCGGCCGTGTCTTCGTTGACACTTTAGAGGGTGAGTCGCTATAATAAAATAGGATTGCTTAATGGGGCCTTCCGTGGCCATGAAGGGGGTGCCTTGCTTGGCAGAGACTAGGCGTATTGTTGTATGTTTGCCGGAAAGCATTATTGAGGAAGTAGACGAAATCGTATCGTCAGAGAAGTTAAACCGGAGTGATTTTATCAAAGAAGCTGTTTACAGTGTATTGATTGAACGGCGAAAAGCAGGAATACGAGAGCAGATGCGGCAGGGATATGTTGAAATGGCTCAAATCAACCTGTCGATGGCAGTAGATTTATGCCAGGCTGAAGAAGAGGCAACCATGCGTTATGAAGGGAAACTAGCTTGGAGTGTCGGGTATGAGTATTAAACGCGGGGAGATTTTTTATGCGGAACTAAACCCCGTTGTAGGTTCTGAACAAGGCGGCACCAGGCCGGTCTTGGTTATTCAGAATGATATTGGAAACCAGTATAGCCCGACAACAATTATCGCAGCAATTACATCCCAGATTTCAAAAGCCAAACTGCCGACCCATGTGGAAGTCAAAGCTAAACGAAGCGGTTTGGAAAGAGATTCTGTTATTTTGACTGAACAAATCAGAACGATCGATAAGAGCCGGTTGAAGGAAAAAGTCGCAGTGCTCGACGAGGAAGTAATGCTCAGGGTTGATGAAGCTATTGAAATAAGCCTTGGGCTGACGGAGATCTGAAGGATTTCAATGGATGAGGCCAAATTACATAGTACGGAATAACGCAGCGTACAGGCTTCTAACACCTGACGCTGTTTTTTATACGGAGGGGAGACATGGGGACGTTTCTTTTATCCCCTCGAGGGGGCAAAAGAAACGTCCCCATGTTCCCATGATTGGAGGAAAAAAATAATGGACTTTATTAGCGTCATTTCGAGGGAGTTAGGATTGAAAACCTGGCAGGTCGGGGAAACGGTAAAGCTCCTGGACCAGGGGAATACCATTCCGTTTATTGCACGCTACCGCAAAGAAGCAACCGGAGAATTGGATGAAACTGTACTCAGAACCATGGCAGATCGGCTGGAATATATCCGGAACCTGGAGCTCAGAAAAGAGGAAGTCATCCGCTTGATTAACGAACAGGGCAAGCTAGATGACGGTTTAAGATCCAAAATAGAAGCTGCCGCCAAACTGCAGGAAGTCGAAGACTTGTACCGGCCGTACAAGCAGAAAAAAAGAACCAGAGCCTCGATAGCCAGAGAAAAGGGCCTGGAGCCTCTGGCGGATTGGTTATTTAACCAGCCTGCCAAAGGAAGCCTGCAGGAAGAGGCCGCTAAGTATCTTAATCCCGATTTGAATGTCCATGATGCTGCTGAGGCCTTGAGCGGAGCCCGGGATATAATTGCCGAGAACGTTTCCGATGATGCGGAAACAAGAAAACTAGTTCGGGCCAGGATCTATGAATGGGCAGAAATTACAGCTAAAGCGAAAAAAGAAGAGCGTTCGCCGTATGAGATGTACTATGAATATAAGGAACCTGTCCGTAAAATTCCGCCGCACCGGGTTCTGGCTTTGAACAGAGGAGAAAAGGAAGAATTCCTTTCCGTAGGGCTTGAGATTGAAGCGGATAAGATTCTGCAATTACTGGAAAAGAAATACCTGCAGGGAGGCCCCTGCCAGGAGTTGATGAAAGAGGCCTTGCAGGATAGCTATAAGCGGCTGATCTACCCATCGATTGAAAGGGAGATCCGGGCCGAGATTACCAGCAGGGCAGGAGAACAAGCTGTCAAGGTGTTTTCCGCCAACTTGCGGCAGCTTCTGCTGCAGCCGCCGGTAAGAGATAAAGTGATCATGGGGCTCGATCCCGGTTACAGGACAGGCTGCAAGTGGGCGCTGATCGATGATACAGGAAAACTTGGAGAGGTAGGGGTGATCTATCCAAACCCTCCACACAATAAAAAGCAAGAAGCCAAACAGCTCATTGCCAAAGTGGTGGAGCAGTATGGCGTCCAGATTATTGCAATCGGCAATGGAACAGCTTCCCGCGAAACGGAGGAGCTCGTCACCGAATTCATCCGGGAAAGCGGACGTCCGTTGGAATATATTATTGTCAGCGAGGCAGGGGCTTCGGTTTATTCGGCTTCGCCACTGGCCAAAGAGGAATTCCCGGATTTTGATCTTTCGCTGAGAAGCGCGGTATCCATCGCCCGCAGACTGCAGGATCCTTTGGCTGAGCTTGTCAAGATTGAACCGAAAGCAATCGGTGTTGGTCAGTACCAGCACGATATCCAGCCTAAGGTTTTGGAAAGCTCGCTGGGTGGTGTCGTCGAATCCTGCGTCAATACAGTCGGAGTCAACTTAAATACGGCTTCTCCGTCTATTCTGAAATTTGTCTCCGGATTGAATTATACAGTCGCCAAAAATATTGTTTCCTACAGGGAGAAGAACGGCAAATTTCGTTGCAGGGAAGAACTGAAGAAGGTATCCCGGCTCGGGGAGCAGACCTATATTCAATGTGCTGGTTTTATCCGACTGCCGGATGGAAATAATTGTCTGGAGAACACACCGGTTCATCCAGAGTCTTATGATGTCGCCTCGGCAATCCTGAAGAAAGCCAATTTGACAGCGATGGACCTCAAAACGAATCCGGAGCAGGTGCGCGCTGCGCTGGGAGGTTTCAGCGCTGAGGGGTTGGCTGCAGAACTTCAGGCAGGCGTACCGACCGTTAAAGATATTCTTGAGGCTTTGCTGAGACCCGGGAGGGATCCGCGTGAGGACCTGCCGCGCCCACTGCTGCGTCGGGATATCACCAAATTGGAGGACCTGCAGGTAGGAATAAGTCTGGAAGGGACGGTCAGGAACATTGTTGACTTTGGCGCATTCGTCGATATTGGCGTCAAGAATGACGGATTGGTTCATATCTCGGAACTCAGCAACAGTTATGTCAGACATCCGATGGAAGTTATCTCGGTCGGCGATATCGTGAAGGTCAGAGTCCTCAGTATCGATCACGCCAGAGGTCGAGTCAGCCTCTCGATGAAGGATATTTAATAAATCATTCTTGAAATAACTTGATACAAAGAGTAACATTCAGGCATGCAGATCTTCTGAAAAAAACTCTATAAATCAGTCTGGCGGCCACACTGTGAGCGCAGCATGGACGACGGCACAGGAAGCGTGAAGGCGTTTAAATAGCCATTATAAATGTATTTGATACGATAATACCTTAAAGTGAGGAAATATTTCATATGAGCAATCAACAGATCATTATTGCCGGCGGAAATATCAAGCCGATGACCGGAGAACCCGAATTTACAGGGAGTATTTTGGTCAAAGACAGTAAAATCGCAAAAATTATGAAGCATTCGGCTGCGGAGGTAGATGAAGACGAAGAAAGTGCGTTCAGAGAAATGTTCGGCCTAAGTACAGAAGAGCCGGTACATATTGTGTCTGCCAGGGGAAAATGGGTTTTGCCTGGTTTCATTGATGCGCACTGCCACGTCGGGATTGGAGAAGAAATCTATCAGCATGAAGGTGACGATCTGAATGAAATGACGGATCCCCTGACCCCGGAACTTCGCGCGATTGACGGAATCCATCCTGAAGATGAAGGCTTCAGGGATGCACGGCTCGGAGGAGTCACCGCTGCGTTTACCTGCCCCGGAAGCGCAAATGTCATTGGGGGTACAGGTGTTGTTGTCAAAACGGCGGGCCGTGTGGTCGAAGAAATGATTCTGAGAGATCCTGCAGGACTCAAGATTGCGTTCGGTGAAAACCCCAAATTTGTATACGGAGAACAGAAAAAAATGCCGATGACGCGGATGGGAACCGCAGCCTTGCTCCGGCAGGCGTTGGTAGATGCTCAAAACTATCGGGAGAAACTGGAACAAGGCCAAAAGGATTTGGACAAACTTCCTGAACGGGACCTTGGACTCGAAACCATCAATCTTGTACTGGACAAAAAAATACCGCTCAGAGCGCATGCCCACAGGACAGATGATATCATGACTGCTATCCGTATAGCCCGCGAGTTTGACGTGGACCTTGTTCTGGATCACTGTACTGAAGGGCATAAAATTGCCGATGTTCTTCAGCAGTATGGCTATCCAGCGGCTGTCGGTCCTTCTTTCACAAACAGGGCTAAAGTAGAGCTTAAAGATAAAACATTCAGCACGCCGGGAGTATTGAACAAAGCGGGACTTAAAATAGCGATCATCACTGATCATTCCGTCACCCCTATCGAGCATCTGCCGCTGTGTGCAGCGATGGCTGTCCGCAACGGACTTGAGGAAGAAGACGCGCTGAAAGCAATCACGATCTGGCCGGCTGAAATACTCGGAGTAGCTGACAGAGTCGGATCTTTGGAAGTAGGAAAAGATGCAGATATTGTCGTATGGGAGGGCAAACCGCTCAATTTTGAGGCCACGCCCCATACAGTACTGATCAACGGTCTGATCGTAAAGCCCGAGTGAGACGGGAGCGTGAAAATATGGAACGGCTGATTGAATCGGGAAGTTCTGAGGAGACCTTTCTTCTCGGGAAACAGCTCGGACAAAGTATCCGGGAAGGCACGGTCATCTGTCTTTATGGAGATCTGGGCTCGGGCAAAACCGTCCTGGCCAAAGGGCTCGGTGAAGGACTCGGGGTTACAGACACCATGACAAGTCCGACATTTACCCTGATTCAGGAATATAGCACTAAAATTGATGGACTGAAACTAATTCATATGGATTTATACAGGCTCCGCTACCCGGAAGAAGCAGAAATCATTGGTGTTGCCGATTATTTCCGGGATGACTGTGTCTGTTTGCTGGAATGGCCGGAAATCATTGTGGATTTACTGCCGGAAGACAGACTCGAAATCAGAATTCAGGGAAGCGGTGACCAAACCCGTTTAATTATGCTCAATTTTTGACATCATACTTGCTAAAAAGCTTTAGAATAAATCTGTGGTCCTAAGAAAAAATAATTAAGAGCAGTGAGGCTTATGAAATATCTGACAATCGATACAACGACAAAGATGACTGCACTGGCCCTGGGTCAGGATGGCAGGCTGGTCGGAGAGGGATTTCTGAACACTGGAAAAACCCATTCTGAAAGACTAATCCCGATGCTGGATCAGCTGCTGAATGCTGCCGACTGGAAACCCATGGATCTTGATTTTATCGGAGCAGTTCGGGGTCCGGGGTCATTTACCGGCATCAGGATCGGAATCGCCACAGCCCAGGGACTTGCACAGGTCCTTAATATCCCTTTGGTCGGAATTACTTCGTTGGATACGCTAGCCTGGGCCGGAAAGGGCAGGCCGGAAGAAACCGTTGTGATCCTTGACGCCCGTAAAAATGAATGGTATTATGCCCGCTATATTTGGCGGGAAGGTAGAGAGTGCCTGGACGGGCCGAAGGCTGTTACGCCGGAGGCGCTCACAGTGAAGTTGAAGGAACTTCAAAAACCTTGTTTTTTTGTTGGGGATGCGGTTACCGGAGCCAGACAATTTCTGGAGGAACAACTCGGCAGCCAGGCCGTTCTGCTGTCCGAATACCAGTACCTGCCCAGAGGAGCCTATGCAGCATGTGAGGTTTGGGAACAGTGGAAGGCAAGATGCTTTGACGGGAATTTTCAGGCCCTGGAACCCATTTATATTCGTCTCTCAGAAGCTGAAACCAATTATCTTAAGAAACAAGGTATAATGCAGTAGTCATATTGGTATTCTCAACATACTATAATTCTGAACCATCATTAAAAAGAATACTGATATTCAGGTGATAAAAATGTTAAAAAGAGGTCAGGCCGAACAGAATAGGGAACCTGAGGCGGAGGTTATCGTTCGTCCTATGCAGCTTGAGGATATCCCATCCATTGTGGCGATTGAGGAAGTATCGTTTGCCACGCCATGGACAACGGAGTCCTTTACATCAGAACTGAAAAATAATGTTTTAGCCAATTATTTTTGCCTAGAGCTGGATCACAAGGTTATTGGCTATATAGGGCTTTGGATCGTCATGGGAGAGGGCCATATTACAAATGTTGCAATCTGGCCAGGATGCCGCGGTAAGGGCTGGGGTGAATACCTTATGAAAAACGTGATTTATCAGATGATTGCCAAAGGCGTGCTGCGGTTTACACTGGAAGTCCGGGTATCCAATCAGGCGGCGCGGAATCTGTATGAGAAATTAGGTTTTAAGGCCGCCGGAGTACGCAAAGGGTACTATTCCGACAACCAGGAGGATGCACTGATTATGTGGGCCAGTCTCTAGTAGAACTTAACTGGTCTCGTTGGAGGAGTATTGTGGACAATAACAAGAATGTAATAATTTTAGGTATTGAAACGAGTTGTGATGAGACGTCGGCGGCAGTCCTAGCCAACGGCACGGATTTAAAAAGCCACATCATCTCATCTCAGATTGGGACCCATCAAAAGTATGGCGGCGTTGTCCCGGAAATAGCATCACGGGAACACTGTCTGCATATCAGCCAGGTAGTTGCAGAGGCCCTCGGACAAGCAGGTATGGGATTCAAAGATCTTTCTGCGGTTGCAGTGACGTACGGCCCGGGGCTGGTAGGGTCTCTCCTGGTGGGAGTATCTGCTGCCAAAGCCATGGCCTATGCAGCAGACATTCCTTTAATCGGCGTCAACCATCTGGAGGGGCATGTTTATGCCAATTTCTTGGAGCATCCGGACTTACGTTTCCCGCTGCTGGCGCTTTTGGCATCCGGCGGACATACCAATCTGATTATTTTTAGGGGGCATCTAGACTATGAAGTGATCGGCAGAACCAGGGATGATGCTGCCGGGGAAGCCTTTGACAAAGTAGCCCGGGCGCTCGGATTTGGATATCCGGGCGGTCCGAATATCCAGAAAGCTGCTTTCGAAGGAAACGCAGCAGCTTTTGATTTTCCCAGAGCGATGCTGGAGACCGGGAGCTTTGATTTTAGTTTCAGCGGGTTAAAGTCCTCAGTTCTTAATACCTTAAACAGTGCCCGGATGAAGGGCGAAGTTTTGAATACTGCCGACCTGGCAGCTTCTTTCCAGGCTGCCGTTGTGGAGGTGCTTGTGCAGAAAACCCTCCGGGCCTTGGAAAAATATCCGGTTAAGACCTTGGCCCTGGCCGGCGGGGTTGCAGCAAACAGCAATTTGCGGCAAGCGCTGCAGCAGGAACTGGATCACCGCGGGATCTCTTTTGTTTATCCTTCGCCGATATACTGTACCGACAATGGTGCGATGATTGCACTGGCCGGTTATTATCGCTTTATGAATGATGATTATGCTTCATGGAAGTTAAATGCAGTTCCTGGCTTAAATCTGTAAAATTGGAGGACGCAGTTACATCAGTTTATATTCAATTATTCATTAATAATTATCAAAATTATCAAAAACTTTATATTTTTTATTTATTATGGTAAAAAAATCGACAAAAAAGAATAGGTATTAGAAAAACATAGGATGCAATATTTATCCACAACGATTGTGGATAATGTGGATAAACCATGAAAAAACTTGTTCTTTGGCTACTGCGGATGGGGATAATTTCTTAGGAGAAAAATGCTAAACGAACATCATTGTTAGGAAATTGCAATTTTAGAAGTGATTAATGTCGAAAATTTGATTAATTTTGCTCTATAATGCAGACATATGACCAGGAGGAAGCAGAACGTGAACGAAAAAGAAAAAGATTTATTTCGAAAAAAAGTTCTTCAAATCAGGAGGGTCATGACAGCTGATGAACGTAGGCAAAAAAATGATCGGATTCAGAGGAATATAATGTCTTTGCCAGATTATCAGAACGCTGAGATAATTATGATGTACTTAAATTATTGGGATGAAGCAGAAACTACCGAGGTTGCCGAAGAAACGCTCAAAGCACGAAAAAAGCTGATCATTCCGTTATGTCAGGGGGAAACCATCATTCCGTGTGAGATCAGAAATGTTAAAAATGATGTGCAGTCAGGGAATTTTGGGATCAGAGAGCCGCGTCCCGACCGCTTGCATCCGGTATCCCCAGAAGAAATTGATCTGATTCTAGTTCCGGGTGTCGTATTCGACAGGCAAGGCGAAAGGATTGGTTTTGGCAAAGGCTTTTATGACCGTTTTCTGCCTCAATTAAGGAAAGACGTCTGCATCGTCGGTTTGGCGTACGATTGTCAGCTGGTTGAAAAAATTGCAGCAGACGATCACGATTTTAAAATGTCTTTACTGCTTACAGAAAATGGTGTAATCTATGTTCCATAATCATATTTGCGAAGATTATGACAATTTAAGGAGAGTGAATATGTGTAAGTGTTGTGACTCCAAACAAGAGGCAGTATTTGCTGATTCCAACCAACACAGGCTGAATGAGATCCTCTCTGCTTATCAGGGTCATGATGGTGCTCTTATTCCGGTTCTCCAGGAAGCTCAGGAAGTGTATGGTTATCTTCCTGAGGCCGTCATGCGGGCCATTGCCAAAGGACTGAAGATTCCTGAGGCAAAAGTATTTGGCGTCGTTACTTTCTATGCTCAGTTCAGACTGAAACCAACAGGCCGTAATTTGATCCGGGTTTGTATGGGAACGGCCTGTCACGTCAGGGGCGCTCAGAAAGTACTTTCTGAGATTGAACGTGAACTCGCAATTGTTGCCGGAGAGACTACCGCTGATCAAAGATTCACGTTGGAAACCGTTGCTTGTATTGGAGCCTGTGGCCTGGCTCCTGTCATGACCATCAACGGTCAGGTTTTTGGGAATATGAATTCCGGCCTGGTGTCGGATATTCTGAAAAGATTTAAATAAGGGAGGGGAAACGATGAAGGTTTTAGCGAACCCGTGTTGTGAAAAATGTCATCATACAGCATCCACTCCCTGTTCCGATTATGTTCAATGCAGGGCGGAAGGGCCGTTGTGCCATGACGATGTTTCCTGCAAACAGCAGAGGCAGAAACTGATGTCTTTGATCCTGGAACCAGACAGAAAAAATAAGCAGGTTCTGGTCTGCAATGGAACAGGATGCTTTTCTTCGGGTTCCCAGACATTAATCGATCTACTCAGGGAAGGATTGGCTGAAAGGGGCATTCATACGGCTGACGTCCGCTCTACGGGCTGTCATGGTTTTTGCGAACAAGGGCCAACCGTGATCATTGAACCGGACAAGACTTTTTATACGAAGGTTAAAGCGGAGGACATTTCCGAAATCATCGAAAAAGATATTATACGTGATGAAAAAGTTGAAAGACTTCTTTACGAGGATCCGGTATCGGGGAAACTCGCGGCAAATTTTGAGACCGTGAATTTATTTGCCAAACAGAAACGGATCATCCTTGATAACTGCGGCAAGATCGACCCGGAGGAAATCAGCCATTATCTCGCTAAAGACGGCTACAAGGGTTTGGCCAAAGCGATTCAAACCATGAGCCCGGACGAGGTTGTGGAGGAAGTCAAAAAATCAGGATTGAGAGGCCGCGGAGGTGCAGGTTTTCCGACAGGGCTTAAATGGAGTCTATGCCGCCAGTCAGAGGGCACCAAAAAATATGTGATCTGCAACGCCGATGAGGGAGACCCCGGTGCGTTCATGGACAGGGGCGTTCTTGAAGGAGACCCGCATGCGGTGATTGAAGGAATGCTGATCGGAGCTTACGCGATTGGCGCTGACGAGGGTTATATCTACTGCCGGGCCGAGTATCCGCTCGCGATCGACAGGCTTAAAACCGCGATTGCCCAGGCTGAGGAAAACGGATTACTGGGCAATAACATCCTGAATTCCGGATTTAACTTCAAACTAAAGATCAAAGCCGGTGCAGGCGCTTTTGTCTGCGGCGAGGAGACGGCCCTGATTGTTTCCATCGAAGGCAAGCGCGGGATGCCGACGGTCAGGCCTCCTTACCCTGCCGTCAAAGGTCTCTGGGGGAAACCGACCAATATCAACAACGTCGAGACTTGGGCCAATGTACCGTATATTTTACGGAATGGCACAGACTGGTATACGCAATTCGGCACTGAAAAAAGCAAAGGCACCAAGATATTTGCTCTGACCGGCAAGGTCAATAACACCGGCCTGGTGGAAGTGCCGATGGGGATCACGCTGAGGGACATCATCTTTGATATCGGTGGCGGGATCAAGGACGGGAACCAATTTAAGGCTGTTCAGATCGGGGGGCCCTCCGGAGGCTGTCTGCCCGAGGAAATGCTGGATATTGAAGTCGACTATGATAATCTGACCGCCGCAGGAGCAATGGTTGGCTCAGGCGGACTGGTTATCCTTGATAATACAACATGTATGGTCGATATTGCCCGTTTTTTCTTAAGCTTTACCCAGAAGGAATCCTGCGGCAAGTGTACACCCTGCCGGGAAGGAACGAAGCGGCTTCTGGAAATCTTGGTTCGGATCACCAAGGGTGAGGGGCAAGCTGAGGACCTGAATACGCTGGAAAATCTGGCCAAAGTTATCAAACGGACATCACTGTGTGGTCTTGGTCAGACAGCCCCGAATCCGCTGCTCGCGACACTGCGCTATTTCCGTCACGAATATGAAGCCCATATCTTTGAGAAACGGTGTCCGGCACATGCCTGTACCGCGCTGATGGAATATACGGTCGACAATGAAAAATGCAAGCGCTGCGGGCAATGTTCCAAAGTTTGTCCGGTCGGCTGCATCACCGGGGATAAAGAGACACCCTATGTGATCGATACGCAGAAATGCATTAAATGCGGGGCTTGTCTGAAAAAATGCAAATTTAATGCAATTAGCTTAGCTTAGTATTTCAAATGGCTATCCAGATAAGCCTAAGAATGGCTGATCTGGTATTCGTTTATTTGAATGTCGAGTGATTTGTATTGTTTGCTTGGATGAAAAGTGAAAAAGGAGTGAGAGTGTGGAAAAGGTTCAACTCCAAATTGACGGAAAAACTGTATTGGCCTCAGCAAAATCTACGATTTTGGAAGCTTGCCGGAAAAACGGGATTTCTGTTCCGACACTGTGCCATGCTCCCGAACTGACCAACTGGGGCGCTTGCAGGTTGTGCATGGTCGAAGTAGAAGGCATGCGAAACCTGGCTACAGCATGTACGATGGAAGTACAACAGGGGATGGTCGTAAGGACTTCAACACCGGAAATTAGGGAAGCCCGCAGAACTATCCTGGAATTGATTTTAGCGAACCATGATATTGACTGCCTAACCTGCGAAAAGATGGGCAACTGCGATCTTTCCCGTTATGCTTATGAATATCAGGTTAAAGGAAATACTTTTCAGGGAGAGAAACGCTGCTCTGACCCGGACGACAGCAATCCGTTCATTTTTCGGGATATGAATAAATGCATTTTATGCGGCAAATGCGTAAGGGCTTGTGCCGAGATTCAGGTCAATAATGTTCTAGACTATTCCAAACGCGGTTTTGAAACTCAGGTCTCACCTGCTTTTAACCTGCCGTACGGTGACTCGGATTGTGTATTCTGCGGCTCATGTCTGGCCGTTTGTCCGGTTGGCGCACTGACTGAAAAACAAATGATCGGCAAAGGACGTCCCTGGGAAATCAAAAAAGTTCGGACCACGTGTCCTTACTGCGGAACAGGTTGCAATTTTGACCTGAACGTCAAGGACGGCAAAGTGATCGGAGTAACCTCCAGTTCCGATGCACCGGTTAATGGCAGGGCACTGTGTGTGAAAGGACGGTTTGGATATGATACGATCCACAGTCCGAACCGCCTGCAAGCTCCGTTGATCAGAAAAGACGGTGAACTGGTCGAAGCGGACTGGGATGAAGCCCTTGATCTTATCGCAGAGAAATTCACGGCAATCAAGGCCGAAAATGGCCCTGATTCGCTGGGTGCTTTAAGCTCAGCACGCTGTATCAATGAAGACAATTACCTGATGCAAAAACTGATGCGCGCAGTGATCGGAACTAATAACATCGATCATTGCGCCCGGACCTGACACGCTCCCTCTGTGGCCGGTCTGGCCACTTCATTTGGCTCGGGAGCTATGACGAACTCAATTGGTGAAATACCGCATTCTAAGGTTATTTTTGTGATCGGTTCCAATACGACTGAAGCTCATCCCGTCATCGGCGGCAAGATTAAGCAGGCAGTACGCAACGGCTGCAGACTGATTGTGGCCGATCCGAGGGGAATCGAGCTGACCGGGTTCGCCGAAGTCTGGATGCGGCTGCGGCCCGGAACAGACATCACGCTGGTCAACGGGCTGATGCATATCATTCTGAATCAGGGATGGGAAGATCGTTCCTTTATTGAAAAAAGAACGGAAGGATATGAAGGACTGAAGGTGATCCTTCCCAAATATACGCCCGAGTATGTCAGCAGGGTTACCGGGGTTCAGGAGGAACTTCTTTATCAGGCTGCGGAGATCTATGCTACAGCCGAAAGTGCCCAGATCTTCTATACACTGGGCATTACCGAGCATATCACCGGTACGGACAATGTGATGTCCCTGGCCAACCTTGCCATGCTGACCGGCAATCTTGGCAAAGAAAATTCCGGCGTCAATCCGCTGCGGGGACAAAACAATGTCCAGGGAGCCTGTGATATGGGCGCGCTGCCGAACTTCTTCCCGGGATATCAGAAAGTGGAAGACGAAAAAGCAAGAGACAAATTTGAAAAGGTCTGGGGAGTACCTTTAAACCCGAACAAAGGGTACATGATCCCGGATATGTTTGAAGCCTCTCTTAAAGGGAAGCTGAAAGCAATGTATATCATGGGTGAGGACCCGGTTTCAACGGATGCGGATGCCCACCATGTACGCAAGGGACTACAGGCACTTGACTTTCTGGTTGTCCAGGATATCTTCCTTACCGAGACAGCCAAACTGGCCGATGTCGTGCTTCCCGGCGTGAGCTACGCGGAAAAAACCGGAACATTTACGAATACCGAACGCCGCGTGCAAATGGTCAATAAAGCGGTTGAGCCTGCTGAAGGCGCCAAACCAGACTGGCAGATTATCAGTGCCATTGCCAATAGAATGGGTTCTGATTTCAACTATCATTCGACGGCAGATATCATGAATGAGGTTTCTTCACTGGCACCGCAGTACGCGGGTATTTCGCACGAACGTCTCGGAACGCATGGCCTGCAGTGGCCGGTTACCTGTGAGACTCATCCGGGTACTCCAATCCTGCATATGGATGGCTGCACGCGGGGCAATGGGCTGTTTATGCCAATTGAAGCCAGAGTTTCGGATGAGCTGCCGGATAAGGATTATCCTTTCCTGCTCAGTACCGGACGCAAACTGAGCCACTATAACATCTCGACGCGCTATTCAGACGTGTTAAGTGCTTATTCGGCAGAAGAATTCGCCGAGGTCAACCCTGAAGATGCCAGGAACCTAAATGTCTGTGACGGTGAGAAGGTCAGGGTCTCCTCACGCCGGGGTGAAGTGGATACAAAGGTCAGGGTAACGGACAAAGTTCCGCCCGGAATGATCTTCATGACGTTCCACTATGTGGACTCCCCGGTCAACGTTCTGACGAACGCAGCTTGCGATAAGGTCTCGGGTACGTACGAATACAAGGTGTGTGCAGTTAGAATTTCGAAGTAAAACAATACGGGCAGTTGCTAATTATTGTATCATCAAGGTAAATTTAAAGAATATGCTTGAAAGGCAAAAAATACAAAAATTTGTCACCGACTAAAAAAGTCTTCCTTCAGAGTTTAAATCTGAGGGAAGACTTTATTTTTTCTAGAAAGAAAATCATAGACTTTTGATAAACATAAGCCTGTCACTCCTTGTCCGAGGCAGACATATATTGATAGAGGAACAATGAGCAAAAGGGGTATCTTCATTGAAGGCAATAGCATTTGTTGATTACGAAAATATCTGGGAAGGCCTTCACGAATACGGCTACAGGCTGATGCCCGAGGAGTTTATTCAGCTCCTGGAGGACTATGCGGATCATATTGGAGTGGATCTAAAAGCCGTCTATTTGTATGCGAATTTTGACAAGGAAGAATTCTGGAGGACCCAAACTGCCTTTGAAAAGAAAAACATCTTCACGCGTCATGTCTATGGGAAAAATAACTATGTGAACACCGAAATCCGTGCAAATGCGGCGGATACGGAACTGATGCTGGAGGTTCAGGAAATTCTGGTGACCAGACCGAAATCTGCAGAACTATTTCTTTTATTTACAAGTGATGGCGATTTCCTGCCTATTATCCGAAGAATCCGTGCCTGGGGGAAAGAAGTCCGAATCATCGGTGTTAAAGACAAAATCAATCACTTGCTGATTCCTTACTGTGAAAGTCTGGATGTTTTCTTTAATCTTCTCAATAAGGATTCTGCCAAGTATATGCCGGTTGATGATTTTCCGATAGGAATCGAATTAATTGCTGAGATGCAGATGAGACTGCCCTATGTTGCTTCCACCAGGGCTCGGTCGTATTTAAGTACCAAGCTAGGAAGAACGGCCTCTGAAGTCAAAGATTTTATCCAGTACCTTTTGACGGAGAACTGCCTGATAGAAAAAGAATTCCGTGATCCAAACCTTGTCATCAAAAAGACCAAGATCTATTTGTTAAACCTGGTCAACCCATTGATCACAGAAATCCTGGGCAGTAATCTGACAGAACAGCTTGCAGCCCGTTATGCAAGATTGAGTTCAGAGATTGTTGAGAAGTAACGGAAGCCTGTCACCGATTGTCCTTTTTTCTCATAGGATATGGAAAAAAGGAAAGGTGTCCAATGAACGATCAGCTGCAAGAAATGTTGGCAATGCCCGGAGTCATAGGCTTTGGTAACGGGATTAAAGAAACCAATGGTCATCCGACGGGAACGGAAGCATTACTTGTTTTTGTCGAGAAAAAGATTCCCCGCTCGGAACTCAGGGACAATGAATGTGTACCAAATTTGATTAACAATATACTCACCGATGTCATCGAAATTGGGGAAATTTTTGCTCACAATGAAGCCAGTGGCAGGCGCGCAGCAGCACAAGGGTTCATTGTTTTCCTTCGAAACCTCGTGGGGAATCCCGCGAAAAATTTCCCCAAAACCCTGCACAAAAACCTGACCTCCAATTTTAATGCAAGAGCTACAACCAAAGAAAGAATAAATGCTGGTGACTTCCTGAGCCTCTGGAGATGGCTAATTAAAGAACGGGGAGGTTCTTCGGCGGTCAGCAGGACTTCTTTGATCAGACCTGCAGTCCCGGGTGTCAGTATTGGTCATTATCAGGGAAGAGCCGGAACCTTTGGAGCGTTAGTCTATGATCAAAAAAGCAGCCAGCCCCTGATCTTATCCAATAATCATGTCTTGGCGAACACATCGATGATGAGCAATGCCCGGGCCTCAATCAACGATCTAATTACTCAACCGGCAGGAATAGATGGTTCAAATGAGGCTATCGGTTATCTTGCAAGGTATGCGGCATTAAATGTTTACCCTAATCCGAATTGCGTGGACTGCGCTGTGGCCAAACCGGTAAGTGCCGCCGCTGTGAGTCCGGAAATATTGGAGATCGGTAAAGTTACGGGTGTGACTGAGGCCGCATCCGGCATGACGGTAAAAAAATCAGGGAGAACTACAGGACTAACGATTGGCAAAATCAGAGCAATTAATTCAACAGTAAAAGTCAATTATGGAGAAGGTAGAATTCTGTTATTTGAAAAACAGATCATTGCTTCCAAAATGTCTGAACCGGGCGACAGTGGATCCTTGGTTGTGGATCACAGAAACAGGGCTGTAGGTCTGCTATTTGCCGGCTCAAATCAAAGTACAATTATTAATCCGATTAATCAGGTTCTCGAAACACTTCAAGTAAAGTTCTAGCGCAGTTATTCAAACTCTGGTTTTGTACCTGACGTACATACCAGAGTTTTTTGACTGCCGCGAATGAACCGGCATTTATTGAATTGCTCGCAAATCCGGCGCTTTTTGAAATGGACTTTCTTTGGCATGGTTTGTGTATATTAAAAGAGGAGGGTTCCTGGCAAGGAATCCTCCGTAAGACCAGACGTTGCTGTTTGTGTTCCCTATTCCGAAACTGCGCTTATCTGAGGGCTAAAATGATCAATGCAATAAGCAAGATGACAAAGGCGATGATTAATACCGGAGAAAAGATAAAAAAGTTAATAATAAGGAATAAACTTGCTAAAACAACTCCGGCTATCAATCCCGGGATAAAACCAATAACAGGCGGTGGGGGGACTGGCGGAATCGGTGGAACAGGTGGATGTGGCGGAACAGGCGGAATAGGGGGCAAAGGTGGTCCAGGGGGGAAAGGGTAACGATTACAGCAACAGCCGCCCAACCGTTGATCAAAAAGCAATGACATTGAAATTCCTCCTCTTAAGATGAAGATAGGGCCCAGAGGGCTTTAATAAGATAAGAGGAACATGGGCTGCCCCAAAAATATTTGGACAGCCGCAAACTGCATATCCCTTTAGAAACTCAAACGGAAAATGACGACTCCGAGAAGCAGCAAGATCAGACCGGCCAGAATCGCGATTGGGTTAACGATTGAAGGCCAGGCAACTAAAAATAACCCCAGACCAGCGGCAGCAATTGCACCAATCAATCTGAGGACAGGGAAAGACTCTGACGAATCTACTTCCTGCGTACGGATAACCTGTTGAAGCATTGTATGGTCCCCTTTCTTCTTGTGTCACAGCATCGACTTGTCTTTTTATATTATTCGGCTTGTCTGAGGTATGTTCATAATCCAAGGGGTTTTATGGTATTTTTTAAAAATTATTTCTAAAAAATATATTTCGAATTGACAAAAACATTGGCCTGACATATAGTAAAACTAATTTAGTTTGAGCGTCAAAACAAAGAAGTATGATGGTAAGTGGTGCTTTATGAATAATCTTTATGGGACTTTAAATGAACTCCTGGTAAAACTATTCAACGACATTCTCCAAATCGAAGAACTGTCCCTTAAGGAGAATGAATTTAGCGACCTCTCTATTACAGAAATACATGTAATTGAAGCAATTGGCCTCACAAAGCGCAACATGTCTTCTGTAGCCAGAGACTTGGATATTACGATCGGGACTCTTACCTTTTCGGTTAACAACCTTGTGCAGAAAGGCTATGTGAACCGGATCAGAAGTGATGATGACCGACGGATTGTGCTAGTTTCTCTTACCGACAAAGGTGTACAGGCTTATAAGCATCACGCCGGGTTTCATGATGAAATGATCCAAACAACCATTTCCCGACTTTCGGATGAGGAAATGGAAGTACTTGTCTCGGCTCTCGAAAATATTAACGGGTATTTTAAGGTCAAGTACAATTTGAAAAAAAGAGAAAAATAACAGAGCAAGCTGCACAGACACGGGAGGTTGGAAAGAATGTCAGTTAGAATTATTACGGACAGTACAAGTGATCTCCCCGGCTATTTGATAGAGAAATATAACATTATTGTCGTGTCGTTGAAAGTCCTGTTTGGGGAAGAGGAATATAGAGACGGCGTTGATATTACCAACGAAGAGTTTTATGCCAAAATGGCAAGACATAAAGAACTACCGACGACAGCCCAGGTGAATCCGGGTGAGTTTGTCGAGGAATTTACCAAACATGTAGACCAAGGCGATGAAATCATCGGTATTTTTATTTCTTCCAAGCTGAGCGGAACGTATAATTCCGCTGTAATGGCCAGGGAGATCATAAATAAGGGCAGAATCTATGTAATCGACTCTAATAGCGCTACTTTCGGACTTGGACTATTGGTCGTTGAGGCAGCCGAGATGGCTGCTGCAGGTAAAAGTGCGGAGGATATTGTTCAAACAATTGAGATTCTGAAAGATCAGGTTCAATTCTATGGCGTTATTGACAATCTAGAGAATCTGAAAAAAGGCGGAAGACTATCAGCGACCAGTGCATTTGCCGGCAGTATCCTGGGTATAAAGCCAATTATTTCTATCAAAGACGGAGCGGTCATTGTCGTAGGAAAAGCCAGAGGAAGAAAGAAAGCCTTCTTTTGGATTCTGGAGAACCTAAAAAACAACCATGTGGATTTAAATAATAAGAGAATTTGTATTGCGCAGGCTGCAGCACCTGAGAGTCTGGAGGAATTTAGACAGATCATTCTCAAAGAATATGTGCCAAAAGAAATTGTGGTATTTTCGCTGGGCCCTGTGATTGGAACTCACGCTGGCGCAGGCTGCATAGGAATAAGCTGTTTCGGATAGGGAAGCAGACCCGTTTATGATGATTCGCCCCGCATCTTCAGTAGGAGGTGCGGTTTTTTAGCATCACAAAAATAGAATTTACGGATAGAGGAAAGAAAAGAATGAATAACGGTAATGATAGAATTGACAAATATATTTATATATCTTAATATTCAAATATAAGAATATGGAGGGGATTTGCTTGTTGACTTATAAGGATAATCTGGTTTATTTCGAAGAAAAGGCGGATATATTAAAAGTACTTTCCCACCCTGTCCGGCTTTGCATTGTCAAAGGCCTGATGGAAAATGGGGAAAACAATGTAATGAGCATGCAGAATTGTCTGAGTATTCCGCAGTCGACAATTTCTCAGCACCTATCTGCGTTGAGAAATAAGGGGATCATAAGGGGTAGACGCGAAGGACTCGAGGTTTTTTACTCGGTTCAGAATCCGCTAGTGAAAAAGCTGATCCATCTGATGTTTTTCGAATGATGCTAAATATTTGAATTTGAATATTAAGCCAATTAAACTAAAAAATAAATTATTGAAAATAATATAGGGTCGAGGAGGTCGTTATCTAATGCGTAAAAAAATTGTGATTGTCGGTGGGGTGGCTGGAGGAGCAACCACTGCTGCAAGATTAAGAAGACTCGATGAAAAATCGGAAATTGTTATATTCGAAAGAGGGGAACATATTTCTTTTGCGAATTGCGGACTGCCCTATTTTATTGGAGGCGTGATTAAAGGACGGGATAAACTTCTTGTCCAGACCGTTAAAGGAATGACAAACAGATTCAATCTGGACATCCGGACAAAATCAGAAGTAATCGCGATTAATCGGCAGGATAAAAAGATCCAGGTAAAAAACCTCGACACGGGTGTCGTCTATGAGGAAAGCTATGATATTCTAATTCTTTCGCCCGGAGCGAGTCCTATCGTTCCGGGGATTGAGGGCAGCACCGGAAACCCGAGGGTATTCTCGCTTCGAACAATTCCCGATGCCGAAGCCATTGACAGTTATATTGATCAAAATCAGGCCAAAACAGCGGTCGTTGTAGGCGGCGGATTTATCGGCCTGGAAATGGCCGAAAACCTGAAAGAACGTAACCTTGATGTCTATCTGGTTGAAGCTACCGATCAGGTACAGCCCTCACTGGATTATGAAATAGCGAGTCTTCTGCACACCCATCTCCGCGAAAAAGGTGTCAGGATGATTCTTAAGGACAGTGTCGTGAAGCTTGAAGGATCAAAGGTCTATCTTCAGAGCAGCCAGGAGATTGAAGCAGATATGATCGTGATGGCTATCGGCGTTCGTCCGGAAAACATGCTCGCTGTTCAGGCCGGCCTGGAGACCGGCGAAAGAGGAGCTATCCGGGTCAATGGATATCTGCAGACCAGTGATGAAAACATCTATGCAATCGGTGATGCGATTGAAGTAAAAAACTATGTCACAGGACTTCCGACAAACATACCTCTGGCCTGGCCGGCAAACAGACAGGGCAGGCTTCTGGCCGACAATTTGTATGGCAACCGTAAGCCTTACCGGGGGACTCTAGGAACTTCTGTTGCCAAAGTATTTGATTTGACGGCCGCTTCCACGGGCATCAATGAAAAAACAGCAGCTAAAATGGGAATACCGTATAGGGTCATTCATATTCACCCCAATTCCCATGCCGGATACTATCCAGGTTCGACAGTGCTCGATATGAAGATGGTCTTTACTGAAGACGGCAAAATACTTGGTGCGCAGGCCGTCGGGCGCAAGGGTGCAGAAAAGAGAATTGATGTAATTGCAACGGCTATCAAAGGCAATTTAACGGTTTATGACCTTCAGGATCTGGAATTGGCCTATGCACCGCCTTATTCCTCAGGGAAAGACCCGGTCAATATGATTGGGTATGCCGCGGCCAATTTGCTGGATCATATGGTCAAGACTGTTCAATACCATGAAATCGACGATATTGTCGCTGCTGGAAACATTTTGGTTGACGTCAGGCAACCTGAAGAAGTAGAACTGGGCAAGATCAACGGGTCAATCAATATCCCGCTTCCGGAGCTCAGAAAGAGGCTTGGGGAGTTGCCGAAAGATAAGCCGGTTTACCTGACGTGCCAGATTGGCCTTAGGGGATATATTGCGGCTAGGATCCTTCAACAGCATGGTTATGACCCGATCAACCTTGACGGAGGTTTCCGGACGTATACCAGTGTTTACTGGGCGGTTGAAAAGAAGGATAAAGGAGCGGTAAAAGTTGATGATACCGGAAAAGCTTTTACCGAATCCCCGGAGGCCAAAATCGCAGCGGATAAAGTGATCGACTGTTGTGGTCTACAGTGTCCTGGACCGATCAAACAGGTATTTGAAAATATGAAACTCCTAGAAGGAGGCCAGGTCCTGGAAATCTTGGTTACGGATCCCGGCTTTGCGAGGGATATTGAGGCCTGGTGCAGCAAGACCGGCAATACGCTGCTTAAAACAGAATTAAACGGGGATTATCTGAAAGCCTATCTGCGCAAAGGAAGCGTGAAGCCCGCCGACCAGCCGCAGGTAAACGTTGTGGTGGAGGAAAAACCCAAGAGCGCGACGCTGATTGTATTCGAGCAGAATATGGATAAAGCCTTGGCCTCATTTATCATTGCAACCGGTGCGGCATCCATGGGTAAAGAAGTGACGATGTTTTTCACATTTTGGGGGCTGAATATTCTTAAGAAACATGACGCGCCTAAGGTAAGCAAGGATTCCCTGGAGAAAGCCTTTGGCATCATGATGCCCCGCGGACCAAGAAAACTGCCTATCTCCAATATGAATATGGGTGGTATGGGTGCGAGAATGATCAAGTATGTCATGAAAAAGAAAAATGTTGATAGTTTAGAAGAACTGCTGCACAATGCGATGAAAATGGGTATTAAGATCGTAGCCTGCTCCATGTCGATGGATGTGATGGGCATCAAGAAGGAAGAACTGATCGATGGCGTAGAAATCGGCGGTGTTGCCACAATGCTTGCCAAGTCTGAGGAATCAAACTTGAATCTATTTTTCTAAGACATAAAATAGTTAATTTTTAAGATCTTCCAGCTTTATTGAGGAAAATAATTTATGTAATTTCCACTGAAAATATGGTAGATTATTAAGTACAGACTTAGTACCTGATATACCATTATAATTATTTTAGGGTTTACAAGTATTAGAAGGTATTTCGCAGGGCACGTCTAAATAGTAACGTCTGAATATGTTTGAAGGTAGATGGGCGTGGAAAAGAAAAAGCTGGAGATCACAGGAGTGCTATTTGCCGGAGGAGAAAGCAAAAGAATGGGCCAGAACAAGGCATTCCTTGAGATAGGCGGAAAACCGCTTCTGGAAAGAAATCTGGAAGTGCTGGACAGTATCTGTAGTGAAGTCCTTATCAGCTGCAGGGAGCCTGAACAATATTCTGGATACGGTTATCAGGCGGTTGCCGACCAAATCAAAGGTAAAGGGCCGATGGGCGGGCTGTATTCCGTCCTTCCGGTGGCTAAGTATGACTATGTCTTCGTGGCTGCCTGTGATATGCCGTTCTTAAACAGTGAAGCCATTGCCTATATTTATGAACGGATTGAGGATTATAAGTTGGTTCTCCCGTATGTTCGGGACAGACTACATCCGCTGCACGCCTTTTACCACAAAAAAGTGCTTAAAGTTGTCGAGAAACGGATTAAAGAGGACAAACTGCGTCTATTTGATATTGCTGATGAATGCAGGCATAAGATCGTGAATATTTCTGAGGAGATGGAAGGCAGCATGCTGAAGGAAATGATCGAGGAAAGTTTCCTGAATGTCAATACGCCTCAGGAGTGGGAACTCATTTTACAAAAAATCCAATAATGCTTTGGGGAGGCTGGAATGAAAAAGATTGAGGCAGTAATTCGCAGCAATAAACTTGACCAAGTGGAAAAGGCGCTTAGTAATTTGGGAATCAGCGGGATTACCGTATCTCAGGTACTTGGCTGGGGAAGGCAGAAAGGGAATATCACCGAGGTTTACCGCGGAACGGAAGTATCCGTCCGGCTGCTGCCCAAAGTCAAACTCGAAATCATTGTCAATGATTCGGAAAGTGAAAGCGTTCAGGAAACCATCAGGGAGAATGCCCTAACCGGTAAATTTGGCGACGGCGTCATCTGGGTGACCGCTGTTGAGGACTTTCGCCGGATCCGTACCGGAGAAAATTTTCTTGATTAAAATCTGCTAACAGTAATGAATAAATAAGGAAAATTACGGTTATTCTATATAACGTATTTATTAAGCGTTATAGCAATTTAAAGATTGATGAAGAAAATAAGTGATAATCAATTCTAATCGTCCGTAGTTATGCGTGGATGGGGTTGCAATACTACCAGACGTTGCATATTATTATACCTAGGTATTAGCACTCATCTTGATTGAGTGCTAACAATAAAGCGAAATATAAAAATATAAAGGTTTCAAGGAGGGAAATTATTTTATGAAACTCAAACCGTTGGCTGACAGGGTAATTATTAAAGCGGTCCCGTCTGAGGAAAGAACTAAGAGCGGGATCATTATGCCCGACACCGCAAAAGAAAAGCCTCAGGAAGGCGAAGTGATTGCCGTAGGTCCTGGAAAAGTTGAAAAAGGGGAAAGAATCCCAATGGAAGTTAACGTCGGCGACCGCGTGATTTATTCTAAATATGCCGGCACAGAAGTTAAATATGACGGAAACGAATATTTGATTTTAAGAGAAGCCGATATTCAGGCAGTCATTGGTTAAGTAACAGCCCAGTATTACTTATCAGATAACATTCCAAAGTATTTTTTGATAGAATTAAAGGAGGAACATTTAGGTGGCTAAACAAATCATTTTTAACGAAGATGCCCGCCATGCCATGGAGCGTGGTGTCAATAAGCTTGCGGAAGCTGTCCGCGTTACATTGGGACCCAAAGGCCGCAATGTTGTTTTGGATAAAAAATTTGGTTCCCCGCTAATCACCAATGATGGTGTGACGATCGCCAGAGATATTGATCTGGAAGACCCGTTTGAAAATATGGGAGCACAGCTTGTAAAAGAAGTTGCTACCAAGACAAACGATGTAGCCGGTGACGGCACGACCACAGCGACCGTTCTGGCTCAGGCCATTATTCGTGAAGGTCTGAAGAACGTTGCTGCCGGCGCTAATCCGATGGAAATCAAACGCGGTATTGAAAAAGCTGTAGAAGCGATTGTTGCTGACGTTAAAGCAAATGCCAAGACTGTAGAAAGCAAAGAAGCCATAGCTCAGGTTGCTTCGATTTCCGCTTCTGATACAACGATCGGCAGTCTGATTGCCGAGGCTATGGAAAAGGTCGGCAAAGACGGTGTTATCACTGTTGAAGAAGCCAAAGGCATGACCACTGAACTGGAAGTTGTTGAAGGAATGCAGTTTGACCGTGGGTATGTTTCCGCCTATATGATCACCGATACCGATAAAATGGAAGCTATCTTAAACGATCCATTCATTCTGATCACCGACAAGAAGATCAGTGCGATTGCAGATATCCTTCCTGTTCTGGAAAAAGTAGTTCAGGCTGGCAGACCGCTCCTGATCATCGCTGAAGATCTGGAAGGCGAAGCTATGGCTACCCTGATTGTCAATAAACTCCGCGGAACCTTTACGGCCGTAGGCGTTAAGGCTCCCGGTTTTGGAGACCGCCGCAAAGCGATGCTCGAAGACATTGCTGTTCTGACCGGCGGACAGGTCATCACTGAAGACCTCGGCCTCAAACTGGAAAATACTTCGCTGGATATGCTCGGACGCTGCCGACAGGTCAAAATAACCAAGGAAGAAACGACCATCGTTGATGGCAACGGCGACCAACAGGCTATCAGTGCCCGTGTTGAATCCATCAAGAAAATGATTGAAGAAACAACCTCCGACTATGACAAAGAAAAACTCCAGGAACGTCTGGCTAAACTGGCCGGCGGCGTTGCCGTCATCCAGGTTGGAGCAGCTACCGAAACTGAAATGAAAGAAAAGAAACTGCGCATTGAGGACGCTCTGGCAGCTACTCGCGCCGCAGTCGAAGAAGGCATTGTTGCCGGTGGCGGCACAACTTATCTTGATGCAATTGCTGCACTTGATAACGTTGACGTATCCGGCGATCAGAAAACCGGAGTGGCTATTATCCGTAAAGCACTGGAAGAGCCTGTCAGACAGATTGCTAATAATGCTGGTCTCGAAGGTTCCGTCGTTGTGGAAAAAGTCCGCAACAGCTCTAGAGGCGTAGGCTTCAACGCGATGACTGAAGTTTATGAGGATATGATTGCAGCCGGTATCGTTGACCCGGCGAAAGTAACCCGTTCGGCTCTGCAGCACGCAGCTTCGATCTCCGCTATGCTCTTAACCACAGAGTGCCTCGTTTGCGACCTGCCTGAGAAAGAAAATCCAGCAGCTGCCATGGGCGGCATGGGTGGCATGGGCGGAATGGGCGGCATGATGTAGGAAAAGACCAAACCCATTGATATATCATGCGCTGATAAAAAATATCCCCTACGGGGTAGCGTGAAGGTGATAAAAATAATCTCCTGGTATAGGGGTTATAATAAATCCTTCGGTTAGAGGTTTCTCATTAGTTTGCTGAACTTTTGGGAAGCCTCTTTCTTTTTTTTGTCTTATCATAAATGGTTAATCAATCTCATAAAATAAAATTGTGAACAAAAAATCTATAAGGAATTTCCCTTATAGATGGGCAAAGCAACCATATTGCTTGGTGTAAAAAGTAGTTCAATTTGTAGGCGGCTACTTTTTACACATAAGGCTAGATCTAGGCAAGTTTTTAATTAAATACATAGTTTAATTATTTGGATAATCAAAGCGATCAGGCTTACAAGAAGGGAACAGGAACCAAAAATGATCATCATTGTCTGATAGAGTTTTGTCATAGTCCAATTCCTCCTCTCAAGAAGAATTGGTTGCTTTACCTTTGGAAATTTATTATTCTAAATATATTTGTAGTAGTATATATGCTAGTTATACAAGTTTAGACTTAAAATGTTTGTCTTAAGAATTAAGTAGACTGTCCGAGATGGATGGTCTTTTTAGAGAGTTCGGTGAACGTCTTTGGGTATCTCCGTTGTTTTCGGGGACAGGTTAGGAATGGCCAAATATCTTTCCTCGCAAAAAAACTTTGCAGAGGAACTTGGCCTACTAATTTAGTCATATAAAAAGCGGGATGGCACCTTAAATACTTATTTGGTTAAAGATGGAAGAATAGAATATGCTCAAAAAATCTCCTCTGAAAATATTTTATAGAAAGAGGAGGTTATCTTTTATGGTGCAAACTGCGAAAAGCCCGCCAAACCATAATCATGGAAGTTCAACGCATACATCCTGCGATTACGGGCATTCTCATCAATGCTTGGATATTTCGGGAATAGCTATTTCAACCGGTGATAGTCATGTTCATCATTCAGAAAATTTCGTTTTGTATGAGCATGGACATACGCATTACTACAAAGCTGTTTCGAGCCCTTCAATTCCGCTGAAGAATGGATGGCATGCGCATAATTGGGATTTCTACACGACCGTAGACAACGGCCACCGACATCGAATTTCCGGTGTGGATATGGCGACTCCCGGCTTTTGATCCATTGATTTCGGATTTGCCAATAGGCAATCGTATAATCGATAATTCAGCCCAAACAGGAATTACCAGTAATACCTTGATTTAGCCGGTCATAATATTAAGTAAGAACTCCGCCAGGAGGGCAAGGTATGAAAAAGAAAATCATTGTCGGTTCCATCATCATTTTTTTGTTCGTCATTGGAGGAATGATTACCATAATGCGTCAGCCCGATCCGCAGCAGCTGGTTATCTTGGGCCTGGAAAACCTGAACAAAGCCAATTCATTTTCTTATGCTTTAACGCAGCAGCAGACAGTGGATGGCAAAGCGCGGTTACTGACGAGGATTACCGGCTATAAGAGCGGTGAAAACATTCAGATTCAGGGTCAGCTGGCGGGAAGCAAAGTTGAAATGATTAAGGTGGGTGATGTTCTCTACAACAAGGACCCTTTCAGCAAAGCGTGGGTAAAATTCAGCGATGTATCAGTTGCCCAAAAAGTCTTTCTGGTGGAGCTTAACCCTTTGGCCAGTCTGCAGTTGAAAGAGATCGGTGAGGTGATGCTTAAAGGAGAGAAAGAACTAAACAGCAAGAAATGCTGGGTATGCACGCTAAAACCAAGTGTACAGAATCAGATGATGGAAACTCTATGGACCGGTTTTGAGTACACGCTCTATATCACCAGAAGCACCAAAACTGTAACGCAGGTTGAAGTGAGAGCGCAAAACAAAGAAACCGGAGAACCGATGACCCTGATCCTGGAATTTAAGGATATCGGAAGAAAGATTTCAATCCAGCCGCCTGAAACGGCAGAGTAAATGTCTGGCTTCATAAAAGAAGGTACTGCAAAAACGCTGTTCGAATGCAGTTTTTGCAGTATCTTCTTTTTTATCCTGTTCAACTTGTGATATAATTCAGTGGTAATAGCTTAATGGAGTGGTAGGAATGGAAAGAAAGATTGCGAAGGTGCTGATAACCGAGGAACAGCTAAAAAAAAGGGTGGCCGAACTGGGTGAACAGATTACCAACGAATATTTTGGCAAGGATCTTCTGACCATTGGTATTTTTAAAGGGGCTGTGCCTTTTTTTGCAGATTTGATCCGGCAAATAAGAATTCCGTTGAGATATGATTTTATGGCCGTTTCAAGCTATGGGAGCTCCAACCGTTCTTCAGGAGCCGTCAGACTACTGAAGGATCTGGAAACCAGTGTCGAAGACAAACACGTCCTGATTGTTGAGGATATTGTTGATACAGGGCTTACGCTGAAATACTTGAAGGAAAACCTTCTCGGGAGACAACCCTTAAGCCTGAAGATTGTCACGCTTCTGGACAAGCCGGAGCGGAGACAGGTCGATATTCAGCCTGATTACAATGGCTTTGTGATACCAAATGAGTTTGCAGTCGGCTATGGGCTTGATTATGACGAAATGTACAGGAACCTCACGTATATTGGCGTTTTGAAGCCCGAGGTTTATGAGAAATGATATCAAAAGAGATTACTCCATTTTACTGCCAGTTAAGAAAATCATATCATAAGTCTCAGTACTGAAATGTTGAAAGGATGATGCAAGTGGAACGTGAACTGGTGTTGGTTCTTGACTTTGGTGGACAGTATAATCAGCTGATTGCGCGCCGGGTCAGAGAAGCAAAAGTATATTCAGAGATGATTTCATATAAGACCCCTGTAGAGAAGATTAAAGCCATGGCCCCGAAAGGAATCATTTTCTCGGGAGGTCCTGCCAGTGTCAATCAGGAGGGCGCGCCTTTCATTGACCAGGCAATCTATGAACTGGGGGTACCGATCCTCGGTATCTGTTATGGCATGCAGCTGATGACCGTACAGCTAGGCGGACGTGTGGAGAGACCGCAGGCCCATGAATATGGGAAAACAGAAATCACGATTGAATATAATGAAGGGGTCTGGCACGGACTCAAAGGTGCTCGTCAGTGTTGGATGAGTCATGGGGACTCAGTGCTGGAACTGCCTGCCGGTTTCATCCGGGCTGCCTTTACTGCCAATACGCCGGTTGCGGGAATCTACTGTCCGGAAAAGAACTTTTATGGCGTTCAATTTCATCCGGAAGTCAAACATACCCCGGAAGGACAGGCAATGCTTGAAAACTTCCTGTACAGGGTATGCGGCTGCCAAGGCAACTGGACCATGGAATCCTTTATTGAATCCCAGGTACAGGAGATCAGGAAGAGAGTCGGAGATAAAAAGGTCTTATGCGCGTTAAGCGGCGGGGTCGATTCTTCTGTCGCCGCAGTACTTGTTTATAGAGCGATCGGGGATCAGCTAACCTGTATTTATGTCGATCATGGATTTATGCGCAAGAATGAATCGGAGCAGGTCAAGGATACGTTTATTGGAAAGTTTCACCTGAATCTGGATTTTGTCGATGCTTCGGAACGTTTTATGGCTAAGGTGAAAGGAATTTCCGAACCGGAAGAAAAACGCAAACGGATTGGCAATGAATTCATCAGGCTGTTCGAAGATGAAGCCCGTAAGTTAGGCCAGATTGATTTTCTGGTACAGGGTACGCTTTATCCGGATATTGTAGAAAGCGGCACCGAAACAGCTGAAACCATTAAAACGCACCACAATGTTGGCGGGCTGCCTGAAGATATGCAGTTTGAACTGATCGAACCTTTACGGATGCTTTTCAAGGATGAAGTCCGGGAAGTCGGACTGGAACTTGGCTTGCCGGAAGAGATTGTCTGGCGCCAGCCATTCCCAGGACCGGGGCTTGCAATCCGTATCATCGGCGAAATCACGCCGGAAAAGCTGGATTATTTAAGAGAAGCGGATGCAATTGTCAGGGAAGAGATTATTAAAGCCGGACTCCACATGGAGGTATGGCAATACTTTGCGGTGTTGCCCTCTATCCGTAGTGTCGGCGTGATGGGAGATGGACGCACGTACGGTTATCCCATCGTCTTAAGGGCGGTCACGAGTGACGATGCGATGACGGCCGACTGGGCAAAGCTGCCGTACGAACTGCTCGAAGTCATCTCAAACAGGATCGTCAATGAAGTCCACGGTGTGAACCGCGTGGTTTATGACATTACCTCTAAACCCCCCGGAACGATTGAGTGGGAATAGAAACTGATAAGCCTATAGGCATATCAGTAAGCCATGGCATATTAATATTGAAACAACCAGTCTAAACGCTTAACAAGGTCGGTTTTATGGGTATATCAGAAAGTATAATTATTTTCTGGTATATCTAAGTGCAACTAAGCAGCCGCCAAAGACTTGGCACCAGCCAAGTTTTCTTTATAAAAAGGGGTGAATGTCATGAGAATCACGATTTTACCCAAAAGCAAGTCCGGCAGAAAATCCTTCATCCTGGTGATTGTCAGCTGGATTTTGTTTGTCGTGGGTTCCGTACTTCCATACAAGGAAGGGTACTCCGGCTTAGAACTGATCTCGCATAATCCCCTGCAGGTTGTCATTACCGTTCTGATCTTTGCCGCAGGCATTGCAGCGGCCATTATTGGACTGAAAGCTGTTATCAGGAAGAAAGAGCGGTCGGTTCTGGTTTTTCTGGTGATTCTGATCGGCGTGTATTATATTCTGAGTTTTTGCGGCGTCGCTGTGGACGTGTTTTTTAGCTAAATATCTCAGTGAATTCTATTTCTTTTGCTGCGCAGCCTATTTATCAATGATAGAAACGATCAAAATAATTTTTGAGTATATACAATAATAAGGTTGAAGGTGTTAAGTGACAGGAAGGGATGATTATATGAAGGCAAAGTTATGGCCCCAATCCCGTTCCGGCCGATGGTCGGCTGGACTGAGTATTGCTTTTATTGTATTGATCGTGCTGAAAATGATGGGCGCACTGCCTTTTCCGACGTTTGCAGTAGCTGCATTGGGATTAGCAGGCTTTATTGCCGGAATTGCGGCAATCATTGGCAAAAAGGAAAAGGCGATCCTGATATTTCTGCCAATACTCGTAGGATTGCTGATTATCTTCTGGATTGCGGCTGAGATTATTTATCCGCATTAGGCCTTTAATTAATTCCAACATTAAAAAGGTGGTACTGTCTTGATCGAAAATATTATGATCTCTGTCATCGTCCTACTGTATGGGTTGGTCATCGGCAGTTTCCTGAATGTGTGCATTTACCGGATTCCGATCGGGAAAAGCGTTGTTGGCGGGAGATCCTATTGCCCGCACTGTGATACGCTGATTCCGTGGTATCTGAACATCCCTGTTTTCAGCTACCTCTTTCTGCGGGGACGCTGCAAAAACTGCCGGGGCCCGATCTCGCCGATCTATCCCGCAGTCGAACTGCTGAACGGGGTCTTGTACCTGATTGTCTGGTTTACCTATGGACTGAGCCTGGAAAGTGTTTTTCTGGTAATGCTTTTGTCTGTGCTGATCGTCGTGTCGTTTATTGACTGGCAGAAAAAGGTGATTCCGGATAAGCTGGTCGTTTTTCTGCTGGGCTTGAGTGTTTTGCACGGCGTCTATCAGAGCGTGTGTTTTGGAGCTGCGTGGTATACTTGGGTTATTGGTTTTTTTGCGGCTTCCGTACCGCTTTTTTTTCTGAGCTTATTTTTCCCCGATGGGCTAGGCGGAGGAGATATCAAGCTGATGGCTGCAGCAGGGCTTTTTATGGGCCCGCCGGTGCTTCTGGCTTTGTTCCTTGGTTCGTTGTATGCAGGTCTTACTGCGGTGTTACTGATCACAGTGCGTAAGAGATCCCTGAAATCTGAGATCCCTTACGGACCGTTTCTGTCCCTTGGGATATTTACTGTAATGATCTTTGGAGAGCAGATCTTTCTATCCGCTGTGTCAGTATAATGGAAAATAGACGGAATATGGATAGTATATGAGTAATACGTTCTATTATAATGTAAATAATTTGAGAATGACGATATGAATAATGAAGAAAACAAGATAACGGCTAACCAGAAATGCAATGAACATGCAAAAGTTCATTGCATTATTTTATGCCCGAGCTCTTGTCTGAATAAATCTATGCTATTTTTCCAAACTATTACTGAATAGCTCTTTGCCATGAAAAATTATTGTTGTTTTCGGAAAGGATTGTGTACTTGCTATGACCAAGCCACAGGCAATCGATGTTATGGAACCAACCAATGAAAATCTGCCCAGAGAAAAATTTGAGGAACTGGAAGCTTTTATTAAGAGTTTGCCAACAACGAAAAGCGCTCTGATTGAAATCTTACATAAGGCCCAGAATATTTTTGGCTATTTACCGAGGGATGTACAACTTTTTATTGCCCGAAAATTAGGAATTCCGGGAGCAGAAGTATTTGGGGTCGTCAGCTTTTATTCCTACTTCACAACCAAGCCAAGGGGAAAACATACGATCAGTATCTGTATGGGGACTGCTTGCTTTGTCAAAGGGTCGGATAAAATTATGGAAAGACTGAAAGAAAAGCTTGGCATTGAATCCAATGAAATCACACCTGACGGTCTTTTCGGACTGAAAGATGTCCGCTGCATCGGCACTTGCGGCATGGCTCCCGTTATGATGATTGATGATAAAGTATTTGGCAGGGTGAGAGAAGAGGACCTGGATACCATCCTCGAATCATACCGTCGGAAGGAGATACTGGTATGAAGATTGGTTCGCTGGAGGAATTAAAAAAAATCAAAGAAGAATATCAAAAGAATGTAAATAGAAAACAAGGCGGACAAACGCCGGAAGAACAAATCAAAATTCTTGTGGGGATGGGTACCTGCGGCATCTCATCAGGTTCAAGGGAGACCTACAATGCTTTTTCGGATGAAATCACTGCCCAGAACATAACGAATGCCCAAGTTGTTCCGGTCGGCTGTATTGGCTGTTGTCACTCGGAACCAACTGTTCAGGTAAATAAACCGGGCGAACAACCGGTTCTCTATGGTAATGTAACCAAAGACAAGGTCCAGGAAATTATTGAGCAGCATATTAAAAACGGGAAAGCAGTTGAAAATCTCTCATTAGAAATGAAGTTTGACCGGGTGTAGAATCGGGCGCAGATCACAAAGTACGTAATTTGTTTGGAGGCTATGATGTCAGAAACAACAAAAAATCCGAAACAGTACCGGATCGCCCTGCGCAATTGCGGGCTGATTAACCCGGAAAATATCTCGGATTATATTGAAGTCGGAGGCTATGAAGCCTTGGGAAGGGTACTGACAACGATGTCCCAGGATCAGGTCATAGACGAAATAAAAAAATCCGGGCTGCGGGGCCGTGGCGGGGGGGGATTCCCCACAGGTCAGAAATGGGAAATTACAAAAAATCAAAAAAGCAAGGACAAATATATCATTTGCAATGCAGACGAAGGTGACCCGGGGGCTTTCATGGACCGGAGCATCCTGGAGGGCGATCCTCATTCCGTTTTAGAGGCCATGGTGATCGGCGGCTATGCAATTGGCGCCACCAACGGATTCATTTACATCCGAGCCGAATACCCGCTGGCAATTTTCAGACTGCAAACTGCTTTGCGGCAGGCTCGAGAATTGGGCTTTCTGGGAGAAAATATTTTCAACACGTCTTTTTCCTTTGATATCCAGTTGAAATATGGAGCGGGGGCTTTTGTCTGCGGGGAAGAAACAGCGCTCATTAACTCCTGTGAAGGAAAACGCGGTGAGCCAAATTTTAAACCGCCTTATCCTGCGGAAGAAGGATATTGGGGCTGTCCGACCTGTGTAAACAATGTGGAGACGTTTGCCAATATTTCTCCGATTATCCTTAAAGGGAGCAATTGGTTCGCTTCCATTGGCACTGAGAAAAGTAAAGGGACCAAGGTTTTTGCGCTGGTCGGTAAAGTCAAAAATGTTGGCCTGGTCGAAGTCCCCATGGGAACAACCTTACGAGAAATTATCTTTCAAATTGGCGGAGGTATCCCCAACGGCCACAAATTCAAAGCCGTTCAAACAGGGGGACCGTCCGGAGGCGTGATCCCGGAGAAACACCTGGACATTCCTTTAGACTATGATAACCTGCTCAGTATCGGGTCCATGATGGGATCAGGGGGCATGATCATCATGGATGAAACCGATAATATGGTCAATATCGCTAAGTTTTACCTGGAGTTTACGATGGATGAATCCTGTGGCCGCTGCACCCCCTGCCGGATCGGTACCAAGCGGTTATATGAAAAGCTGAATCTAATTACCCGCCGCAAAGGAACGATGGCGGATTTAGATGCCATCAAACAGCTCGCTTACATGGTTAAAGGTAGTTCGCTCTGCGGGCTTGGTCAGACTGCGCCCAGCCCGGTCATCAGTACCATGAAATATTTTTGGGACGAATACCTGGCCCTGATCAAAGACATTGACCATCCTCGAGGGGAAGGCCATTATCAAGCAAAGAATAAAATTGGTCTGAAATCATAAGGAGGCTAACCATGACCGACGTTCAACAAACGCATCCTGCTAAAAAAATGATTGATTTTAAAATTAATCATCAATATCTACGGGTCCCTGAAGGCATCACCATTTTGGAAGCCGCCCATAAAGCAAGAGTTCGGATTCCAACTTTATGTCATCTGGATTTGCATGATATCAAAATGGTCAATCAGACGGCTTCCTGCAGGGTCTGCATGGTTGAGCTAATCGATGAGAAGACAAACCGGAATAAACTTGTCCCGGCGTGCGTAACCACCATTACGGATGGAATGGAAGTACTCACGCATACGCTTACAGCAATTACAGCCAGAAGAATGGCGGTTGAACTCCTGTTATCGAATCATCCCAATGAATGCTTTACCTGTCCCAAAAACGGAGAATGTGAGCTTCAGGCCTTAGCCGCAGAATTAGGGGTCCGGCATATCCGCTGGGAAGGTGAACGGATGAATTATCCGAAGGACGTATCCAGTGAGGCGATCGTCAAAGACGCCAACAAGTGCATTTACTGCCGGCGTTGTGAAACGATGTGCAATAAGGTCCAAACCTGCGGTATCCTGTCAGGGATCGGCCGCGGATTTGAAGCCTTTGTTGGCCCTGCCTTTAATATTCCGATGGTAGAGTCTTCTTGTACTTACTGCGGGCAATGTGTTCAGGTATGCCCTACAGCAGCGCTTACGGAAATTAATCATACCGATAAAGTATGGGAAGCTTTAAATGATCCGGATAAATATGTGATTGTCCAAACTGCTCCGGCTATCCGCGTAGCCATCGGAGAAATATTTGATATGGAACCGGGGACGATTGCAACCGGCCAGCTTGTAACCGCCTTAAAGCGTATCGGATTTAACGCAGTTTTCGATACGGATTTTGGAGCGGACTTGACAATTATGGAAGAAGCCTCAGAACTGATCTACCGTCTGCAGAACAATAAAACACTTCCGATACTCACGAGCTGCTGTCCGGCCTGGGTCAAATTTATTGAGCATCAGTTCCCTGAATTGTTGGAAGTGCCTTCCACCTGCAAGTCACCGCATATTATGTTTGGTACAATCGTTAAAACTTATTATGCCGAGAAGAATGGCATTGACCCGGACAATATTGTAGTGGTCTCCGTCATGCCCTGTATTGCCAAGAAAGCCGAGGCCAAGCGTCCGGAACTAACTAAGGATGAGCATAATAACGTCGATATTGTCGTCACGACCCGGGAACTTGGCCTAATGATCAAAGAAGCCGGTCTGGATTTTATCAATCTGCCTTCGAGTGAATATGACAGACCATTGGGTGAAACCACAGGTGCCTCAGTGATCTTCGGAACCAGCGGCGGGGTTATCGAAGCTGCGCTCCGGACAGCTTATGAGTGGCTGACCGGTAAAGAATTACAGAAAGTTGAGTTCGAGCAGCTCCGGGGAGATGGAGGCTTGCGAAAGGCCACAGTTCAAATTGGCGACAAGATGCTACGGATAGGCATTGCCAGCGGGCTCGGAAACGCCCGGACTCTGCTTGAGGAAATCAGGGACGGTAAGAATCAATACGAAGCCATTGAAATTATGGCTTGTCCCGGAGGCTGTGTTGCCGGAGGTGGGCAGCCCTACCATCACGGCAATTTTGAAATTGTCCGCAAGCGTCAGGAAGCGATCTATCAGGAAGATAAAAATAAAAAGATCAGAAAATCTCATGAGAATTCAGAAATCCAGAAACTTTATCAGGAATATCTGGGCCAGCCTTTCAGTGACACTGCCCATAGATTGCTTCATACTCATTTTGAAGAGAGAGAAAGAATCTAATAGTACCGCAGCAAAATATACGCCGAGGCGATCACAATGGATAGAATCATGAACGGAAATCCGATCAGGAAGTATTTTTTGTAGCTGATCGTATAGCCGTTTTTTTCGGCAATCCCTGAGACAATGACGTTGGCCGAGGCACCGACAATGGTACCGTTTCCGCCCAGGCAGGCGCCCAGAGCCAGAGACCACCAGAGCGGCTGGAGCTGTTCTGGGGTCAGCCCGCCGAGGACCCCGATTTTTTGAATCAACGGAATCATGGTGGCCACGAACGGAATATTATCGACGAAAGCTGAAAAAATAGCGGAAAGCCAGACAATCAGCATCGCCATGACGACCGGCACACCGCCGGTAAGCCCAAGGCTCCATTCAGCAACCTTGTCCAGGACGCCAACTTCGACCAATCCTCCGACTAAAACGAATAATCCGGTAAAGAAGAAGATCGTCGGCCATTCAATCGCCAGAAATACCTCTTCCGGTTCCTCACGGCTCAGCACCATGAGCAGCATGCCTCCGGCCAGCGCAATCGTAGCGGTCTCAACATGGATGACGGCGTGCAGCATAAAACCGACAATGGTCAGAGCGAGCACGGCCAGGCTTCTTTTGAGCTGGGCCCAGTCTTTAATATAGTCGTATTCATTTTGCGACAGCAGCAGGGCGATGGATTCCTTATCGGTCTTTAGCTTTTGGCGATAAAGAAAATAAAAGCCCAATAGGGTAACAGCCAAGATCACAATCGTCACAGGTGCCAGGTTCACCATGAAATCCATAAAAGTAAGCTCTGCCGGTCCGGCAATCATGATATTCGGCGGATCACCGATCAGGGTCGCGGTTCCCCCGATGTTGCTGGCTAGAATCTGGGTAATCAAAAAAGGTATTGGGTTTAATTTCAAGGTTTCGGCAATCACAATGGAAACCGGAACGACCAGCAAAACAGTCGTCACGTTATCCAGAAAAGCCGATAAAACGGCAGTCAGTATAGCCAAAGAGATCAGCAGTCTGATTGGATTGCCTTTGACTTTCTTGGCGACCCAAATAGCCAGAAAGCCGAAGACACCGGAACGTCTGGTCAGATCGACAATGATCATCATGCCGATAAGTAAGCCCAGCGTATTCCAGTCGATGTGTTCCACAGCAGTTTCCTGCGGGAATACACCCAAAAGAATCAGGAGACAGGCACCGAGGGCCGCGGCGACAGCCCGCGGGATTTTCTCCGTTACGATCAGTGCATACGTAGCTACAAAAATAACAAGGGTCAGAATCAAGGTCATGAATCGTGCACCTCCATCATTAGTGTGGTCAATTTTTATTGGCCTAACCGGTTAGAATATACCAAAATAGTTGAAATAAAAAAGAGCAGATCCATAAAAGGAACTGCTCTTCCCTGAGAAGTTCAAAATCCTTGTAGTCTGGCAATCCTGTCAGAATATCCTGGAAATGCATTTGGATTCCATTCATTTTGTATTGCATGCATTTCAAATTCCCTGATTTAGACCCATAACTTTAGCGTCCTTCACTTTCGTGAAGTTTGCCCCAACACATTAAAAATCATATTATATTTTATTTGCAAATCTGAAAAATCCTGATCAACTGGATTGTGTCCAGAAAAGAAGTATAGCATCTCCGTTCATATTTTGTAAAGATCAGTTCGATCTTCTCAAATAATATTCAAAATTCTCGAGTGCCCAGGCATCATGGTACAAATTCCCTTCCCGGGATGCAGGGTCCAAAAGTGAAGTGCAATAGGCTGTTCTTTTTCCATCGGCTAGCTCTTGAAATATTTCGAGGTATTTCCATTTGGCCTTTTTGGCAAAGCTTTCGTTACTGTTGGCTTGCTTGGCCAGCATAAAGCAGGTTTTTATGCTTCTGTTCAGCGTGCAGAGGCTTTGGGCCTGACACTTGTCACAGCCGATGAACTGGGTCATATCAATTTCCACGGTCGTGACAAAGCCGACTTTGAAAGGAGTATAATGCACAATCCTTGGTGATAATTCAGCATCGCCATACCCGCATTCCTCATTCCAATAACCGATCCGGTCAATGAGCTCAGGCCGTAACCCCTGAAGACATCCCGGAATAAAATCCATGATTACATCAATGCCGGCATTTCTCAGCTGAAGATAGGATAGATCATTCTTGACCTGAGGAATGACGGGAGGGAGAAATCTCGGATAAGGGTTATCCCGCATGGTTCCTAAGAGACCCACTTCCGGAAAAGCTTCAAATATTTCCATATACCTGGTCAGCCAGTTTTTGGTCTTGATATAGACATCGCTGTCAATCGTGAAGAAATACTGGTTGGGCTTTCTCTTTCTGAGGTTGTAGTTCAGGACATAGATCGGCCCCCGGTTAACCTTCAAGCGTGTTTTGGATTTAATTCTTTTGTCCTGAAGGCTTTTGATATAATTCCAGGTATCATCTTTGGAGTTGCAGTCGATGATATGCATTTCAAAATCTTCGTCTGAATCCAAAATCTTGTTTAGGTTCTGCATGGTAAGCCCGAGACGGTTGAAGGTAACATAGCTGATAAAAGGAGGAGGGGAGGTGCTGTCTGTCGGGTTCTGTACAGAAGGTTCAATGATTTCTTCCAGGATCCCAGGATCTAGAATCTGTTGAAGGATGGTGGCGTCGTCTAATTCTTCCCAGTCAATGTTTTTTGGAACCGCTTGTTGAGAAATTTCCGCAGTAGGGGTGTCAGCGGCTTCCTGAACAGGGAAGGGGCTGACGCGTTTTTGCAGGGCAGAGGCTTGAGCCTGATTAATGGCTTCAAGAACAAGCTGTATCGCAGTTTTGATCAAAATAGAAGAAAGTTCCTTCATATCATCAGTCCTTTAGGGGAATGGGTTTCAACCAATTCTTTTAAATGTTTAACCGGTCGGGCAGGGACACCGACGGCCGTGCAGTATTCCGGGATGTTGCGAGTGACGGCAGCACCAGCCCCGATGATGCTCCACCTGCCAATCTCTTTTTCGGGGATCACCACAGTTTTGGAACCGATTTCACAACCTTCATGGACCTGCACGTTTCCGGCCAGGGTGACGTCCCAGTATAAAGAGGAGTAATCCCGGACAGCCGTATCGTGGCCAATCCTGCAGCCCGGATTTAAGGCTACGTGACTACCTATCCTGACATCCGTCGACAGAAAACTGTTCCAGCAGATGATATTGCCGCAGCCCAATTGAACGGAGTGGCTTATTCGGGCAGCGGGATGAATCAGGTTGGCAAAATATAGCTGAAAACAGGACAGGCTGGCGATCAGACGGTATTTATCCGTCGGTCTCGCGATCGCACATACAATCCAGAGAGGGTGCCCTGTGTTTTTTTCGAGCCAGTCCAGGTTGCCCAGAACAGGATAGTCATTAATAACCTTTCCTTGTTTGGCCGGAGTTTGGTCGATATAGCCCAACAGGTTCCACTGCTTTTTTTCTGTATTGATATCTTCAACGAGCTCGGTAGCTTCCCGGCCAAAGCCGCCGGCTCCAAAAATGATGAGATCTTTTATAGCCAATGATCACACGCCCAATTCAATTGAAAATTTCGTTGATTTGCTTTTTATTTTTAATTTTTATTTCCCTGATGATGCCGCCTATTTTTTGAACGTCGGACGCTGACATTCTGCCGTGAAGCGGCAGAGCCAGAACACTTTCTGCGACTTTGTTGGCTGTGGGTAGATTGTCTGCGGAGGAGGAAGGAAGACCTTTAAAACACTTAAAATTGCTGCAGAGCGGGTAAAAATATTTTCGGCAAAAAATATTGAAGCTTAACAATCGGCTATAGAGCTCGTCCCGGGAGATACCGTATGCGGTCGGATCAACCCGGATAACAAAATACGGATAATTGGCTGTAATTTCTTCAGCCTCCTGGGAGACGGTTATCCCAGGGACATCAGCCAGCACTTGCCGGTACAGGTTGGTAAGATATTTCCTTTGGGCTATTTCAGCTTCCACTTCTTTTAAGAGCAAAATGCCGACAGCAGCCTGCAATTCGTTCAGTTTGCCGTTTATACCCGGTTCGTCCACACTGTAGTCTTCTTTTAGACCAAAATTTCTCAAACACTTGGCTTTCTGCTGGAGGTCCTGATCCCGAAAGATAAGTGCACCGCCTTCGACGGTGTGAAAGATTTTGGTGGCATGAAAGCTGAACATGGTGATATCTCCATAGGAGCCGACCGGTTTATCCTTTATTTTCACACCAAAAGCGTGGGCCCCGTCATAAAGTACTTTCAGGTTATGCCTTGCTGCAATCCGGTCAATCTTTTCGACCTCGCACGGATGGCCGAAAACGTGTACCGGCAGGATGGCAGTGGTTTTATTCGTAATCAGGGACTCGATACGGTCGGCATCAATATTGAACGTGGCTTCTTCAATGTCGCAGAAGACCGGCGTAAGATGATTCCAGGCCAGCGCGTTGGCCGTAGCGGCAAAGGTAAACGGGGTGGTGATGACTTCCCCGGACAGATCCAGGGTTTTGCATGCAATTTGCAAGGCATTCGTGCCATTTGCAAAAACCGATAAATATCGGGTGCCCAGGAAAGCAGCCAGTTTTCTTTCCAGTTCTTGGACCATCTTTCCGTTATTGCTGAGCTGCCTGCTTTGCCATATTATTTCGAGCATGCTGTAAGTCTCCGCCAAGTCTGGCAGCAAAGGTTCGGTAACATAGACCGGTTCAGAAAAACCATCATTGTTTATCATTTTTTTCTCCCCTGGCAAATATTCAGTTGGCTTTGGATGCATAGAATTGAAAGTTTTCGGTTGCCCAGTCAAGATTGTAGGTTTCCTCCGCAGTGGAGTTACAACTGAATAATGAAGTGCAGTATGGGGAACGGGCACCGCTCTGCAGATCCTTAACTGTTTCGTCAAATTTCCAGTGGTATTGTTCTCGGAATAATTTATTCTGGTTTAATTTCTCGTAGATGGTAAAACAGGTTTCTCCGGTTTTGGTCTCTCCGTTTTTTGACAGACGGCAGAAGGATTGACCGGGACATTTGCCGCAAACTATTTGTTGCGGGATAGAAATGTTCACGTTCATCAGAATTCCTGTTTTAAACGCTGTAAAATGATTAGCCCTTAGAAACAACTCCCTGCTGCCAAAATTATTTTCTTCACTCCAAAAGCCAATTTTAGAGATAAGATCAGGGCTCAAGGCCAGGATGCTACCGGGCATATAATCCTGCGAATAATCAGACCTGTTCTTGGTTAATTCCAGATAAACCAAATCATTTTTGATGACTGGGGTAGTCGGAGGCATATTTCGGGGCGGAAACCCGGCATGAATACTGAGTAAACCGATATTCGGAGTATTTTTAAACACCCTTAGGATGTAGGTCAGCCAATTTTTGCTTTCAATCACAACATCCTGATCGACAGCAATAAAATATTGATCATCTCTTCTCTTGGACAGATTTAGATTTGAGGCGTAGACCTGTCCTAGATTGACAGGGAGCCTTGTTTTGAATTTGATCCGCCTGTCCTTCAGACTTTGGATATATTTCCAGGTACCATCTGTGGAATTATTATCAACGATTGCTAATTCAAAGTTTTCCGGCGTTTCAAGGACACTTGAAAGGCTCCTGATTGTCTGGCCCAGGCGGTTAAAGGTTACATAACTTAGGAGTGGCGCTACCATTTCTATATCTCCCTCCACTTAATCGTCTTTTTACTTGATCATCCCTTCAGGTTCTGTTAGGGCAACTATCACTTTATTATATGGGAGGAGTTGTCCGTGGTTACACCATTGCGGTTCTTGCGCAATATTATATTAGAAAGACAACCCTCTCTTTATAGAAAATCTTACCGGCTAAAGGCAGGAGAATAATTTGAAAGCTCTGATTTTAAGCGGAGGAACCGGAACAAGGCTCAGACCGCTGACCTATTCCAAGGCGAAACAGCTTCTTCCCTTGGTCAACAAACCAGTTCTGATCTATCTTATTGAAAAGATAGCCAGGGCAGGTATCCATGATATTGGAATTATCGTTGGGGATACGCAGGAACAAGTAAAAAAAACGGTCGGCAGCGGAGAAACGTGGGGCACGGCAATCACCTATATTCATCAGCATAAATCCCTGGGGCTTGCCCATGCTGTTCGGACTGCGGCCGACTTTCTTGGCCGCGATGATTTTGTGATGATCCTTGGAGACAACATCTTCAATATGGAGCTGGATAGCTTCATTCAAAATTTCTACCAGCAAAAGGCCAACACCAGCGTATTGCTTCATACGGTCAGCAATCCTTCCCAATTCGGGGTTGCGGTGGTGAAAGACGGATTTGTAACAGCGCTTTACGAAAAGCCTGAGAAGTATATCAGCAACTTGATCATCACAGGGGTCTATGCCTTTGACCACAGCATTTTTGCAGCGATTGACAAAATCAAACCGTCCCGTCGGGGAGAACTTGAGATTACCGATGCAATCCAAAATCAATTGGAAAACGGGGCCAGGGTCACTTGCGATCTGGTCCGGGGATGGTGGAAGGATACCGGAAAATTAGACGACATTCTTGAAGCAAATCGCTTGATGTTTGATGCAGCGCTGGCCCAAAAAATCCAAATGGGAAACAATGTGACCATTCGGAACAGTATTATTCAGGGGCCAGTTCATCTGGACGATGATGCTATCATTACGGACAGCTTTATCGGACCGTATACGACAGTGGGCAGGAGAACCCGGATTACAGAATGTGAGATCGAAAATTGTATTATCCTAGAGGATACGCAACTTGCCAATGTCTCCAAGAAAATCAGCGGAAGCTTAATCGGAAACCAGGTTTCCATTCAAGGCAGCCCCGAAAACAGCTCTTCAGCCAGTACTTTTTTTCTTGGGGACCACTGTCAGATCGATCTCTAGTTTGCCAGTTGAGCTGGCCGAAAGAATATAATTTGAGGTGTAGAATATGAGAGTTCTTATGGTTACCGGTGGCGCAGGCTTTATCGGAAGCAATTTTATTAAATATATTTTGCAGCGCAATCAGGATGTTATCGTCATTAATTTTGATAAACTGACTTACGCAGGAAAGGTGGAAAATCTTCAAGACCTGGCAGCTCATCCAAGGTATTATTTTACGCAAGGGGATATCAGTACTGCGAAAGAAGTTAAACGCATTCTTCAGGAATGTGACCCCGATGATGTGATTAATTTTGCTGCCGAATCGCATGTGGACAGAAGTATTACCGATCCTCTGGTTTTCGGCCGAAGCAATTTGATGGGGACTTTAACGCTGCTTCATTGTTTCAAGGAACATTGGGAGAAGAACGGCTTTACGGGAAAACGCTTTATTCAGGTTTCCACCGATGAAGTATACGGAAGTCTTGATAATGAGGCAGAACAGTTTTCGGAGCATTCCATGATTCGTCCAAACAGCCCATATTCGGCTTCCAAAGCAGCTGCTGATTTAATGGCCAGGTCTTTTGCCAGAACTTACGGTTTTCCGGTGATCGTGACCCGGTGCTGCAATAACTACGGACCCAATCAGGATAAAGAAAAATTTATTCCGCATAGTATTATTCAGGTTTTACAGAATATGCCGCTGACTGTCTATGGGGATGGGTCGCATAAACGTGAATGGATCCACGTACTGGACCATTGTGCGGCGCTTGCGGAGATACTTTCGGACGGGGAACCAGGAGAGGTGTATAATATTGGGAGCGGGGAGGAAACATCGAACCTAGAGATGGCCCGGACCATACTGAACATGCTGGGTAAACCGGTGGATGCACTGGTTCAGGTTGCCGACAGGGCCGGACACGACTGGAGATACGCGCTGGATAGCACGAAGCTGAAAACAAAGCTGGGTTGGCAATGCAGGTATCATCTTAACGAGGGAATTGGGGATACGATTCAATGGTATCGGGACAACCGAGCCTGGTGGGATAAATCTGACAGCAAAAACCCGCTGGGATGAATTCAAAAAGATGCTGCCAAGAGTTTGTAAACTATTAGCAGCATCTTATTCGGTTTGTGCTCTCGTTTAAGGTTTAGTAAGATTTTAGAGGGGAGCAGCTTTTTTATAATTTCTGATAAAAGAACGAGGAAACGGATTTAAGGCCGTGCTGGCTTTGGCCGAATAAATGCTCTGTACAGCCTGTGAAAAGTATCCCTTTCGGGTTCAACGAGTCTGCAAATTTTTTGTACAGCACATCCTTCGCTTCATCGGTAAAATAGATGACGACATTGCGGCAGGCAATCAGATCAAAGCCTCGGTCAAACTTGTCGGTAAGCAGGTTCTGCGCCTTGAAAGTCAGATTCCTGGTCAGCGTGTTTTTGATTTGGAACTTCTTTTCAGACTTGTTGAAGTACTTATCGAGAAGATGGGGGGGAGTGCTGGCAAAATCACGCTCGTCATAAATACCCGACTGGGCCTGTTTTAAGACGTTGATGTCAATATCTGTTCCTAGGATACTGAAGTTTATTCCAGGAAAATATTCTGCCATGACGATCGCCATGGTGCACGCTTCCTGGCCTGCTGAGCAGCCCGCGCTCCATATTTTTAAGGAAGATCTGGTCTTTAACAGGTCGGGGATAATTTTTTCCCTAAAGACATCCCATTGCTTGACATCGCGGAAAAACTGCGTGACATTGATGGTTAGATGTTTAAAAAACGCATCGTAGAGGTCAGGTTTAAGACTGAGATCTTTCAGGAAGTCCGTATAATCTTCCTGGTACCCCCTGGTGCTCATGAAGTTCAGGATTCGCCTTTTCATCTGGTTTTCTTTATAATAGTTCAAGTCAAGACCGCTGACATTTTGGAAGGATTTAACGAATCTAGGATAATCCGTAATCATGCCAGTGCTGTTCATCATTCTTTTTATTACTCCTTTCGCTGGTACAACATTTTAAATACTTTTCAAAATATTGTAAAGACCAACTCGTTTTTAATATCAGGTGAATAGATCGATAATAAGTCCTTTAATCTCATGGATTTTTTCCAGGATTTTTAAAGGTTCAGACTGAGAAGAGAGTACTTGTTCACCCAATTCTTCCAGTGCCTTGTTGATCTTCGTTACCCTGGCCATGACTTTCGGCTGACCTCGGTAATCCCAAAAGGTTTCCTCCTGCATATTTCTGCTTTTTCCAAAGGTTGACTGAAGAAAACTTTTGACCATGGTTTTAAATTCCGTCAGATTTTCCAACGATCTGTTCTCGGAGAGCTTTTGCCCCTGCTTTTCAAGGCGTTCCAGAAAAAGTTGCATTTCCTGGCTTTGAAGTTGACGGGAATGTGATAAAATATTGCTGAAGCTGCTTTCCTTTTTTTCTGAAGTTTGATGAAGGTCAATCCCAAAGTTATTTTTTTGGGTGGAACTGTTGATTTTTAGTGACATGTTACTCCCTCCGTGAAAGGATTATAAAATATGAAATCACGCCGGACTTTTCTAAAAATTGCAGCCGGAATGGCGGCATTTGTTATCCCCTGGACGGTCCTGCCTGGGGCCTGGGGGCAGAAACTCGGAAGCCTTCTGGGAATTCCGTCTTCCAGTATTGAATTTGCTTCAGGCGAAGGTACTGTTTGGGTGCCTTCAACCAAAGCGATTTCCAGAAAAGCCATCGAAGATGTCCAGTACTTGTCTCATGCCAATCTCGAAGGCCGCCGGGCGGGAACTGCGGGAGAGACCAAAGCGCTTGTTTACCTGGAAGAACAATTCAAGGCCTTGCTGCTGGAGTCTTTTAGCGCGGACAACTACTGGCAGCTCTTTTCAATTCCTTCGATGAAAGAAAAGATGATTGACGGCAGAGCGCTCTTTCGACCGGATGAAACGGACACACTTCGGGTCCCAGCGGCTAATATCTTAGCTGGTATTACCGGGAATAACCCGGAACAGACACTTATCCTCTCTGCCCATTTTGACCATCTCGGTATTTATAACGGGGAAGTCTATCCGGGTGCGAATGACAATGCTTCTGGTGTAGGCTGCATTCTTCAAGTCATGCGTCAACTGGTGAAGGAAGCACAGGACGGTTTTGCGCCTAAAATCAATATTGCAGTGGCTTTTTGGAGTGCTGAGGAAATGGGCTTTCTGGGCTCCAAATATTTTGTACAGAACCCTTTGATCCCGCTCTCCGAAATCATAGCTGTGATTAACGCTGATACAGTTGCCAATGGGGCCGTGGGCGAGTATATTCTCTGGTCAGCCAGTGAAAGCTCTCAGACTTTGATTGAGACCATGAAAGAAGCCGGTAGAGTAAATGGGGCGGTCCTTGAGCACGTTTCTGGCGGTAGCCATCACAGCGATGAAATATCCTTTACAGGCACCGGCATTCCTGCGGTAACCATTCTGGGCAAGGAGTGGCTGGTGAACAATCATACGACGGAAGACAAAATATCCGCAGTCAACGAAGAGAAACTGGAAATGACGTGCAATATTATCTATAGAGCCATCAAAAGCCTGGCTTACTAAAGCGGTAAGTGTGCTAGTAGAACGATTCGGAGTCCTGTAACAGCTAGTTGCTGCTGTTTCCGTTGCTGTCGGCACCTGTGGTCGTATTGCTACTGCTGCTGCCCGGTTCGAGCAGATCATACTTGGAACGCAGGATAATCAGGTCGACTCTGCGGTTGGTGATTCTTCCCTGTTCTGTGCTGTTATCGGCAATCGGGCGGTATTCACCGTACCCTGCTGCTGACAGCCGAAGGGGATCGATCTCACCGTCATCGACAAGAATATGGACGACATTGGTCGCCCTGAGTACGGACAGTTCCCAATTGCTTCGAAATTCTGCGGTATGGATTGGCAGGTTGCAGGTGTGTCCTTCCACTTTTATATAATTCGGTGAGGCGGACAGGACCGTGCTGATTTTTTTCAGGATGGCCCGCGAATTCGTTGATATTTCTGCCGAGCCGCTGTTAAACAGCAAGGTGTCCTGAATACTGATGACCAGGCCTCGTTCCTCAATGGATGATACGAGTTTATTTTCAATTCCATTTTCTTTCGCAAACTGGTCCAATTTGGCTTTGATCCCCTCTATTGTAAGGCTTTCCTGATAATCCGTATCTCCTTGACCAGTTCCTTCTGAAGGGGTGGTCTCCTGCTCTACTCCTTGCTGGTCGTCCTGGCCTGTCGAAGTTGAACTTTCAGTACTCCCGCTTTCAATGAAAGAATCCCCGGCCTGTGTTTCCGACAGGTTAACCGCAGAAGGTGCCGCACCGCCAAGCGTTATGCTCAGGGATTGGGCCATTGCCCTGAATTTGTTGGCGTCAACCTGACTCATTGAATACATCACAATAAAAAAAATCATTAATAGCGTAATGAGGTCCGAGTAGGTGACAAGCCACCGTTCCTGACCAGGGGGGTGGCCATCTTGTGTTTTATGCCTTCTCATTTTATCACCGCTTCTGTTCTAATGCTTTTAGTACTTTATTAATAATTCACTTCACTGGCTTCAAATGCACCTTCAAATTTGGTTTCTTTTTCGGGCATATAACCGAGGTGAGTTTTGAGTTTTTCTTTCAGGATCGCGGGGTTCTCCCCGGATTGAATCGAAATAATCCCGTCAAGAATCATTTCCATGGTCTGCACTTCCATTTGGTTTTTTATTTTCAGCTTGGCTGCGATCGGCAGATAGACCAGGTTAGCCAGACAAACACCGTAGAGGGTAGCAATAAAGGCTGCGGCAATCGAACCGGAAAGACTGTCGGGGTCCGTCAGATTACCAAGAACGTGAACTAGCCCCATGACTGTTCCGATAATCCCCAAAGTCGGGCTGTAGCCGCCTGCAGACTCGAAAAAGGTGATCCCAACCTTATGTCTGTTTTCCAAAACAGCAATATTTGATTCCAGGATGCTTCTGGTGATCTCCGGGTCTGTACCGTCAATAACCAGCTGCATGCCCTGTTTGGTGAATTTGTCATCGACGGTTTCCAATTCCTGCTCAAGGCTTAAAAGTCCTTCCTGACGGGCTTTCTCGGAAAAATGCACTAGGGTGAAATAGGCTTTCTCCACACCGAAGGATTGATTCATAAAAGCAATTTTTAACCATTTGGGCAATTTCTTAAGCTCGTCTAAAGGGATACCGATTACCGTAGCGCCCAGTGTGCCGAAAACAACAATAAATATGGGAGATACAGCAAACAAAGAACCAAGATGCCCGCCTTCTAAGACAAAACCGAATAAGATACCGAAAAATCCCAGGACAAGCCCCAAGATGGTAGTTATATCCATTGACCGATGTTCCTCCTGTGCAATCTTCATTAATAACTGCTTTGCAGATAATTCTTCATATACGTTTATATACTATTAATAACGTAATTCTTAACCGAAAACATTAGGGTTTTTGATCGTCATTTATCAAGCCAACCAATATTATACAGCATTCTGCCGGATAATGACACGAGAAAGATTATACCAATTTTTATTATTGGGTATAATAGCTTGATATTTAGATATATTAAGAGTTACTCGGAGATAATTGACCATAATCAACCCTAAAAGGTATTCAGATTGCTGAGCTGCTGGACGATAAGAAAACTGTATATCATTAAAAAAAGATAAAACAGTCAGGTTGGTGAATGTAATGAAAATAGATAGTGCTTCGATTTCCCCCGTTGGCAGTGTCCAGGCTGCTACCCGGGTATCTCAGATAAGTAAGGTCAATACGGTTTCGCAACAGGATCAGTTGGCCGTATCCGAAAATGCGCAGGTTTTTCAAAAGCTGTTGCAAAAAATAAAAGATATGCCGGACATCAGGGAAGACAAGGTCACGGCAATTTCGGAACAAATTGCAAATTGTGAATTTAATCTTGATGCGGCTTCTATTGCCGAAGGAATTCTTTCTCCAAACGGGATGGAGGGGAAATAAGTGGCGGAATATGTGGCAGGTCTGGAAAATAACCTACGGCAGCAAATTGCTTTCTATCGCCAGTTGACCGAATTAGAACAAGAAAAGCAGAAAGCGCTCGTAGACAATGTGATTGAGAAAATAGAAAGCATCACCGCTCAGGAAGAAAAAATTCTGCTCGAAGTCGGACAGTTGGAAGAGGAAAGACTTTACTGGGCAGATTTTTTTGGCAGAGAAACCAACAAAAACATTGAAGATATTACCCTAGCGGATTTATCCTCCAGTTTTCCGGCCTTACAATCGGTAAGACTGGAACTGGAGTCCGTTATCGGTGAATTAAAGAGTTTGCATGAAGTGAATACCCAACTGTTGGAGAACGCTGTCAAACTTGTTAATTTCACGGTCCGGCTGCTGACGAACGATCGACAGGCGACTTACAGCAATCCCGGTGACAAAGCCAATAAGAGCCATCAAACCGGTGTAAAAATCATCGATAAAAGTATTTAACTTAAAATAACTGATTGGCCGGCTAAAGTTGTTTAACGGTCTTAACGATAATTAGCTATCCGTAAGATATCCGTAAAATGAAACGCGATTGAATACAGTGCAGAGGAGAAATCGTTATGTATTCAACCTTTTTTGGCTTAGAATTAGCGAACAGGACACTCAGTTCCCAGCAGGCCGCCCTTGGCGTTGCCGGACATAATATTTCCAATGCGAGTACCAGCGGTTACTCCCGTCAGATCGCGGATCTCAAGACAGCAATCCCGTTGACCGTTATGGCCGGAGGGAAATTTCTGACATTGGGGACGGGATCAGCCATGGATACGGTGACCCGCGCCCGGGATTCATATTTGGATCTTCAGTTCAGGTCTGAAACATCCAAATATGAATATTGGTCGGGGAGGCAGAGCACGTTAAGCTTAGTGGAAAGTATGGTGAACGAGCCGTCAAGCTACAGTCTTAGCAACGACATGAACAAATTCTGGAATTCATGGAGCGTATTGGCCAATAATCCGCAAAATGCCGGAGTACGCACATCTTTAATTGAACAGACCAAGACGCTGGTGGATACGTTCCACCATATGGAGATACAGATTTCTGAAACTCAGAATGATCTGGACAGCAGTGTCAAAGCGGCAGTAACGCAAATTAATACCCTTGCCGAGCAGATCCGATCGCTGAATATCCAGATTAAAAATTCCGAGGTTGCAGGGGATAATCCCAATGATTTGAAAGATCAACGGGACAGTCTTGTCGATAACCTATCAAAAATTGTGCCGGTACGGGTCATCGAATCGAGGGATCCTGCTTTTACAGACCGCCAGGTCAATAATTATAAAGTGATCATCGGCAATGAAAACGATCCTAATAATGTCTTGGTTGACTTTCAGGCGATACGCTATCTTCAGAATCCGCCTCCGACCGTGGATGGATTCAGCAGGGTCGTCTGGGCTGATTCAGCTTCTGCAGTGGTTGATACCGGTTCAGCGATTGGTACGCCGCTAACGATCAGCGATGGCGACCAGATTGCAATCAATATTGACGGAACCAGCTATACAGTCGATCTGTCAAGTATACGCGGAACCTATGACGGAACAGCCGGTTATACCTTGACAGATTTGGCCGCTAATTTGCAAACCGCTATTAACAATGTTTCGGGACAGCCCGATGTCTCAATCGCCTACACCGGGGGGCATTTGACCATTACCTCGGGCACGTCCGGCGGCACTTCGCTTATCGCGTTGGAGAATGTCACCGGCAGCCTGGGCCGCTCATTTCATGATCCGGCCGCTCTGACGGCTGATCCCGCCAATACTGGATCTGTAACGAGTATGACGGCCTTGGGAACGTATACAGGTAAAGGGAATACGCTGACGGCTACGTATAATGGAACGACCAGTACCTGGGAATTATCGGATAATGGGATTCCTGCAGGCGCCACTACCGGCCTTTCTATGGCCGGAATCACCTTAACGGTTGCCGGAGCACCTGCCGATGGCGACACATTTACCCTTGACCTAACGGTAAATGACAGCATGACGAGCTTAGGCTTTTCGACCAACGTCGCCAGCAACTGGGTAGACCTCGGTACGAATATGGGGCAGCTTGCTGCCAACCTGGACATGCGCGATCATTACATAGAAAGCGTCCGCTCGCGCTTAGATACCCTGGCGAAAGGCATCGCCAATGCCGTTAATGTTCTCCATCGCACCGGCCAAGGGCTTGAGCTGGAGACCACGGGAATTGACTTTTTTACGTCAAGCGACGGCTCGGATATTACGGCTGCCAACATTGAAATTAATGCAGTGCTGCAAGCTAATTACAATCGAATTGCCACCGGGATAAAAACCAATCCTTTGGAAATCGGAGACAGCAGTGTTGCCTTGGCGATTTCTTCGCTTGCCAACAGCTGGACGGGTTTGAAGACCGCTATCGGACAGAATGTCTTTGGTCAAAATGGAGCAAATCCTGTCGACGCTACTTCTTTCGGGGATTTCTACGGTGCGATGATCACGGATCTGGGAGTCAATGCGCAGCAGGCCGAAAGAATGACGGAAGGACAATCGGTCCTTGTGGAACAGATGTATACCCAGAGAGAAATCCTTTCCGGCGTTTCCCTTGATGAAGAAATGACCAACATCATCAAATACCAAAAAACTTACAGTTCAGCAGCCCGATTTGTAACCATGCTGGACAGCATGTTTGATAATCTTATTGCCATGGGAACCACCAAATAATTCAGGAGCAGGTGAGTAAAGATGCGGGTGAGCAATAATATTCTATCGCATAATCTATTAAGAAATTTGGAGCAATCGAATAAGAAAATGGTATTGCTGCAGAATCAGCTTTCTAGCGGTAATACAATTACGAAACCATCGGATGATCCTGTAGGGACAGAAACTGTCATTCGCATCAACAGCACGATATCCTCGATGGAACAATGGAAGAATAACGCCAGTGAAGCGACTTCCTACCTGGAATCCAGTGAAAGTGTACTGAGCGGTATGACGGCCATGCTACAGCGGATCAGGGAGCTGACGGTACAGGGTGCCAATGGTTCCCTTTCCAATACGGACCGCTCCCAGATTGCCAAAGAAGTCGATCAGCTTAATATGCAGTTCCAGGTCATGGCGAACAGCCAGGTGAACTCGAAATATATTTTTTCCGGCAGCAAGATTGATACGCCGCCGATTCCCGGCAGTGCAACCGTACCTTTTACTTTGACGCAATGGGACGGAAACGATAAAGTGATTGAATTTGAGGTTGGACCCAATGTAAATATTGGGGTCGCTATTGAAGGAACGAAACTTTTTGGGATTACCTACAATGCCGACAATACAGAAAATTCTTCCTTTTTCAATACCTTGAACAAATTAAGTACCTCGCTTAGCAGCGGCAATGAGACCCAGATCAATGAAGCTTTGGATGAGATCGACGGCCATTTGGATAACTTCCTGGCTCTGCGGTCCGAATTAGGGGCCAGAACCAACCGTATGAGCACGATCAGCGATCAGCTTGTCAATAATACGATTAACCTGAAGCAGAACCTTTCCGACCTTCAAGATGCCGATATGGCTGAAACGATCATGGAATTCAACTCGGTTAATAATACCTACAAGGCGGCTTTGTCGGTCGGCGCTCAGATCATTCAGCCTTCCCTGGTTGATTTCATGCGGTAAGTGACGTAAGGATGTGCCGAAATGATTGATTTGCAGATTCACCGGCAGCCTGCCCAGCTCGGGCTGGATCTGAAAAAAGCGAGTTACGACTTGAATATCAGAAAAGCAGAAGTCTCCGTTCAGCAAAAAGAAGCGGAAATCGATCTGCAGCGCACCTATCCGGATGTGCAGGTGGATACTTCTGCCGTACGGCAGTCTTTGGGTTATGGCGGTCCGGAATTCCGGGCCTTTGCGTTTGCCGATGAAGCAGAAAGCAGCTATCTGGCGAATCTTGAGAGAACGGTTCAGACAGGCTATGCTTTCGCCGATACCTCCAATCAAGCGACCATCCCCGAGATTGTCATCCGCTCCATGGAACCGCCGGAGAAACAACTCGCTGTGGTTCCGCTTCCCTCCATCCAAATGATCGGCCAGCCTGGGACTTTAGAACTTCGGGCGCAGCTCGGAGGAACGGATACACAGCTCGAGGATTGGGGCGGCGTCAGGATAGAGGATTTTTCCCTGCCGCTGATGAAAGTCTATTGGGAACAAGAGCCTTACTTGAAGATTAAGGCCGTTGGTCAAATGTTTGATGTGAAAAAATAAGTAATGAAGAACGCCAGATAAATCATGAAGGAGTGAACGATATGAGCCGGACGCTGATCCGTTTTCCCAAAGGAATTCCGGGATTTGAAGGATATTTCCAATACCACCTGATGGAAGAAGAGAATTCCCTGCTAACACAATTGCTGTCAGCCGAGGATGTCCATGCCCGTTTCATCATTGTCAGACCGCAAATTTTCTTTCCGGATTATCTTTCGACCGTTGATTTGGGGCAAGAAGAGGCAGAGCTTCTGGAAGTTACTCCGGACGACAAGCTCGAAGTCTGGGCGATCCTGACGCTGTGTCAACAGGATATGCAAAAGACAACCATCAATCTGCGCGCGCCAATCGTTATTAATCGCCGAACCGGTAAAGGCGCGCAGTTTATCCTGAGTAAGGACAGCTTATTATCCAGACAACCTTTATTTTCTGAACTCGAGACTGATTGTAATGAAGGTACCATGGAAGGGGTTGTTGGCTGAATGCTCGTATTGTCCAGGAAAATCGATGAAAAGATCATCATTAACGATAACATTGAAATCACGATTGTGTCTGTCTCCGGTGATCAGGTACGCATTGGTATCAACGCACCGAAGGATGTCAAGATTCTGCGCAGTGAAGTGCTGGAAGAAATCGAGAAACAGAATCAGGAAGCTTCTCTTGCCACTGCCGGAGATGAACAAAATACAAAAGCGGTCTTAGAAGAAATGCTTCAAACTAGGAGAATAGGGAAAGAAAAGAAATAATTCAATAACTCAACTTTCCCACCCTGTCGGGTAGGTTGAAACCTTGAAAGTCTTTGAAAGTATGGTTAAATACAACAAGGAAACCACCAAATCTGGTATAATGAGAATAACCACAAACCCAATAATCCAGTAC
>NZ_MCHF01000004.1:0-1402 GCF_001707455.1 Dehalobacter sp. TeCB1 | reverse complement strand
GCCTGTTCTTCATGCGTGTGGTGTTTTATCGTTACAGAATATGTTTTGGTTTTTGCCCCGTCTTTATAGCAGCCTGCTTTATAGGGGCAGATTTTGCATTTTTCCACGTCGAATAAGTAGGATTCTACCGTTCCTGTACCGTCTTTAGCATGTTTTTTAGGCCGGGTGCTTGTCTTTTTAAAGCTCATATGTCCAGCCTGACAAACATACATCTGACAATCTTTATTAAATTCAAATATATTGGGATTTATTCGGTTCGATTGTTGATGTGTCACTGTTTTACTCAGCTTAGAAACCAGATTGATGTTATTTTCTTTCGTATATACGATGTTATCTTTTTCGGAATAGGCTGCATCACCAATGATATCTGTAACTTCAATTCCTGCTTGTTCACTTTTTTCTACCAGGGCCTGAAGTTGTTTCCCGTCATGTTTTTCTCCTGATGTAACAACTGCGGCAGTTATGATCCGTTCTTCCGTCATGGCTAGATGAGTTTTATATCCGAAAAAGGCTGTATCCGCTGTTTTATGACCCATTTTGGCATCGGCATCCTTTGACATTAAGGCTAATTGTTCATGGTCATCCTCAACCACTTCTTTTAGCATATTTAGTTTTTCTCTTACAGCAGGGTAACCGGAAATGTGTTCTGCGTTTTCAATGACCGTTATTAGTTTTTGGCAATACGCTAGTTCATCTTCCAGTAAGCCATTATTAACTTTTGCCGGGAATTGCTCTTTCATCTTATCATCTATGGCATAGACGGCTTTGCGTAGCCTCTTAGAACATTCTATTAAATGCTCCCGAGGTGATTTTTGATTGTATCTTGCCTGGGTATGGGTAGAATCTACTATGATGGCTTTGCTTTTTATAATACCTTTTTCCAAAGCGATTCCAACTGTTTTTTGGATCAATAGATCCAGCAGGTTTGTATCTTTGAGCCGTAGCTTTCTGAACTTGGTCAGTGAACTGGGGTCAATGACTTCTTCTTCCGGTGTCATATCAAGAAAATATTTAAATGACATATCGTATTTTGATCGCTCCACCACATCAACATCTGATATGTCGAAAATGCTTTTTAGTAAAAGGTATTTGAACATCCGAACTGGATCTATTGCACCTCGTCCATTATTTTGACAATAGACATTAACCAACTCGTCGTAGATAAAATTAAAATCCACTAATTCGTTCATCTGTCGCAATAAATTATCTTTGGGTATGATCAAATCGTATATGCCCATATAGGGACTTAAGGCCAGGCTTGTTTGTTTCTTTATCATATGATTACCTGCGCTGAAGTTTTTTCTCTATTTAATTGTATCAAAAAAGAGCTGGAATTACTTCTTTCTTCGTAATTCCAGCTCTTTTGCTTTTGAGGTTCAGGTACCACTTTTTCAGTGGCCTC
>NZ_MCHF01000003.1:0-1425 GCF_001707455.1 Dehalobacter sp. TeCB1 | reverse complement strand
CTCCATATAATCTGAATCGGCTATTTTTAACAGGTACTATACCTGTTATTCCCAGTATTTTGACAGACTCAATGAAACCCCACTATATTTACTCTGTCAAAGGTTGCATTTACTTTGACCGCTCACCGAAGTCCTTAAAATCCTTAAAATTTATTCGTATCACTAGCTCAAAAGCAATGAACCTTGAGCCAGAAGACCTGCTTGCAGCATATTGACCCTCTACTTTAACACTACTTTCTTAAAGCCGCCATAGTCTTTAGCCATTTGGGTATAGACTTCGCCATTTTTTACCGCTGTAACGGTCTGATAGAATCCGGGGTTTTTCTTATCAATCATTACTGAACTGGTTTTGCCGGTTTCGTCTACTGCATTTTTGGCATGAATGGCATTAAACAACGAACAATCACAAACTAATATCTTCATAATGCTTCAATTATTCATCGCTGGGCAGGAGTCGTTTTTGTTGGCGCACCGGCTGTCTATATTTTGTTAAACTTTGATAACCGCTCCTACGGTGTCTTCAACCTTCGTGGTAAAAATATTCTTTTTCAGTAATATCCGAAAAAAGCTTTTGCTGGGCTATCCCGACATTATTAAAATATTTACATTGCCGAATAGCTTAATACAACGTTCAACCATTAAATCGGTCTGCTTGCGTTTGGTAATATCCGTTTTACAGACTGCCACTGACTGACCCTTTTTCTTTAAGTCATTATTCGGAACAATGGCCTTGGGCATTGGCACAGTAATATTAGTAGTTATCGTCATGAAAGTGACCGGCAAGAATTTTGCCGTTTAAAAGGTGTCATCGTAGCGAACGCAGTTGGGTTTGCTTCTATGGGGTTGTTTATGCCCTTATTGAATATTGCCCCTCAAATACAATCCCAACCTCTTACCAATCTGTTTGCTCTAATAGTTTTGACTATCTTTGGCGTGATAACATTTTTTAATCCTTAAAAAATACGGTAGATTTATTTAAATTTGTATCAAAGCAATTCTACTGAATCCCCAACCCGGATACGCCCTTCTTTTACAACACGGCCAAAACGCCCTTCCCGACTAACTATATATGGCCTTCCATGCTCTTTGTATTGTTCCTTCCCAACATACAAGATTTTCACTTCCGCCTCGCCAAGGCGAACGATCCGTCCAACGAGCAGTTTCTCTAAAGGAACATCCGCAATTGTAACATTTTCCGTATATCCATCCTCTAAGACTTCTTTTTGCTTCTCCTCCGACACCTTGGTCAAAGCTTCCAGGGAAAATACTGACTTGCCGGTCCCAATCACCGCCATGGGCAGACCGTGTAAAAACTCATCCTTAATTTACAGTTATAAAATTGATTTACCAATAATTGCTCTTGTTGTACTACAAATATAAAAATACAAAGGTCTTTTACCCCAGTACTTCAATCAATTTCTTTAC
>NZ_MCHF01000002.1:0-187302 GCF_001707455.1 Dehalobacter sp. TeCB1 | reverse complement strand
CATATAATCTGAATCGGCTATTTTTAACAGGTACTATACCTGTTATTCCCAGTATTTTGACAGACTCAATGAAACCCCACTATATTTACTCTGTCAAAGGTTGCATTTACTTTGACCGCTCACCAAAGAATTTATCGCCAGTTATTTTTCGCATTTTCTTATTATTTGCGGCAAAAATACAACAATACATCTAATGTAAAAAATAATAAAACAATTTAGCGTATTAATAAACTCCAATACCACGAAATCATTTCGTTGCCAAAAAGAATGCTTCCTATGATACCTATCACTAAAAACGGTCCATATGGGATTGCAGTCTTTAATTGTCCTTTGCCGCTGACCAGGATAATCACCCCAAAGACTCCGCCGATGATTGAACCGACAAGCATTGCCCAAAACGTTAGTTTCCAGCCTAGGAAAAAGCCTGCTGCGGCCATCAGCTTGATATCTCCGCCGCCTATGCCGCCTCTCGAGAATATATAGATCAGCAGCAAACCCAATCCAGCTCCAAAGAAGCCAATCAGCCTCTCCAGCCAGGAGACATCCTGATTGAAGAAAGCAAACAAAATACCCAGAACCAGAATCAGGAGAACGCTCCAGTTTGGGATCAGCATGGTCTTAAAATCAATGAACGCAATGAGTAAAAGGATCGAGCCAAAAATCAGAAAACTCAATGTTTCTAGAGAAAAACCGTATTTCCAGAATAAAGCACAGTACAGCAGCGCATTCAGGATTTCCACGACCGGTTTGGATGGGAAATCTCTGTGCTCTTCTTCCATGTTTCTTCTAATTAATATTTTCAAAAATTTTCCGGCAGCAAGCCCGACAATAAATAATCCCAAATAGACCAGCCAAACATGTTCCATAAAAAACGTTTCCATCTCAAACACTCCTTTAATCTTTCTTCCCTTAGGGTATCTAAATTCGCAGGATTTGTAAATATTAGCAATTTTTCTTTATTTTTGATTTACACTATAATACAATAAATTAAAATAGACAAAATATAAATAATTAAATTGGAGAAAAAAATGCCGGAAACGATGCGAAAACTGGGACAGCTTTTAGTTGAATCAGAGGTGATTACTGCTAAGCAGCTCGAAGATGCTTTGGAAATGCAGTCCAAAACTTCTAAAAAACTGGGCGAGATCCTTATTGAAACGAAATCTATTACGGAAAAACAGCTACTCAAAGTGCTGGAATTTCAATATCATATTCCTTACTATGATCTAGGTGAAACTCCGATTGATCCTCTTGCTACGGGACTGATTACGGAAGGAATGGTCAGAAAGCATTCCTTGATACCGATCAAGAAGGAAAATAATGTGCTGATCGTTGCCATGGTCGACCCGCTGGACTTTTATGCGATCGATGATGTCAAACGGGCAACCCGGCTTGATGTCAAGCCAGCCATGGCTACCGCGTCGGATATCATGAATGCGATCGAGCGCTATTATGGCAAGGAAAGCGCCGAAAAAGCGATTGAAGAACTGAAACAAACGTATGACCTTGTTGATTTCTCCGGAATTGACGATCAGTTTGGCGATGAGGTGACGAATGCCCCTGTCGTAAGACTGGTTAATTCCGTGATTCAGCATGCCATCAAGACAAATGCCAGTGACATCCATATTGAACCGTCTGACAATGAAATGCGGATCCGCTACCGGATAGACGGAGAACTTCAGGAAGCCATGAAAACATCTAAAGCGGCCCACCAGGCCATCGTCACCAGAATTAAGATCATGGGGCAAATGGATATTGCTGAGAAGCGCCTACCCCAGGACGGCAGAATTGAAGTCAGCATTGACGGCAATAACGTTGACCTCAGGCTTTCCATACTTCCAACAGTCCACGGAGAAAAGATAGTTATCCGCGTGCTCGGAATGAGAAACAGTACCTATACCAAATCTGAGCTAGGCTTTACTGCTGAAAATCTTGAGCTGTTTGACCGGATCATCAAAAGTCCAAATGGGATCATCCTTGTTTCTGGCCCCACCGGTTCCGGAAAAACGACGACACTTTACGCAGTCATGCGAGAATTGAATAAACCAACTGTCAATATCATCACCGTAGAAGACCCTGTTGAATACCGGATGGATGGGATCAATCAGGTCCAAGTCAATACCAAAGCTGGCCTGACTTTTGCCTCGGGACTGCGGTCGATTCTGCGTCAGGACCCCGACATTATCATGATTGGGGAGATCCGCGACTCGGAAACAGCCCAGATTGCGATCCGTTCAGCCATCACCGGCCACCTGGTCTTAAGCACTATCCACACCAACGATGCAGCTTCCTCGATTATCCGGCTAGTCGATATGGGAATTGAATCTTATCTTGTTTCTTCCGCTGTTGTCGGCCTAATGGCTCAAAGACTTGTCCGCAAAATCTGTCCAAAATGCAAAACTTCATACCGGCCGGAACATGCCGAAATGATGCTGCTGAAACTGCGCGAACCCCAGCCCCTTTACAAGGGGACCGGATGTCCTGCCTGTAATTACACCGGTTATTCCGGTCGAACCGCCATCCATGAAATCATTCCGATCAACAAGGATATCCGCGAGATGGTTAATCGGGGAGTAACTCCTGATCAAATAAGACATATTGCCGGCCGTTTCGGCTATATTTCCCTGCGTGATACCTGTACCCGTCTGGTTCTGGACGGAACCACCACCACGGAAGAATTATTAAAAGTAACCTATAGTATTGAATAGACCGATCAAATCTATTTATGTTGAGGAGTGTTTGTATGAATCTAAATATCAGGGACTTACTTTTAATGTCATTGGAACTTAAAGCTTCTGACCTCCACATCACAACCGGTCTTCCCCCAATGTTCAGAATCAATGGTATCTTGACTCCGATGGCAAATGCCAAGTATTTGTCTCCGTTGGACACCAAAGAGCTTGTTGATGAACTAATGGATGAACCCGTGAAAAACCGTTTGCAGCAAAAGGGAGAAGTTGACTTTTCCTATACGATCCCTGGTATCAGCCGTTTCAGGGTTAACGTCTACAGCCAGCGGAAAAGCATGGCAGCCGCGATCAGGGTCATTGTTCCTGATATTCCAAGCATAAACGAACTGGGACTTCCCGATATCCTGAAAGACCTCGCGATGAAACCCAGAGGTCTGATCCTGGTCACAGGTCCGACCGGTTCCGGTAAATCCACTACCCTTGCTGCCATGGTGCGCCATATGAATACGCACCGCAACAGTCACGTCATTACCATCGAAGACCCGATCGAATATTTGCATGCCCATAATCAATGTATGATAAACCAGCGTGAGATAGGTGACGATACCCATACCTTTGCAGATGCTTTACGGTCTGCACTGCGTGAAGACCCCGATGTTATCCTGGTCGGTGAAATGCGCGACCTTGAGACGATCAACACGGCCCTGATGGCTTCAGAAACAGGCCACCTGGTCTTGTCCACACTCCATACTTCATCCGCAGCGACTACCATTGACCGGATCATCGATGTCTTTCCGCCGAATCAGCTGCAGCAAATTAAAGTTCAGCTGGCATCTGTTCTTCAGGGCATTATCTGCCAGCAGCTGCTGCCTACTCTTGAGGGTACCGGACGTGTTGCAGCGATGGAAGCTCTCATCGTCAATGACGCTGTCCGGAATATGATCCGCGAAGGTAAAACCCACCAGATTGATACGGTCATCCAGACTGGCATCAAAGTCGGTATGGCCCCGATGGATTATTCTCTGGCGAATCTGGTTAAGCGGAAGATGGTAACCCTCGAGGAAGCAAAATCGAGATGTGTGAATCCAGAACTGTTCTCGAAGTATCTTGATCAGCCGTATATTTTCTAAGTTAAAATAGGGGCTTACGGCCTGGTGCTTTCGCATCGTGCTTCACTGGCCGCGAATAGCACCATCGTTAGTATTTTGTTTATAAAGCAATAAAATAAAGCGCCCTGTTCGGAGTATAAGAAATATTCCGGGCAGGGCGTTTCTTTCACAATTAAGTATATCATCTATGGGTAGATCATCTATTAATAGATCTTTTCCCGAAAGCGGGATATCGCATGCTTGAACTTGACCGGCCAGATCTCCTCGCCCCTGCGGAGCAGTTCCCCCATTAGCTCCGCAACATATAGCTTACCAACTCCGGTAAGATTTAAAACCAGAATATCTGAACTTTTTTCTTCAATGATAACATCTCTGGCCTCAATATCGGTCTTCCTGTGGATCAAGCGAAGTTTTTCCCCTTCTTGCAGGGTTTCAAGCTCCATTTCCAGTGTTGATTTTTCCATCAACCAGGAATATTCGGCCATCTCTTTCAGATTTAAGATGCCGAATTGTCCAAAATCAAGAACCATGATCTGATCGTCATGGTAGAGCCCGATATGCTTCAGTTCCTGATAATACCTGCTGTAAATCAGATATTTCCTGCTATCTGAGCCAAAGAAATCTTCCATCATGTCCAGGAAAACCCACTGACGGAATTTTGCAATCAGATCCACATCGATACTCGCCCATAGGGATGACTTATCATCTTCCGGTAGGCCAAACCTTTGGAGCAGCTTCCGGTTGATAGACCTGGAAGGAGCCTGCGTCCAAGGCTGATCAAGATAATTAATGACCACAGGCACTAAATCCGGTTCAGAATCCGCATCAATCATTTTTAAAAAATAATCCTCATTTAAAAGAAAGCTTTCCTCATTTCCAAACTGAAAAAACCTGCGGATCACCCCTTTGCTGAAAGGACTGTCTGCAATCAACCTGTATCTCGAGATCATCAGGGAAACCATTTCCTCATTTTGATGAATCAGATTGACCGCAACTTCAATAATATCCTTTTCCTGATCAAACAACTCATGCAGGAGCTCATCACTGCAATCCCTAGAATTTGCTGCAAGCCTTGAAGCCTTTCTCATTTCCGGAAGCTCACAAAAATACTGAGTGAGCGCCCAGATCAAGCCAATCAGCCTTGGACTCATCCGCAGTTTAAGGATCTGAAGAATCACGGACTTCATTTCCGGCCTGTCATCCTGTATCAAAGCGACAAGACAATCCTCAAGTTCCCTTTTGCCCAGGGAAAAAGCATAGCTCTCCAGAGAGCCCTGGAATCTGCTGAAATCGTCTTTAAATGTTCCAGGCTCTGGATTCCGGCTGACCCGCTCCGCAAACTCGTGCGGCAGTAAAACGGCCTCACGCAGAACATCCATTGTGCTGTTTAATCGTTCCGGGGTAAACCTCTGCATACTTTACTCCTGTTTACTGCTTCGTTCCTGTTTTTAAAGCGCTCTGCAGCGCTTCTGCAGAATCTCTGATACTTTCAAGGATGGTGGCCAGCCTCAGAGTTACTTCCCCGAGACCCTTGTCAAAATCTGCAAAGGTTCCGTTGATCCCGTCCTGAATCCGCTCATTAAATTCCTGTACGGACAGCCTGAGATTTGCAGACAGATCGGCCACGTCAATATTAATTTCTTTGGCGTAGAGACCGATACTGCGGGAATTCTCGTCCATATTTTCAACCAGTTCCTTAATCCCTTTATCAAAGAATTCCAGTGCCCCGGAAGAGTTGTTCGTAATTTTGCTGATGATCTCGGCCGTTTCTGATGAGAAGGAGGCTAGTGTCTTCTGAATGCTGAAATCGAGCTCGTCCAGGGTCTTCGAAGACTGCTCCGCGATCCGGGTGAAGTAGTCGTCATACAGATCTTTCATTTCTGCAGTCCTGACTGCCAGCTTCTCCACGATCTCTATGCTTTCACCCATAGCAGCCCGCATACTTACTGCCAGATTTTCGCCCATGGAATCAATGGACTTATCCATCCTGCTAAGCAAATCGCCATAAAGATCAGACGCCTGACGGCCTGCCTTTTCCAGCATATTTTTGCCTTCGAGCGATACCTCCGCGGCCATATCAGCTAGTTTTTCCGTTGTCTGCAGGTTGGAGGCCATGATTCTGTTACTGTAATCCGACAAACGTTCATCGGTTATCGCTATCAGCCGACTGAGCCTTTCATCCAGCTCATAACCATATTTTTCGCGGGACTCTTCCATTTTGGTGCTGACTTCTGTGTATCCTTCAACCGCCCTGACAAGATCTCCGGAGATTTGCAGATTGGAGCTTTCCAGCTTGGTTGCCACATCACTGAACAGCTGGGAAGCGCGTTCGTTGATCTGTTCCAATAAATTGCTGCTTGATAGCGAGAAACCCTCCGCGACTACCGTCAATTTTTGAGCTGTCAGCGTATGGGATCCCATGATATTCTCCGTGTAGCCCGCCAACCTTTCATCGGTTGCCTTGATTAATTGACTAAGCCTGTTATCCAGTTCTTCACTGTATTTTTCACGGGACGCTTCCATTCTGTTGCTGACCTCCGCATATTCCGCAACAGCCCGAGCTAGGTATCCGGAAATCTGCATATTGGAATTATCCAGCTTGCCGGTAATCTCCGCATACATCTGGGAAGCCTTCTCATTGATTTGCTCCAGCAGCTGATTGCTGGATTCAGAGATCTCAGTTACGGAAGAGGTCAGTTTATCCATTGCCAGTGCACCGGAGTTCAAGATCCGGCTACTGAGATCCGAGAGGCGCAGGTCAAGACTCTCGATCATTTTCCCGATCCGCTCATCCGTCTCCTCACCGTGCAGTTTTCTTGATTCCTCGATCCCTGCAAAAATCTCCGCGTATTTTTCGACTGCGCCGGTCAGTGTTTCGGAAATCCTGGTGATGGATTGATCCATATGCCCCTGCAGGGTACCCGTCAGCTCTGCAATCCCGTTCTGGACCGATTTCACTTGCTCCATATTCCCTTCGAGCAGCTGCAGCGACTGCAGCGCCATGGCATCGGCTTTATCCATACCTTGAACTGCATACGCCCTCATCTCAGCAGCAACTGTTTCTGCCGCCCTGACGCTGTCCAGAGAGGCCCGCAATGCTTCTGAAACCTGTGTCTGGACTTTACCGGCTTCATTCAGTGCATCAAGAGACTGTACACAAAGTTTTTCCTGGGATTTTGCGTTTTGTTCGGTCGCTTCCTGGATCCTGCTCATACCTGATACAACGGTTTCCAGAGCCCCGGCAATCACTGTGGTCTTTTCCGTAAACGTATTCAGCCTGTCGGCCGTAACCGCAGTGACTTTTTCGGTAAACGTCTGCGCGAGTTCCTTCATTCCGTTTTCCTGCCTGGTAATCAGCGCATCTGAAAGATCGCTCAACACGCCTGAAGTCTGCTTTAATACCGGCGTAATATTCTGTTCGATGGCTTCCCTGAACTTATCTCCAAGCATCGGCGCCATTGTCTCTGTCTCAAAGGAATCCAATCTATTTTCAAGCCGCTGAACCGCCTCCTGAAAAGCCAGGGTGTTTTGACGCTGGCTCTCGACTAAGAGACTGATTTCAGTAGGTTCGGAGATCGGATTCAGCCATCCGGAAAGCTTGTATTGATATTCCCATAGCCCTTTCCTAGTTCTCTCTAGACTGGCTGCATCGGCCACTTTAAACAGAAAGACAATTACGGAGACCGCTGCGAGCTCCAAAAGCAGGATGCCAAGGCTCCTGATGATGCCTTCCGGTGTCACCGTCCCGTCAAAACCCAGAAAATACAAAGAGGGATATAGCAGCGACCCGGCAATACCCAGAATAAAAAGAGTCAAACCTGCGCGCTCCATCATCTGCCGCCCGCACGGGATATTGATCATATTGTTTTCATTAAAGTAATACGGAATGTCCGGACAGATCTCACCTTTAAGCCTATCTGCATATTCCCGGTTATATTCTTTCCAAAGCGTTTCTAAAACCGGGTTTCCTGTTTTAGAGGCCATATCCAGCAGCGTGTCCATTCTGCCCTTTTGATCAGAAGGCAGCTTCTTATCCGCATTACTTATCTGTTTAAGGCCCTTGGCCAGTCCATCAAGACATACTATATCGTATTTTATGTAAAATATTAGTGCTATGAACAGCACCAGCAGCAATGTTCCGCTTAAGACCATTATATCTGTCTGCGTCATCATGGCAATCATTGTTCATATCCCCCTATGCTTCTATATCTATGGTCTATTATATTGCCCAAATCCTGCCAGGACAATAGATTTTTTGATTTGTAAACTAATTGTAAATTAATTGTATGTATTTTGTAAAATATGTAGAATGATGTCTAAAAAGAAAATCCACAGGTATAATTCAAACGTCTAGACCTTGAGGACGACCTCAAAAAATTACGATAATAAAAAATTGGAGGAAAAAGAAATGTTAAAGAAAATGTGTCTTCAAATGAAAAAGAAAAACAAAGGCTTTACACTAATTGAGCTGATTGTGGTTATTGCGATTCTGGGTATTTTGGCTGCTGTGTTGATTCCGCAGTTTACTGGATTCCAGGATAAAGCCCACAGCACACAGGTAATGGTTGAAGCTAAACAGATCGCCACTGCCGCAGACAGTCTTTATGTAGAGCTGGGAGCAGCACCAACAGCAGCTCAAATTGTTGCAGTAGCCGGACCTGATATTGCCGCAGCTGATATCACCGTTGGTGCTGTAGGTAGCGGACATGTTGGATTTGTCTATGTCACAACAGTAACTGGTTCAACTAAAACATTTACCGCAACTAGAAATGCAGCCAATAACTATTCAATTGTCATTACCTATTAGTAGGTTTGTCTTATAGCAAATTATAATTTAATTCAAAGAGCTAACAGATTAACCTGTTGGCTCTTTTCTTGGGACATACATACATTTAACTGTAAAATAACATAAGTTACAACAATTTCCCTGTCTCTTATACATCCGATATTTCAGTTAATTGAATTAATCATGACTTTCTTCGAAGTGATTTCACTCTTGATGAATAAAAAGATAACCTGTTCGTCTAATAATAGTTTGGTGAATATCCAGAATAATATTAAGGGGAAAAGAGTATGCACCAAAATCTCGCTAATCAACTACTTATAACCCCACAAAAAAAACTAAACCGCGGCTTCACACTTGTTGAACTGATTTTAGCTATTGCAATTATTGGTATCCTTGCGGCAGCTGTGATTCCAAGCTTTTCTGGTTATCAGGAAAAAGCAAGAAGCACTCAAGTTTTGCTAGAGGCAAAGAAAATTGCCACTGCAGCTGATGGTCTTTTAGGGGGAGGGAAAACTTATGGTATCGTTGCTTCTACAACCGTGTTTACGGATGCTGATATTTTAACCTTAGCTGGCTCAGATATTACAGGGACTATTTCATCCGGGTCTGTTTCAGGTGAGCATTTTATCTTTACCTATGACAAAACTATAGGTACAGCAGCTTATACTGCTTCCCGGGCTGCTACGGGGAAATTCAATATCACTTGGTAATAAATAATTCATGAATAGCTATGTAGAATACCTATAGCAGATCTCTACTTCAAACAACGTATTGATAAAAGAAAAGAACTTGCATTGAACTTTGCTAGTTCTTTTCATATCCTTAGGTAAGAATACTTCTTTAAAGATTTCATAATAGTGCAAAGGTTATCAAATATCCGGATGTTGTTATTTTATCTTACTGATAAAGAGCTAGCAAATTTTAATTACCAGCTCTCTAGTCTCTATTAATATTCTCCCTTAATATCTTTATACTTCGATCCTTCACCCTACTTACCTGTCACTGAGAGATTCCCAGCTGCGAAGCGACCTGCTGCTGTGTCATATCTTTAATGAAAATCATTTGAACCACTTTTTGCTGGATATTCGTTAGCTTTTTTAATGCATGGTAAAGGGCAAGTTTATCCTCAATCGGAAGGTGAAATGTCTCATAGGCTGTACTATGAATCCTTGAAGCATCAATCTCATCAAAACTAACAAAGCCCGCTCTCATAACTTCGATAACACTTTCTTCCTTAATTTTTAGCTCTTTGGCAATATAATCTGTACCCGGTACATCGCCGTTTTCTTTCATATATTTTTGAACTTCATGTTCTACTTTGGCCTGAAGCTCAGCAATGCAACCCGGACGGTAGAAAGATGCTTCTTTACGCGCCAGATGACGAACCTCCCCCATGATACAGTGAGAAGCAAACGTCATAAATCTAGTCTCCCTATCGGGGTCAAAATTACGCAAAGCTTTCATTAAACCCAGACTGCCAGCCTGAAAGAGATCGTCCTCGCAGCAGCCTCCGCCGTAGAGCCTTGCAAAATATTTGATCAGTCCCTTGCCTGCTTCAAGCACCTTTTCTGCTGATTCTTTATCTTTATGCTGATAGTAGTAGGCTGCTGCTTCATTGATCGTTTGATTCACTTGTCCGGTTTCTTCCATACTACACTCTCCATAGGATATGATCATCCAGACTATTTACTTTACTAAAATCAACTGAGTAGGCTGCCCTACAAAGAAGACGGCAAGGTATACGAGAAACCGATACAGGAGCCTGAGGCGGTCGGAAACGTGCTTTTATGATAATTCAGCAGAATGACTTCTGTGGTGACATCATAATTGGCATCATCTTTATCCCTAATTGTAAAAATGACCGAATTTGATTTGCCTGTGTTTGCAAAAGAAATCATAAATTTTTGGGTGCTATCAACTCCGGGCGCAGTGGCACTCGTTCCATTGTTATTGTAGTGGAAGAAACCTGAAGCATCCAGGTAAATATCGTTTCTGCCGGTGGCAGCGGTAGGCGTACTCGTCAGGAAGGTAAATGAATTGGCATAGCGTATCTGCTTGCTGATAAAATCGGCAGCCATGCGCACCTGGTATTGCCTATCGGCATTTACTTGTCCCTTGTGGAGAGCGGTTGTTCCGAATGTGATCATCGGGTAAATGATCGCCACGACCAAAGCCATGATTGCTGTGACAGCCATCACTTCAAGCAAGGTAAAGCCCTTGCTCTTCCTTTGTGTTTTTATGCTGAATTTCATGGGCTCCCCTCCTAGTCGTCTAAATTCTTTTATTTTCCGGGCTTGAAGTAATCAATCGAAACTTCTTTTCCGTTCACAGTAGCACTCTCGGCAGGCATTACTGTACCACTAGCCGAAATCGTCGTCGCATCGGGCATCGTGATTGTAATCGTGGAAGGCGCTGCATTTATCGTATTGAGCTCTACCTCCACCTGGGACTGGGCTGTGAATGACGCATCATTGCGGTCTCTGGCCTGGACGATGACCCGTATGCCCATTGTGAAAACAGTAAGAAGGGACACTCCCATCACACCGATGATCGCCAGAGCGACAATGATCTCAATCAGCGTAAATCCTTTGGCCTTTTTTCGAAGCATTGCGGTATCCCTCCTTAATAAATTATTATATTGCCATTATTTAAGCCAAGCATCCCTTTGATACGTTTCAGCACCAATGATATCGTTCTGGTCTACCGTTGTGTCATTTGTTAATGTTACATGGCTGTTAGAAGTATCATCATATGTTCCTATTACCATTTTCCCTAGAAAAGTACCATTACCACCACCTGTTATATTGAACGAGGCATTTGGAGCATAAATACTCAGATGCTGATATGAAAAATTACCGCTGTTATCTGCAATTTGGTTGGTTCCATTATAATATAGATATAATGTGTTGCCATCAGGGACGTTGACTTGTGACCCCAATGTAAAATTAGTAATTGTATCCGATATCAATATGTGAAGCTCTCCGCCCCCACCTGCAGGCCATGTTATATTGGCCATGATATCACTCAAATCAGTAACCGCAGTCGCAAGTACATGGTTGCCTGGGTCACTTGGGGTCGCGGTGACAACATATGGTGTTGGTGGATTATGGCCATGTCTTGGTGTCCCTAGCTGTGAATTATTATTTTCAGTTGGAAAAAGGTCCGTCTTGGTATTAGGAAATATAATTTTTTCATTAAGTCTCTGCGGAGTTCCACACATAGGATCTACGGAGTTATTTAAATATGTCTGAGTAGCATCCGGTCCCAAAATTACATTTCCATTAACCGGGTTCCTGCCAAAGGTAATAGAACCGGCATTTGTCCCAATATCACCATTGACGGTGATATTGTTACCTAAACTCATACTGTCATTGGCAAAAATTGTTGTATCTAATACTGTCCTTAAAGCCTGCTTTAATGTTAAACTTACCTTGACCGGAAGTGTACCAGTGGCGGTCGTCCCTGTGGACTCTAACAGCAAATCACCTCTGTATGGTCCGCTGGGTATCCGGCTGACATTCACTTGGAATGAACTAATAGTAGCCCCGGTCCCGATCGTTCCGGTTCCAGGTAATGTCTCAATTTTAAAGATCAGATCATCGACTACTCCTGAAATTGTCGTATTATTGCTGCTTTGTTCTATGATGTATGAAGCCATGGCATCGGCTCCGGAACGTGCGGCATAGTAGGCCCGTTTATTCTCAACCTGGTTCGCAACCATCTTGGTTTCCCCGTAAGCAATACTCAGGATCGCAGTCCCCAGCAAAGATAAAACGACCAGCAAAACCATCGTCAGCACTAATGCATAACCATCCGATTTTTTTTTCACATGACTCCCTCCTTGTATTCCTATTATTGAAAGAAATCATTGTTATCTTAATTGAAAGGATCCGACTTTCCGTAACTGCCTTTAATCGTCCAAGCGTTGAATGGATCCTCGCCGTTATCAACTTTTTCCACCGCATAGAAAGATACAGTCAGTATGAATTTTAGTCCTTTTTCATCTTCCTTGGCTTCGACGGCTTCCAGCGCAATCGCCCGGTTTAGTTTTTCCAGGCTGGTGACGACTGTTCGGTACTGGGCGTAGCTTCCTGTAAACTCAATTGTTGTAGGTAACCGGAGCACCGCATCGGCAGGTAAAGTCTTCTCTTCACCGGTAGTGGCGGTACTCTGAGAAGTACCTGCAGCAGAAGATATCTCTTTTGCCGGCTGGTCACTATAAGCCTGGTTAATGGTATTCGCTTCTTGCTGCAAGGAATAAGCCGGAAGCAGATAACGGTTGTCCTCCGGCATCACGACCCCATTAACTTCGGGGTCAGAAAACTCGAGATTCGTCAACGTCGCGCCGCTTCCCTTCACGATTTTCTCAACGAGCAGCACGTACTGCTCCTTATACGGGTAGACGCCGGGGAAGAAGGATTCAGAAGCCTCCATTCCGTTTGCTAATTGCGTTTCATAGGCCTTGACGATGCTTTGTTCATTTTCCAGGTCGCTTTTGGCTGCGGCTACTTTTTGTTTCATGACTTCTTTATCGGCTGTTAAACTTTCAAGGCTGGCACTCATCGGAAGGTAAAGGACATAGTAGCTGATTGCGATGATAATCACAACCCCGAGAACCATCAGCAGCTTTTTATCCCGCTCGGTGATTTTGGCATCGAGTGATAATCTCCCAATCTTTTTCCCCTGCAAGTTTGGTTTCTGCAGCTTCATTATTTAGCCACCTCCTTCAATTCGCACAGAATGGAAAATTCATAGGCGGCTGTTTCTGTACCACTCTGAATAAACTGTACCTGCACCCTGGAAAAAAGTTCTGTTGCCTCCAGGTTATGGGCCAACTCGGCCACTGTCGCCGATGCCGGTACAGTGCCCTGCAAAATCACTTGATAGTCTTTGATTTCCAGAGATTTCAGGCTGACTGCTGCCGGAATCGTCTTTTGAATTGTATTCAGGAATTCACTGCTGACTTTAGTGGCCAGCGTAATTTTTTGTTTAGCCTGATTTACTTGCACCGTATAGGTGATTAAATTCTCGGTTGCTGCTTTCTTGGCCTGAATGTCTGTCAGCTTCGCTTTGTTTTCCGGAGCATTCAGAAAGGCCTCGCCTTTATTAATCGCGTAAGAACAATAGAGCATCCTTGCTCCCATAATGCCGTAGAACAGTACAACAACAAGAATTACGCCGAGAATGGCTCCGTAGGATCTTCTGATTTTTTTCTTCTGGGCCAGTTTCTGTTTTTCAAATGTTGAAAAAAAGTTAAAATCATTCATTTTAGTCACCTGCTCTCAAAGCCTGATCAGCGCAGCGGAGGCATTAACATAGTCTCCGGGTGCCTGTTCATGGTCAATATACTGAATGTTACTGATCATCTGAAGCCGGTCAACTTTCAAACCGAGCCCCTGTGACAGGTACTCTGGTATTCCTGTAAGACTGGCTCCTCCACCGATCAGGTAGATTTGGCTCAAATCCTTAGAGCCGCTCCTGTTCGCAAAAAACTGCATAACCTTTCGGATTTCTTCGAGCAGTTCTCCGTAAAGCGGTTTCACAGCGGCTAGTGCTTCCTCTTTAGTAAAAACTTTTCCTTGTTCTATGGGCCGAATCCCTTCAACCGTGTTCTCAGCTGAATCGGAAACAGGTTCTTCCATATTTTCGGTTAGACCTTTCTTTTTAATCACAAATGTATGGCCTTTCTTTTTTACGGCAAGGGATCTGTTCTCGGTTCTCTCCGTTACGCCTGCTTCCGAAGCAATGCGCTCTTGTTTATCGGAAAGAAACTCCAGTTTCTTTTCTTCAGCCTTCTCTTCGGATAAGGCAAATAGGCCTGCAAGCAGGCGGTCCACCGCTTTTCCACCGAAGCTGATTGAGCGGAAGAAATTCAGGCTGCCCTGAGAGATCAGATAGATCATCGTCCCGGAATATCCAATATCTAAAATGATATAGTTGTTCGACAAATCGTTGTTAATCGCAGTCTGTTCGTTGAAAATTTTAGAAATAACATTCGCGTGAATGTCCAGGGCGACTGGTTTCAGCTTAAGGCTATCAAGAAGGTCGTAATACGCATGCGCTATTTCCTTATTCATGACCGCTGCCCGTACCTTGACTTTTTTCATTCCGCCGGTCTCTGTCTCACCGATCTTGCGGTACTCGACCAGATCGGTATCCGTCATACCGAAAAATTGAATAATTTCATTCTTAATCATTGCTTCGAGTTCTTGCTCATTTCCTGAAGGAACCTCAAATTCACGAATAATCACGCTGTTGGAGTTAAACGTGATCAGGGCATCTTTAGTGGAAGTATTCAGAGAAGCAAGCACTTCCTGCATGGCTGAGGTCAGTACTTCTTTATTCGTAATCAAACCGTCAGAGAGTACGCCTTTCGGAAGCCCGATGCTGGCACTTCGCAGTATTCTGACAGTATTTCCTTCCGTCTGGCCGACAACAGCGTGAATATTTCTTGTTCCAAGATCAAAGGACAGATATGCAGCAGTCAAGTATATTCCCCCTCTTATGTAAAATTTACTTAAATATTCTGATAGGCGCCATACATCGCCGAAACAATCGACAGAACAATAAAGCCGATCACGACCGCCATCACAACGATCAAGGCCGGTTCAAACAGCGCCAGCATACGCTGAATTGCCACATCAGCTTCCTCGTCATAATAGGCAGACGTTCTTTCCAAAATACTCTCCAGTGAGCCGGATTCCTCGCCGATGCTGATCATGGAATAAATCATCGGCGGAAACACCCCGATCTTGCGGATGGACTGCGAGATTGTCGCTCCTTTGCTCATATCCTCTTTGGCAGCTAACAGACCGTCACTGACTACTTTATTCCCAAGCACTTTCGCGGTGATTTCTATACAGTTCAGCAAAGGAATCCCGCTGCTTAACAGCGTGGAAAGGGTACGGGCCATCCTGGCGGACATGATCTTGATGGAAGTCGACTTTACAACAGGGATTTTCAGTTTCATTCCATCCCATTTCAGTCTTCCAGAATCGGTCTTAATGTATTGTCTTGTTGCAAAAACAACCGCTGCAATCACAATAATTAAAATGTACCAATAAGACCTCATAAAGTTACTGATTCCCATAAGGATTCTGGTTGTCAACGGCAGGGTTGTGCCGGTAGATTCAAACATGGCGGTAAACGTCGGCAGCACAAAAGTCATCAATATAATAACCACAATGATCATTACGCCGGTTAAGATGGCCGGGTATGTCATGGAAGAAATCATTTTTGTCCGAAGCTTTCGTTCCTTTTCAAAATGATCAGTCATCTTATTCAGTACGAGATCGAGCTTACCGCTAGCCTCACCGGACTCAATCATATTAATCAGGATTTCAGGAAATGCCTGCCCCTGCTTGCGCATAGCTTCGGAAAGCATGTCCCCTTTTTGTACTGCTTCATAGACTCTGAGGACTACAGCTTTAAGCTTTTTGCTTTCTGTCTGCTGGTAAATGACATCGAGGGCTTTAATGACCGTTACACCGGCTGTTAACAGCGCATGAAACTGATTGCAGAATACGACAAGATCTTTGACTTTCAACTTGATCGGCTTGTCCTTACTGATCGCCTTTTGGACATTTTGCCGTTTTTCATTGACTTCGATACAGAAAAGCTGTTGCTCTTTGAGCTGCCGGTAAAAGTTCTGAATACTGTCGGCTTCCAAAACGCCTGTCGTTCTCTGGCCGGAAAAGTCTTTGGCGACATACGAATATAAGGGCATTATTTCACTTCCTTTATGTCAATTTTACATTTTTTTTACATTTATTTTACATATTTTTTACATTCTTTCATAACTCTTATATTTCATTTTTAGAAATAATTATACAATTTTATTATACTACCAAATAGTATAAATTGTAAGTTTTTTCTTTAATTTGTCATTGACAAAATCTTGACAAGTTATACTTCTGGTAGTTCTCTTCACTCTTATCTATTACTTCATACCTCAACTCCGCAGGTGATGGGAATCGCTCCGCTTCGCGAATTGGCCTCTGCCAATTCGCTCGCTATCACGCCGGGGTGGGAAAATGCTTCCATAGGTCGCATTTGACGGCCACGGGTGGCCTAATGCCGTGATGCCATGGGCAAGGTGCGGCGCTGCCTGTTCGATCCCCATCACCCGCTCCATAAAAAAATCCTGCGCGGTCGCGCAGGATTTTATTTTCTTTGGAGCGGGTGATGGGAATCGAACCCACGTAACCAGCTTGGAAGGCTGGCACTCTACCATTGAGTTACACCCGCATGTTTGGTAGCAGGGGGGGGATTTGAACCCTCGGATGAGCGGGTATGAACCGCTTGCCTTAGACCACTTGGCTACCCTGCCATGGCTCCCCGAGCTGGATTCGAACCAGCAACCTATCGGTTAACAGCCGATTGCTCTACCGTTGAGCTATCGAGGAATATGCTGGCGGAGAAGGAGGGATTTGAACCCTCGCAGCAGTTACCCACTCTAACGGTTTAGCAAACCGTCCTCTTCAGCCACTTGAGTACTTCTCCGTAAACTACTGATTGGTGCGGAAGGCGGGACTTGAACCCGCACGGTGTTAACCACACGCCCCTCAAACGTGCGCGTCTGCCAATTCCGCCACTCCCGCATAAAACTGGAGCCGTTAACCGGGATTGAACCGGTGACCTTATCCTTACCAAGGATACGCTCTACCTACTGAGCTATAACGGCGAATGCCTTCTGGAACAATGGTGCGCTCGGAGGGATTCGAACCCCCGGCCTTCTGATTCGTAGTCAGACGCTCTATCCAGCTGAGCTACGAGCGCATATTTTTTTGGAGCGGGTGACGAGATTCGAACTCGCGACTTTCACCTTGGCAAGGTGACACTCTACCACTGAGTTACACCCGCATGATAGATGGTGAGCCATCCGCGACTCGAACGCGGGACACCCTGATTAAAAGTCAGATGCTCTACCGACTGAGCTAATGGCTCGGAAATAATATTGTTTTGATGGTGGGCCATCAGGGGCTCGAACCCTGGACACCCTGATTAAGAGTCAGGTGCTCTACCAGCTGAGCTAATGACCCGTCTGGCTGGGGTGGCTGGATTCGAACCAACGTATGCCAGAGTCAAAGTCTGGTGCCTTACCGCTTGGCGACACCCCATCGGTTTCAGGATGGATTCGTAATTTGATAAATTATGGCGACCCCGATCGGATTTGAACCGACGATCTCCTGCGTGACAGGCAGGCGCTTTAAACCACTAAGCTACGGGGCCAATTCGATATTCGAGGCACGACGTTCGATATTCGAACCTTCGTATTCCTCAGCAGTAAGTTTCCCGATGTTCAGTCCGTACCTTCCGCTCTTCAAGCAATATCTTAATATGCTTTTTCAAGCTTCGCGCCTCGAACTTCGAACTTCGAGTTTGGTGGGCGATGACAGGATCGAACTGCCGACATCCTGCTTGTAAGGCAGGCGCTCTCCCAGCTGAGCTAATCGCCCTTATCTGATGTTCGAGGAAAAACCACGAACGTCGGATTTTAAATGGTGACCCGTACGGGATTCGAACCCGTGTTACCGCCGTGAAAGGGCGGTGTCTTAGGCCGCTTGACCAACGGGCCAAAATTGCGAGAACATTTGATAGTATAGCTAAATGCGAAAACATTGTCAACCCGTTTAGGAAAAAAATGTTCGAACTTGTTGAACTTATTTCACTTCCTGAATGATTGGCAGGATGACCGGTTTTCTTTTCGTTTTTTCATACAGATGCTTGCCTAGAACGTCTTTAATCTGATTTTTGAGTGTGACCCATTCAATAATACCGTTCTCGATGCAGCGTTCGGTGGTCTGTCTGATTTTCTCTTTAGCCTCATCCAGCATTGTCTCGGATTCTCTGACATAGACGAATCCCCTGGTCACAATATCAGGCCCGGCAACAATTTCATTGGTGGAACGGCTCAGCGCAATAACTACGATTAAAATACCGTCCTGAGACAGCTGTTTGCGGTCGCGCAGCACAATATTGCCGACGTCCCCTACACCAAGCCCGTCCACTAAAATTCTGCCGGATGGCACTTTCCCGGCGATACCTGCTCCATTTCTGGTGAACTCAATGACACTTCCATTTTCGGCAATAAAAATATTTTTATGCGAAATTCCAAGCTGTTCGGCAATCTGGCCATGCTTAATCAGCATGCGGTACTCACCGTGCACAGGCACAAAATACTGCGGTCTTACCATATTCAGCATCATCTTTAATTCTTCCTGACTGCCATGACCGGAAACATGGACGCCTGATGCTTGTTCGTGGATCACATTGGCGCCGAGTTTAAACAACTGATCGATGGTTCGGGCCACCGATTTCTCATTTCCCGGAATCGGACTCGCGGAGATAATCACCGTATCACCTGGCAGGATCTCGACCTGTTTATGGTCGCTGGAAGCCATGCGGGAAAGTGCCGACATCGGTTCCCCCTGACTCCCTGTTGTAATAATACAGACCTGATTCGGTGGCAGCTGGAGAACCTCTTCTACATCGACCAGCGTTCCTTCTGGAATGATCAGATAGCCATATTCAGCAGCGATTGAGGCGTAATTCTGCATGCTCCTGCCGACAATGGCAACCTTCCTGTTCGTTTTGAAAGCAGCGGTGATGACCTGCTGCACGCGATGGATATTCGAAGCAAAGCTGGCTAAAATGATTCTTTCCTTGGCGGTGCGGAATACATCGTCGAACATCTGTCCGACCACTCTCTCCGACATCGTAAAACCAGGCCTTTCTACATTCGTGCTGTCGGACATTAAGCAGAGTACGCCTTTTTCACCCAATTCGGAGAATTTATAAATATCTAGGATCTCCGATGTAACGGGGGTATGATCCAGTTTAAAATCTCCGGTATGGACGATCACACCGAGGGGTGTATGGATAGCCAGACTCACAGAATCAGGTATGCTGTGGTTGACCCGGATAAAATCAATTTTAAAAACGCCAAGCTTGATACTCTCTCCAGGATTGACGACAGTCGATTTAAACCGGTTGACATTGCACTCCTTTAATTTGGCCTGGATCAGTCCCAAGGTAAGTTTTGGCGCAAATACAGGCGCGTCTATGTCCTTCAGAAGATAGGGGAATGTGCCGATATGATCTTCATGACCATGGGTCACCATAATCCCGAGCAGCATGTCCTTGTTTTCGATGACATAGGAATAGTCAGGGATGACCAGATCAATTCCGGGCATGTCATCTTCAGGGAAAGCCATACCGGCATCAATCATGATCATCTGGTTGTCATACTTTATCAGCGTCATGTTTTTCCCGATTTCACCCAATCCGCCTAAAGGGATAATTTGCAGTTTGTGTTCTTTTGGCAAAGGCAATACCTCCATCAATTTATATATATTTTACTTTATTAATTTCAATTTCAATCCTATTAATTTGTCAGCATAAGGAAACAAGGAGATACCCCGAAGTATCTGAGCAGGATAAAAAAAGACTACAACAAAAAAACACAAACAAAAATAGAAACAGGTAAAAATACCTCTTGGTTTCTTTGATTCCGTTATTCGGTTAGCCGTACAACACCATTAGATTTATTATAGTACCTGAATATCAGATATGCAAGCTGGGTGAACAGCTTCCAACATTATTGTTGCCCATTCGCGAATAAAACTAAAACTTCGGCATAACCAAAGTTTTAATTTTTTGCTTTTACTTTTAGTTTTATCTGAAAGTAATTTCTAAGGTCAGACCTCTTCAGGCAGATTTCGGATATTCGTGAGCAATTCTTTTAAGGAAGCCTGTTCCGTCTGGGTCGGGCCAACGATAGGCAACCGGTAGCCCCCGGCTTTGATGCCGACTTCATTCAGCAGATACTTCACAGGCACTGGATTTGTTGCCACGAACATCCCTTTAAAGATTGGGAACAACAGCAGATGCCATTTTAAAGCTTTCTCCATATCGCCGGCCTTAAACGCAGCAACCATTTTTTGCATCTGGGTACCGATCAGATGAGAAGCGACACTTACGATCCCTGCCCCGCCTAGAGACAGCATCGGCAAGGTCAATGAATCATCGCCCGAATAAATCGCAAAGGTCGAAGACAGTTCCTTTTTCAGTTCACTGACCTGGTCCATCGATCCTGCTGCTTCTTTAATGCAGACAATATTTGAGATTCCAGCTAGTTTGGCGACTGTAGAAGGAAGAAGGTTGATGACTGTCCTTCCTGGTATGTTATAAAGCATCACAGGCAGGTCTGTGGCCGCTGCGATGGCTTTAAAATGCTCATAAAGACCTTCCTGGGAAGGTTTGCTGTAATACGGAACCACTGCCATAATGCCATCGAGCTGGTTTGAGACTTTTTCAGCAAGTTCAACGCTTTCACGCGTGGAATAGGTACCCACGCCTGCAATGACTTTACACGTATCCCCAACTGCTTCTTTCACCGTCGTAAAAAGGTTAAGCTTTTCTTCACCGGTCAGATTAGGGCTCTCACCGGTTGTTCCGGCTACGACGATCCCTTCTGTGCCGTTTTCAACCAAATATCTGGCCAGTATTGCGGCCGCAGGATAATCGATCTCCAGCTTATCGTTAAATGGTGTCACCATAGCGGTTAAAACGCTGCCAAACATTTCTCTTTCCTCCATAAACTATTTTATGCCTGGCTGTCAAATACCAAGCTCAAATTTTTTGTGCAAAGACTGCACAGCCGGAACCATATGTTCTTTTTTGACAAGTACCCAGATCGTGGTATGAGAGTCAGCGGACTGAAGAATCTCAATGCCGCTCTCAGCAAGTGCTTCTGCCATATTGGCCATGACACCGGGCACATCGGCAATTCCCCCGCCGACGAGCGCAATTTTGGCGCATCCTGGCGCGGATTCAGGGTTGAAACCCAGATTCTTTAAAATATTGACGGCTTTCTTTGCCAGCTCATCACGAACTGTATACAGGACAGTTTCTGGTTGAACGCTGATGAAATCGACACTAATATCCGCTAAAGCCATCCCCTTGAATATTTTGGTGATCGCTTTGGGTTTATTTTCTTCTTCTTGAACGTGGATCTTGATCTGGGTGACATTCGGGGTATGTGCAATCCCTGTAATAATCCTGTCGCCGATCATGTCCGAACCCTCCGCGAGGTCGGGCTGAACATTGGTGACCAGCGTTCCTGGAGCATCGGAAAACGTACATTTTACCCGCAATGGGATATTCTTCTGCATCGCGATTTCCACGGCGCGCGGATGGATGACTTTGGCTCCCTGATGCGCCAGATGGCAGATATCATTATAGGTGATCACGTCAAGGATTTTGGCGTCCTGAACGATCCGGGGGTCTGCGGTCATAATACCTTCGACGTCCGTATAAATATCAATTGCTTCAGCATTTAGTGCGACACCAATCGAACAAGCCGTTGTGTCGCTTCCGCCTCTGCCCAGGGTTGTAATTTGTCCGTTTTCGGTCATACCTTGGAAGCCCGTAATGACGACAACCTTGCCTTCTTTCAGCTGCTCCAGGATATTTTCCGGTTCGATTCTGACAATTCTTGCATCGCCAAAACTGCTGTTGGTGATAATGCCGGCCTGTCCACCCGTTAAAAGAACAGCTTCCAACCCCAGACCCTGCAGCGTGCTAACCATAATGCTGCCGGAAATGATTTCCCCGCAACTTAAGAGTAAATCCATTTCTCTTTTGGGCACTTCGGAATAAATGCTTGAAACCATCTTAATCAGCGTATCGGTCGCATAGGGATCTCCCGAACGCCCGATTGCAGAAACAACAACCACAGGCGAAAACCCTTGATTAATAGCCTCGGAAACCTTAGCAGCGACCTGCGCTCTTCTTTCCGGATTGGCCAGGGAAGTTCCGCCAAATTTTTGAACCAATATACGCAAGGTAATTTCTCCTTCCTCTAATTTTCTTAACTTGTCTTGAATTTTGCTTTCCTTATTATTATAACGTCTATGTTTTCTTATCTTTTAATCTTATCCGTTATTTCCTATCTATTATAACAGCAATTCTGCAATCTGGACTGCATTTGTCGCTGCACCTTTGCGAATCTGATCACCTGCGATCCAGAGATTAATCCCCTGATCGATGGTTTGATCTTCCCGGATTCTTCCGACCAGAACTTCATCCCTGTTCGAGCTGTCGAGCGGCATCGGATAAATATCTTTCGCCGAATCGTCTTTTAAGATTACGCCGGGAGCCTGGGCAAATGCAGCCTTGACCTGATCGATCGTGAGTTTTTTCTCAGTCTCAATATTGATGGATTCACAGTGAGAACGAAAGACCGGAACACGGACACAAGTAGCCGTAACACGCAAATCATCCCTATGGAAGATTTTTTGGGTTTCCTTGACCATTTTCCATTCTTCCTTTGTATAGTCACCCTCCTGAAATACATCAATTCTGGGTATCAGGTTAAAGGCGATCTGATATGGGAAAGTATCAATATCCGTGATTTTTTTCCCGTTGCTCCACGACTTCACCTGTTCCTCCAGTTCAATAATCCCTTCTTTGCCCGCGCCGGAAACTGCCTGATATGTGGATACCACAATACGTTTAATTCGCGAAAGCGCTTCGAGCGGTTTTAGTGCCACGACCATGATAATCGTGGAACAGTTCGGATTGGCGATAATCCCTTTATGCCATTTGACATCTTCGGGGTTGACTTCAGGTACAACCAGAGGAACATCCGGATTTAGCCGAAAAGCACTGCTGTTGTCAATAACGACTGCTCCGCTCTGGACTGCGGCCGGCGCATACTCCGTACTGGCGGAACCACCCGCAAATAAGGCGATATCAATGCCTTGAAAGCTCTGATTCGTTGTTTCTTGTACTTCTATTTCTTTTCCCTGCCAGGAAATCCGTGATCCGCTTGATCTTTTCGTCGCAAGCAAGCGAAGCTCATCCACCGGAAACTTCCGTTCAGCAAGAATTTTCAAAAATTCCTGACCAACGACACCCGTTGCTCCGACAATTGCAATATTTGGCATTGAGATCCTCCTAAACATGAATATTCAATAATTCTGACAATTCACTTTCAACAACTAGGTATTAATATAGTATAAATCATTATTCTCTCATAGGATACTAAATATTTTGGCTACTCAGAAGAAGAAATTTCTACCAGGAGCGGTTCAATTTGTTTTCCCTGGCAGGCCAGCAGTATTGTGTCCGGTATTTTATCCATCTGGGCAACGAGAGAATTGGTCTTTTTGAGCGGGCTGTCCTGACCAAAAGGCACCAGGTAGATATTCTTAGCTGAGAGTAAGGCTCCGATATTTTTAGCGTTAACCCCTAACCCGTCATTTGTAGATATAGCAATTACCACGGGGCCTAAGTTGCGCAAGTGTGCTTTAGTAGCCATTAAGACGGGTGTATCAGTGATGCCGTTAGCGAGTTTGGCAAGTGTATTCCCGGTACAGGGCGCAATAACCATACAATCAAAAAGCTTGCCCGGACCGATCGGTTCTGCCTCCGGGATAGTTCCGATCGGGTCTTTTCCTGTAATCTCTTTCAGTCTAGCTTTCCAGTACGTTGCATCCCCGAATCTCGTATCCACTGTATTAACGGACTCCGAAACAATCGGCGTTATATCTGCTCCTTCTTCGACAAGTTGTCTGATCACCCCCATGACCCGGCCAAGGGTACAATGGGAACCGGTCAGCGCAAAACCGATGTGCAGCTTTTCAAATCTCATTTTTGGGCACCCCCTTCCGGACTGCAGCAGCAGTGGCTGCATCTGCAGCAGGTACAAGGTGCTCAAGAATCAGAGGCGGATAAAGCTTCGCCAGCATTTTTCCGGCGGTCTTTGGCGCGACAATACCGGGCAGGCCAGGGGCAAGCTGAGCCTTAATCCCAAGCATCTGGGCATATTCAAAGTCAATACCTCCCGGAATAGAGGCAATATCAATAATGACGGTTTCCCGGGACATTTTGTTCAGCAGATCTCTGCCGAGAATCAGAGCTGGTACGGTATTGAAAACGATTTCCGCCCTGTTGATTTCCTTTTCAAGATCAGAAAAACCGATAGCACGCACTCCCATCTCTACAGCCCGGGCCAGGTCTGAGGGCTTACGTGCAACACACGTAACCTTTGCTCCCATTCCCTTCAGTAGATTCACCAGTGTCATGCCGCAGCGGCCAAGACCCAAAACAAAGCTTTCACTGCTGTGAATGGTGATCGTGGTAGCCTCCATTGCCATCTGAACCGCCCCCTCGGCTGAAGGTATCGAATTCAAGATGACAATTTCATTACGGTTTGCTATTTCCACGAGGTCTATGTTCATCTTTTGGGCTGCGCTGATCAGGGCAGGACGGGCCCAGCCTATAAAAAGCGGAACACCGGGCGGAATCAATTCCAGAACTTCATTATTTAAGATGATCGGAGAATTAGAATACTTTGCTTTGATCAGGCCCCGCGCATCTGTGCCAAACATAGGTAAGATAAGCGCATCTGCTTTAGCGATAATCTCGGTAAAAGATTTGGCATGCTCAATGCTGTCTCCAAGCGGAGACTTTTCCAGACCGAGCCCGATGATCTTCGCACCACACTTTTGCAGCTCGGGGACAAGAAATATTTCTCTATCATCCCCGCCGATTACTGCCAGGCGAACTCCTTCAAGTACCGCATTCATGTTTATGCCTCCTTACTGGATAGTGTCCAGTTAACTACTATCCAGTATATGAGCAGCCGAGAAACGCGGTGCTTAACCTAATCCAGGAAATTCTCCAGTCCGATAACAAGTCCGGTCAGCTTATATGCTTTGCGAATGGCCAGTATCACCCCGGGCATGTAGGTTTCCCGTGTATACGCGTCATGACGGATCGTGAGCGTCTGTCCTGACCCTCCGAAAATGACTTCCTGATGGGCGATCAGTCCCGGTAAACGGATGGAATGGATGTGAATGCCATTCAGGTCTCCGCCCCGAGCACCGGGTATTTTCTCATATTCGTTCGGATGTCCCTGGATGATCGGTTCCCGGATCTCAGAGATCATATCCGCGGTTTTCAAAGCAGTGCCGGAAGGTGCATCCAGCTTCTGATCATGATGATATTCAATGATATCGACATGATGAAAGTATTTCGCGGTTTCTTTCGCAAACTTCATCATCAGGATTGCGCCAAGCGCAAAATTCGGTGCAATAAAAACCCCTGTGCCGGTCGCTTTGGAGAGATCCTCCAATTCACTGATTTCGTGACCGTCCAACCCAGTCGCCCCAATAACAGGAACAACCCCCGCTTTAATTGCAGTTTTGGCATTGGAAAATACTGATTGGGGATTCGTAAAATCAACGAGAATATCTACTTGCAGTTCTTTTAATTTTTCTATTTCCATCTGGCCGGAAATCTGTAGGTCGAATGGCTGCTGTCCAAGGACTAATCCAATATCCTTTCCTTGATTCTGAATATCTGATACCCCTGCAAGCTCCATATCGTTCTGCAGACGTATTGTCCTGACTGTTTCCATGCCCACTTTGCCACATGCTCCGGCAACAAATACGCGTATTTTGTCCAAATATACCCCTCCTGAATACGATAACGTAAAACCCCGCGCCAGAAGCCTTTCGGGGTTTAATACACTTCTTATTCTATTATATCAATAGAAACCTGTCAAACGATGGCCACGGATGGCCTAATGCCGCGATGCCACGGACGGCAAAGAGCGGTCCTACATATCGATATCTACGATGATCACTTCACTGCCTACTTTTTTAATGGCTTTCCAGGGGACGACCACATACCCGCCTTCTTTTTCACTGTTCTTATTAAAGAATCTTCCGTATCCCGCTCTTGAATCGATGATGATTGCCTCGATTTTTCCTTCGGGGCTAATTTTAATATCACTCTCACCAATTGAACCGAGCTTCGCGCCATCATGAAGATTAATAATTTCTTTTCCTGACAGTTCACTTAAAAGCATATTACACACTCCTGCCCCGGACCGTTTCCCATATTTTTTGACCATAGGGCTGCAGTATCGCAATGATCAGCGAAAAAACAGCCAGTGGCTTTATAAAATAAACCGATGAGGGATTCCAGATGTTTTCTGGTATTCCTAGAAAGGTCAGTAGCAGTTCCAAAGAAATATAAATTCCACCCGCAGTCCCGACCAGCTGGGTAATGGCTTTGGCCAAACGATTAGGTGCCTCAGGAGACCTCCACATCATGACTTTTACTCTGGTTCTCAATGATACAGCAATCCCGAGCGCCAGCAGAACACTATATAGAATACTCATAAACGCTTCAGGGCTTTCATTAGGAATCCCCCCTAAGCATATCTATGAGGGAAAAAACGGCATTATTCTTCCGTAAACGGGTAACGCTTTATTATCTTCCGTTGACGTGCGGAATACTGCTTTTGCAGTCAGAATCACAAACCTTCGATCTCTTTTCTGATAAGATACGTAAAAAGATAACGCTGGCCGGATTCTATCAGGATCGACGGACAGATAAAGAAAGGAAGATAATGATGAACAGAGCGAAACAAGGTTGGACAGTTACTTTGGCCGGAACAGGTATTAATTTGGCCCTTGGTGTCCTTTACACCTGGAGCGTCTTTGCAGCTGCCCTGATTGAGCAATTTCACTGGACTAAGACAGCGGCTTCTGTTCCGTATATGGTCGCCTGCGCAGTGTTTGCCTTGATGATGGTTCCCGGCGGATATCTTCAAGACCGGTACGGCCCCCGCTGGATTGCTGCCCTTGGCGGAATCATGGCAGGCAGTGGCTTAATCCTGAGCAGCTTTACGCACTCACTGACCATGCTGATCGTTACTTTCGGTTTAATTGCCGGGATGGGGATCGGTCTCGGATACTCGGCTGCGACACCTGCCGCAGTCAAATGGTTTCCCCCAGAGAAAAAAGGTCTGATCTCGGGTGTCGTTGTTGCCGGCTTTGGTTTGGCTTCTCTTTATATCGCACCATTAACCAATGCATTGCTGAGAAAGTTTGGCATAGAGAGCACCTTCCGTATTGAAGGGATCCTGTTCTTACTAATTATTGTTTTGCTTGCCCAGCTGCTGACTGTCCCTTCCACTTTAAGTGGCCAATCTCAGAGCAGTACGGCTTCCCCTTCAGCGGCTACTGCCTCGACAGGAGGCCTAAACTGGCAGCAAATGCTTATAAGACGGGAATTCTATCTGCTTTGGGTGATGTATGCGGCAGGAGCCAGCGCCGGGCTGATGATCATCAGCCAGCTTTCTTCAATTGCCAAGACGCAGGCCGGTATTTCCTGGGGGTACGCGATGGTCGCTTTACTGGCCGTTTTCAATGCCTCCGGCAGGGTTATTGCCGGTTGGCTTTCCGATAAAATAGGGCGTTCCTGGTCGATGCGTATTTTCTTTTTGATCCAGGCACTCAACATGCTCGCTTTCAGCACTTACAATACTCCGGTATTAATTGCGTTGGGTGCAGCGATTGCAGGATTAGGCTACGGTTCTTTGCTTTCACTCTTCCCATCAGCAACCTATGACTATTTTGGTACAAAACATGCCGGAGTAAATTATGGTTTTGTCTTTACTGCCTGGGGTGTCGGGGGTGTCTTTGGCCCCCTAATGGCAGCCCGAATCGCCGATGCCACAAAAAGCTATTCACTTGCGTTTACCATTTCGTGTATCCTATGTTTGTTAGCAGTCTTTTTGACTTTCTTTTTGAAAAAGCCGAAAAGGCTTAAGCAATAATTAATTAACTTAACTTTCCCACGAGAATGTTTAGCGGAAAGTAAGCGTCAAAGGAGACAGTGTATAGAAACTCCTATGGGATTATGGGACAATAAACTCTAAGTTAAAGTAATTCAAAGTTTTTCAAGTAAACTGTAAAAACTTTGAAAGGAGGCTTAGGGTTGGACACCAGGAAAGTTGCACAGCAATACCGACTGAGTCAATGGACCCAGCAAATCCGCGAATGCCGAAGTAGTGGTCAAACAGTAACTTGCTGGTGCGCTGAGCATAACATCAAGGAGACCACATACTTTTATTGGCTAAGGCGTATCCGTAAGGCTGCCTGCGAAGCCCTCCCTTCAATGAATGAAGGAAACAACTCCATTGTGCCGCTAAATATTCCGATCGCGCGAGTTGCTGCTGAGTCTGCCGATCGGCAAGTATTTCCGGATATCATCATTCGTTGTGATGCTATGACTTTGGAAATCCATAACAACGCATCTCAGACCTTGATTGAAAACACCTTGAGGGCCCTTCAAAATGTTCGGTGATATATCCAAAGCAGAGAAAATTTATATCGCTTGCGGGTATACCGACATGCGCAAATCCATTAACGGGCTGGCCGCTCTCGTCCAGCAGAACTTTCAATTAAACCCATTTCAAAACAGCTTATTTCTATTCTGTGGACACCGTCATGACCGGCTCAAAGCGCTTTATTGGGAAGGCGATGGCTTCGTGTTATTGTACAAGCGGCTGGAAACCGGCAAATTTAAGTGGCCGAGGAATGCTGAGGCTGTCCGCAGCGTCACTGTCCAGGAATTTCGCTGGCTTATGGAAGGGCTGTCCATTGACCAGCCCAGGGCTGTAAAAAAACTCAATACCGAGCAGTGTTTTTCTCTGTAAAATTAGTGCTAGCAGTGCCGAAAATCCGCATAAATACTGGATTCTTCGGCATTTTTATGGTACAATTATTACAGTAAAAACGTAAAGGATTTTGTGATTAATGAGTACGTCTCAAGAGATTAAGACTCTGGAAAATCGCATATCCGAATTGGAGAAGGAAAACAGACTTCTCCTGGAAACTGTTCACCATCTTACACGCAAACTATATGGCCGCAGTTCAGAGAAGACATCCGCCCTATCTTTAGGACAGATGTCTCTTTTTAATGAAGCGGAAATGGAATCCGATCCAAAGGTTAAAGAACCTGACTTAAAAAGAGTTAATGGGTACCAGAGAAAAAAAGCAAAAGATGGGCGAATGGAGCTTTTAGAAAACCTGCCGCATGAGAAGAAACTCTGCACGCTTGTCGAAGAAGAACGCTTCTGTGAGACATGCAGCACAGCTTTGGTCTCGGTAGGCGAAGAGTTCGTACGTACAGAGGTAGAATATATTCCGGCTAAACTGAAAGTGATCGATGTTTACCGGGAGACCTTCGAATGCCGTAGCTGCCGCAAAAATGGTTTGCCCTATATGGAAAAATCCCCAATGCCAGATCCCGTTATTCAACACTCTCTGGCGACATCTTCCACAGTAGCTTGGGTCATGCATCAGAAATTCGTAAATGCTATGCCGCTATATCGGCAGGAAAAAGAATGGAAGACACTCGGTTTGTCTTTAAGCCGCGCAACCATGGCGAATTGGATTATGGTCGCATCCCGTGACTGGCTTAGCCCCATCCTAAACCTGATGCATACTGAACTTCTTAAGGAACGCTATCTACATGCCGATGAAACACCTGTACAGGTCATGAATGAAGAAGGCCGGAAGAATACGAGCGATTCCTATATGTGGGTATACACTACAGCAAAAGATGCGGGACATCCCATTCGAATATTTGAGTATGAGCCAGGAAGAAATGGAATTTACCCGCAGGAGTTTCTTAAAGGATTTACGGGATTTTTACATACGGATGCCTACAGTGGTTACCAAAAAGTTGAGCGCATTACCCGCTGCCTTTGCTGGTCGCATCTGAGAAGAAACTTCGTTGATGCCCTGCCGAAGGATATTCGCGGACCGGATGATACCCTTTCGGGTCAAGGAATAAATTATTGCAATAAGCTTTTTGAGATAGAAAAAACACTGGAGAATCTGACAAGTGATGAACGAAGACTTAAGCGACTGGAGCAGGAAGTACCGGTACTTGATGCTTTTTGGGAATGGGCTGATTCCACTGCGGATAAAGTTCTACCAAAATCCAAACTGAGCCAGGCAATAAATTATGACTTAAGCCGTAAACCAGATCTGATAAATTACCTGAAGGATGGAAATTGCTCAATTTCCAATAATCTCGCTGAAAATTGCATTCGGCCTTTTACAATTGGCCGCAAGAATTGGCTATTTAGTGGCAGTCCCAAAGGTGCCGAGGCTAGTGCTGCAGTCTACAGCATAGTGGAAAGCGCCAAGGCTAATGGATTAAGCCCATACAAATACCTTGATTATATTTTTGATCGCTTACCGGGTGAACCGTTTGGGCAGTATCCAGAGATTCTTGAAAGTTATCTTCCGTGGAATCCGAAAATTCAAGCTATCTGCAAATAGAGCAAAGATTTCAGTTTACACTGTTCTTTGCTCTATTTCTATACACCCGCTTATTTGACGGTTACAGCGGAAAAACATTCTCGTGGGAAATCGGTTGACATCATGGAGTCTTCGTTTTATACGCTCAGGTTTGTCCCAAAGACGACGACGTCGAAAAATGCATATCCTTTCCTCCCAGATATGATAAATATTGAAAGAATGAATTGAACTAGATACATTAGAAAACAGCCTACTGCCGTAACCATTATCAGGCGTAAGCAGTAGACTAAAAGTAGTCATATAATTAATTTTTATCAGCTCTGAAATCTATACTTCTGTACTAGTTAAAAATATTAAACATTAGATTTTTCTATAATGTTATTTTCCCTGTAATACAGCTTCCACTGTATCATATGTTTTCGTTTGAATGGTGTATTTCGTGGTATTCTTTACCAATTCTTAGTTGCATATGAATATTTAATTAATTCAGTGCCGTCATCAAGACCTATTCCATGTTCCCCATAGCATTCCCAAACTTGAGTTCCTGGAATATTAAGTGCATTACATGAAGTAGATACAGACGTTCCAGTCAAATTACTATTTTCACTGTTATTCCGAAGTATGCCATCTTGATAAAAATCGTTTAAAACCCATTTCGCCCACGATTCACTTGTAGTGGTAGTTGATGTGCAGGTCATATTGATATATCCAGTTTGAATTGAAGAGCTACCTGACATTGTTACAGCGTAAGCTGCTACTGAAGAACATAAGATAATAGTTAAAGTTAATAAAGGAATTAGCTTCTTTTTCATCTTATTTCGCTGCCTCCTTTACCTTTTTATCGATTTTTTCAGGTTTATCTTTTGATATATCAAATTCGGTAAGAGTAATGCTATCATTCGGATGCAATACCCCTATAAATACTTTTTCTTTTCCGTCCAGGTAAAATATGGGCTTAAAGTCTCCTTGGGCAATCTCATTTTCTTGACGTAGCATTTTATAACATGAAATAAGCTTTGATCTAACTTCATCACTTTCTGTTGCAATGCTATCATCAAATAGATCTCTTAAATAAATTGGCTTTAGGCCTTGATTGTCCAAGTCAAAAGATCTTTGAATTGATTCTTTGACGGAGTATTCTTTATCTAAATACTTGTTATTGCTATCGGAAAAAGCGCTTCCCGAATACCCCACAATCAATACGAGGGCTAATGCTCCAACACATAATCCAATCCTTGAAACTAGTTTCTTTTTATTCATGTTTATCACCTCTTTCCATTATTCAAAAACAGGATCTACTATTCAGATACTTTCTCCATAAATTGACAACAAAACTTCTTTTGTATCAAGCGCCCTAGATTGTAGTGTTTACCTTAACTCTTTGGGTCTGTTCGGTTCATAGAACCATCCTAGGCAATTGGGCGTTATGATCCCGATAGCCCCGATAAACGCCAATACGGGTAAAATAATTGAAAATCTGAATTTCTTCGTAGTCCCCATACCTTTCAACTCCTTTGTATATTTTTGGATGCTGTAGTCATAGTTTATATGAAATATACAATGGATGGTTGATTTTGGAATGAAATTATCATTTGATGGAATGAAATAACATCTGAGATTAAATCTCATTCTTTGCATGCCCCTATCACTGGCTGTTACAAACTTTTTGCCAATACCAGTCAACATAAATCCCTGAACGGTTATGCCGATAATCGCAGGCGATAAGCACATTTCAATGACAATGGCCTTCTGCCACCCGGCGAGGGCGGTCTTCTGCTTCCAAATCGAAATATTGAGAGTTCATGAGAATTCGTTAGAAAACCCAGTGCCCGTTTTATCGAGAAAAGGTCACTTTTTTCTCACGCTTTCCTCCCAGACATGAACATGTACGAACTCATGATAATAGTGCTTGTTAAAAAAGGCTACGTTCAAATCCGCAGCCTTTCTTCCTACTTTATTTATTTTGCGTCTGAATTAGGCTGAACATCTACCGGCGTAATCCCTTGAATAGGTATTTCTATTTTTTCTCCTTTCTCATTTTGATAGATTACTTTGGAAATGTTTTTTTCGCTTCTATCAACCATCAAGTGTGCTTTAATTTTAAAGACTCCCGGTTCGTAATTCATCCCCTTTTCTTTCGCTTCCATTTTCATAGCATCTTGACTAGAGGTATATAATTTATCAAACGGATGATTCGTGTCCAATTCATAAACTTTGCCACTTTCTCCGACTAAAGCAGTAATGAAGCCAGTTGGCAGAAAAGATTTCCCTGGTCCATCAACATTGTCCATCTTAATTGTAATAGACGCACCCTTTTGATCTGGAACTGTGCTTCCTGGATAAAATGCTATTTCTGTCACAGTTAAATTCCAAGTGCCACGAAGGACTTTATTTGGTTCTACCTTGGTTATTGAAGCAATCTTGGGTGATTGTATATTACTACTTGCATAAACAGCTATACTCCCGATTAACATGATCGCGACTATTGTTAATACAATAGCTATTTTGTTAAACGAAAATTTCATGTAAATCCCTCCTTCTTTTAAAAAACTATATGTTTATATAATAATTTGACGGTGAAGACGTTCTAAAATTAGTGTGAACATACCCGTTTTGATAATTCAAAGTTCCTCCGGAAACATACGATGTTAATCTTAGATAGTAGAGATTGGAATAACTGTTGAACGCCATTGTATCAACATTTAGATACGCATTTGCAGGTACATCATAACCAACATAACTTGAGTCGCTTTCTGATGAATAAATGCTTAAAGCATATTTGGCTGTTGCTAAAGTAAACGATACAGCAGACCCGGAAGGGACATAACCATTTACGATAGAACTTGTTGTATACTTCCATCCTTTAAAATAATCCCAATCGCCACTTGTGCTTTGGTAAGCAAGTGCTTCACCTTGAGACAATGTCATTATAACTGAATATGAACTACCAGGTCCTGAACGCATATTAACTCCACCAGTAGTAACTTTTCTTATTTGTCCGTCTTGTGCTGCATATGTCGGAACTTGTAAGCCTAATAAAAGTAGAAGAACAAAAGCAAATGTAAACATTGTTCTTTTTGTTCTTTTCATTGTATCTTTACCTCCTTTAATAAAGTAAATTGTAAATGTACTTTTTCTTAATTCAGCTTTTTAGGTCTCTTCGGTTCATAAAACCATCCCAGGCAATTCGGCGTTATGATCCCGATAGCCCCGATAAACGCCAATACGGGTAAAATAATTGAAAATCTGAATTTCTTCGTAGTCCCCATACCTTTCAACTCCTTTGTATATTTTTGGATGCTGTAGTCATAGTTTATATGAAATATACAATGGATGGTTGATTTTGGAATGAAATTATCATTTGATGGAATGAAATGACATCTCAGATTAAATCTTCATTCTTTGCATGCCCCTATCACTGGCTGTTACAAACTTTTTACCGATGCCAGTCAACATAAATCCCTGAACGGCTATGCCGATAATCGCAGGGAATAAGAACATTTCAATTATTCCATTGAAAGGAGTATTGACTGCAATTATTTTGGTAATTAATGATAAACCGACAAAAATTAGTATTGTAAACACAAGACAACGCCGGTAACTGGAGCAATGGGACCCGCCGGTAAACACCCTTAAAACTAAAGCTGAAAGCATTATTACGAGTGTATAAACAGTTGACCCTAAAAAAGCGGATATACCTACCGTCAAAACAAATTCGATCATCACGCCAAGTGTCAAGGATAATCCGTATTCTATTTTCGCTTTTTGAGCAGTATCCATCGTGCTGTCTTTAGTCATATTTGCAGTCAGATGATGAGCAATCTCCTCTAAACTGAACAATTTCTCACCCTTCCTCCAGGTTATGTTTGGGGATTTCTACCATGATTCTAAATTGATGATTGGCAGTGTCAATGTTTATACTGCCATCCAATCGCTCAACAAGCTTACTTACGATCGCTAAACCTTGTCCCCTGTCTTCTCCTTTGGTACTAAAACCTTCTTTTACAAAAAGTCTATCAGAGTTGGCGTTTGTCGCAGACATTGGATTAATGAATTGGAATGTGTATTCTAAGGGATCTTGGTAAAAAATAATACTGATTTTTCTGGAAGAAAGATCCAATTCCTGAACGGCTTCTATTGCATTGTTGAATAGATTCCCTAATATCCCTACAAGATCTAGAACATGCCTTTTGCTGCATTTGATTTTCGTTTTCAGGACTAAATTGACTTCAATATTTTTATGCTTCGCTTCTTGAATTTCAGAAGTAAAAAGGATATCCATTTCATCAACGCCTGTATCGACCTTCAATAAAACATCGTTTATAGAGTGAATGTAAGAATCCAGGTATTCACTTAATTCAGTGTATTTTTCAAGACTCAGTAAGCCATGAATGACGGTGAGATGGTTTTTCAAATCATGATGATGCTGACGGTAAATGCGATTTTGCTCAATCAGGTTGGCATATTTTATTTCAGTTGACTTCAGTTTCTCATCTTCCAGCCCTTTCATGTACAAAGATTTGACAACAACTACGGCAACTAAATTTAATAAAATAATGATAAAGCCAAAAATCAACTCCAGTAATTCTGCATGCACAGGCTGAAGGAAGGAATAACTTTTCATATAACCATTGTTCAGCAGAATCACGGTGAATAGAGCCTGTATAACGAAAACAAAAATAGATATTTTATAAATATTGATCTTCATGCCTGAATTCCTTTGAACTTTTTCGGTTTATTGTTTTTTTATTTCGGGTAAAATGCCCGATGAGCAACTGAAGTCCCAACATCACAAGGATTTGGGGGATGAACCAGACAATTTTAAGAAGTAAATCTTCTTCGATCAAATTTGGGCTGACACCTGAAAAAATCTGCCAGGTCTTCACATTGACAAATTCGATCGATAAATACGAAGAAATAGCTAATAAACCGACGGCTGCCGCTTCAAAAACCGGGATTGAGGCCAAGGTCTTTAGAAGGAAAATAATCATTAACGCGGATATTACAATATTTAAGATAAAACTTCCCGTTATCCAACGTGAGATATACACAGCAACCCCGAGTACGGATCCCATTTCTATCATTTTAAGCATGTTAATTTTCTTACCCAATATACTAAAAGCTAAATAAAGGATCACAATAGATTCAGGAATCGAAAAAATAATAATCTCTATTAAACGCTGCGCCATTGACTCTGTCCACCTTCTCCTAAAAATAGTTTCAAACGTTCCCGGAATTCTGGATAGCGTTTCTTTTGAAGATAAGCGCTTTCTTTTATACCTTGAAAAGTAATTTGAAAAGTTGTTCTGGAGGTTGGTCTGACCGCATCAATCCATCGCAGATTGACTAAATAGGAGCGATTGCTTCTAAAGAACTGTCTTTTATCCAAACGTTCCTCTAATTCCCGTATCAGATGAAGACAGGTGAGGGTTTTTTTCATGGTATAAATGATACTCTTTTTCGCCATTGCTTCCACAAAACAAATCTCCTCCTGCCTTAATATCTCCACTGAATCAGTCGTTTTTAATTCAATCAGTAAGCCTGGAATCAATGACTTTTTCATAATTCTGCTCATCGTTTGGTTCAGTCTTGCGATATCCAGTGGTTTGGTGATGAAGTCGGAGGCATAAAGGCGTACAGCCTCTTGGAGATAATGTTCATCCGCTGTGATCAGGATGATCTCCATGTACGGATAATCCTCCCTGACTAATTCAGCTACCTGTATTCCGGAGATTCCTGGCAAACCAATATCCAAAAACAGAATATCAGGATGCATTTTGTTGATTTGCATCAGGAACTCTTCCCCGCTGGAAAATGTGCAGACGACTTCAATATCTAAAGTGGAGGAAATCACCGTTGCGAGTTTCTGCCGAAAAAATACATCATCTTCTACAATAACGGCTTTATACAACAAAATCACCTTCCAACAACTATAATGTAAAAATATCCATATATCTTTTACAATTCTATGCAAATATGGTATATCCTTCTTTAACGGCCTCTTATATTCTCAGAAACTTAGTAAAAAAAATACGACCCATACTAAGAGGGTCGTTACCTAATTATTTTTTATTTATGCTTCGTCTTGTTCACATAATTCTTAGACTCCCGTCGACCCAAAGCCCCCTTCACCTCTGGCTGTATCCCCAAGGTCTTCTACTTCGTAAAAAGCAGTCCTACAGACGGGTATAAATGCGATCTGGGCAATTCGATCGCCGTTGCTGATCGTAACGTCTTCCTGCCCGAGATTGATCATTAATACTTTGATTTCACCCCGGAAATCAGAATCAATAACACCGACACCGTTACTCAAGGTAAGCCCTTTTTTATCCGCTAGGCCGCTGCGGGCAAATACAAAAGCTGCGATTTGCGGACCTGGCAGCTCTATAGCGATACCGGTCGGGACTCTCACTCTTTCCCCTGGTCGCACCACCATTTTCTGGTCCAGACAGGCATATAGATCTGCGCCGGCAGCCCCCGCGGTTGCATACAATGGTATTTCAGGCTTTTGGGTATCCCCGGCCGAAATTCGTTTAAATCTAACTTTAACCGTTTCTTCCATCCTAATTTTTCCTCTTCTTTATTCCTTTATCTGTTTTTATCTCTTTTATTTCTTCATTCTGTCTTTTCACCTAGTAATTAGGCAAAGGCTTCATCAACTAGTTTTTCAATATCCGAATGATAATCCTTCTGTCCCAGCGTGAGGATGCTGATTTTGTCTTTCTGCCAGAGACGCTCCATCACTCTCGTAATATCGGCCGTGGTGACCTTTTCCAGTTTTTCGACTGCCTCTTCCGGTGTTTTTACTTCGCCGAAAGACAGCTCTGTTTTGCCGAGTCTGCTCATTCTACTACTGACAGATTCTAGCCCCAAATAAAGGTTGCCCTTGATCTGGGCTTTCGTTTTCATGAGTTCCTCTTCAGTTAATCCTTCTCTTTTTAATTTATTCAATTCATCGAGAATGCATTTGATGACTTCATCCGTATTCCCGGGGCTCGTGCCTGCATACACCGCAAACAGACCGGTGTCGGCATAGGTGGAGTGATAGGAATAGACGGAATAAGCCAGACCTCTCTGTTCCCTGATTTCCTGAAAAAGGCGTGAACTAAGCCCTCCACCTAAGATGCTGTTGATCACATGCATCACATAGATATCCTCATGATCCTGCCCAAGACCCGGAACCCCGACAATCAGGTGCATCTGCTCGGTATCTTTGCCCATTGTTTTTCGGAAGGTCGTCCCCTGAGGGTTTTCCTTGATGGAATCTGTTCTTTGTCTCTGAAAATCACCGAACATGGCTAGCTGGCGGATGATATCCTCATGCTTGATTTTTCCGGCTACCGCAATGACGACCTGATCAGGTGTATAGTGCGTCTCTAGATAATGCCTGACCTTCTCACTGCTTAAACCATGAATGGTTTCTTCAATACCGAGGATCGGTTTGCCCAGCGGGTCTTTATGCCAGACATACTGGGAAAAGAGATCATGGATCAGCTCATCCGGAGAATCCTGATACATTTTGATTTCTTCAATGACAACATTTTTTTCTTTATCCATCTCCTTCGGATCAAAGAGAGAGTTAAAAAACATATCACTTAAGACATCAATCGCCAGTGAGATGTCCTCATCGAGCACTTTGGCATAATAACAGGTAAGCTCCTTGGTCGTAAACGCATTAATCTGGCCGCCGACTGCTTCCAGAGATTCTGCAAGCTGACGTGCACTTCGTTTTACGGTTCCTTTGAAAAACATATGTTCAATGAAATGAGAAATACCTTCATACCCTTCCGTTTCATTGCGGGATCCTGTTCCGACCCAGATCCCAATCGCCACGGAACGGACATAATCAATCTCTTCGGTGATGATTCGGACCCCGTTAGGCAATACGTGTTTTCGATGCAATGATCTTCCTCCTTAAGCACTTTGATAACGCTCTATTTAGTTTATCCTTTCTTAGAAAAGAAATCCAGTAAATCGTCCACAAAGATTCGGACTTTTCCGGGAAGATTACCTGGGTTTTCCCCATCATGCTGTGCCAGGAGCGGTACTTCTTTAAGAAGTTTATTCTCTGCATAAATTTGATAATGACCCAAAATGTCTCCCTCTTTAATTGGATAGTCAATTTCCGTCCTTAGGTTTATCTGCATTTTAAGGCCTTTGATCATGTCTTTTTCAAGACAGAGCCGGATATCTTCGCTTAGAACCAGCGGAATTTCCGTATCTGAAATCGGAAAGTTGCCTGCAACGTCCCCTTTTTTCCCTATTTCAATGATTCCGGTATAATCAAAGCCCCATTGCAGAAGTCTTTGGGCATCTCCGAAACGATCCGGGGCATTCAGTACAACGCAGATCAGTCTCCGCCCGTCTTTACTGGCTGACGCGACCAGGCATTTCCCGGCTGCATTGGTCGTTCCCGTTTTTACACCATCCGCCAAAGGGTAATTCCACAGAAGTTTATTGGTGTTTTTGGCATTTTGAGACTTACGGGGCTCCTCAAAGTTAATGACTGAATATTTTTGGCTTACAATTTCGGCAAATTGAGGGGCATTCATCGCATATCTGGTGATGAGGGCCAGGTCAAACGCCGTGGAATAATGATTTGGATCGGGCAGACCGTTCGGATTTACAAAATTTGTGCGATAAGCGCCCAGTGAGGCTGCTTTCTGATTCATCAGCCGGATGAACTCATCCTGGCTTCCCGCGGTCTTTTCAGCGAGCGCGACACACGCATCATTGCCGGAGCTTAAGAGCGCCCCTTCCAGCAACTCTCCAATCTTAATCTTGTCCCCCTTGTCCAGATAGATAGAAGATTCCCCAACACCGCCTGCTTTCTCACTGACCGTGGTTATCTCCTCAGGCTCTGTCAGCTCCAGAGCCAGGATTGCGGTCATAATCTTGGTGGTGCTGGCGGGTGGCCGTTGGACATTCCCGTCTCTGTCATATAGTAGCTCTCCTGTTTCCGCGTCAAGCAGCACTGCCGAATGCGCTGTTACATATGGAAGCGTCCATTTTCCGCTGGATAAACTGGACGTCTCGATCGTCATTTCTCCGGACAACCTGGTATTTTGGGCATATAGAGGACTGCCTGCTGTCAGCATCATGGTCAGCAAACTCAGAATTATGCCCAAGAATCTTTTTTTCAATTGTACCACCCCTTCATTTTGCTCAAGGAGTAGTATTTCCTGTTAATCCAGTTGTTATTAATTTTTCTATCGTTACGAAACTAAAACCTTCATTTTTTAAACCGGCTAAGATATCGGGCAACGCCTTGACTGTATTTTTCTTGGGATGCATCAGGACAATGGCACCTTTTTTCTCCGGTTTTACGCCATATCGTATTTTAGGATCCAGAATTCTCTGGGTTATCAGTTCCGGCGTGCTCTCCAGCTTCCAGTCAATCGTGTCCAGCGTCCAGAGGATGGTCGTATAGCCCAGTTCATCTGCTGCCTGAAGTCCATTTTTCCCTTTTTCCCCATACGGAGGGGCATAGTATATTGTTTTGCACCCGGTCACTTCTTTAATTATATTTTCCGTCTTGCTTAACTCTTCTTTATTTTGAACCACAGTCAGGTTGTCCGGATGCGGATGGGAATAGCTGTGATTGCCGAGCAAATGGCCTTTTGCTGCAATCTGCTGAATGAGTTCGGGATGTTTGGCGGCCCATTTCCCCGTCACAAAAAAAGTTGCCTTGGCCTGATAACGGTCGAGGATATCCAGTATTTCCGGGATATACGATTCCCCCCAATCGACATTGATTGTCAGCGCAATGATTTTATTATCTGTCTGAACTTGATCGATCGGAACAGGCAAATTCTGGTTGCTGACTCCAACGACCCGGCTTTGCATCAAGGTAAGACCGATAAACACAACCAGCAGGGTAATTACTTTAAATTTGATCTTAGTCAGAGGAAAAAATGACATCTGCATCCCCTCCCCTACATTAATATGACGATGAGAAGTAATACAGACGTTATTCTATATTGACTATTAAATACTTATTTGAGGCGGGTGCTCCGCTTGACGCTGGTTATGCATTACGGAGACATTAATTTCAGTACCATAACGCCCAGATAGAAAAAAGACGCCTCAATTATATGAGACGCCTTCTGTAAGCTGAAGTTAGTCAGCTTTGTTAATTAATGATTGCAGGCCTAAGCTCGCAAAAATTCCTTATTCTTTCTGGCCCTGGCTCTGTCCGAGAGCTTCTTTACGGGACAGGTTCAATCTGCCCTGCTTGTCAATGCCGGTAGCCTTGACGATGATCTCGTCGCCAAGTTTGACGACATCTTCTACTTTGTTCACGCGGTTCACATCGAGCTGGGAGATATGCACAAGGCCGTCTTTTCCCGGAAGTCCAAGCACACCTGGAATGACTTCGACAAAGGCGCCAAAATCCATGATCCGGACAACTTTGCCTTTGTAGATCTTCCCGACTTCAATGTCCCGCGTCAAAGAGCGAATAATCTCAGCTGCCTTGTCTCCGGCTTCACCGTCAACCGCAGCAATAAATACCTGTCCGTCATCTTCGATATCGATCTTGACCTTGGTTTCTTCTACGATCTTCTTAATGATCTTGCCGCCTGGTCCGATGACATCTCTGATTTTGTCAGGATGAATGGTAAAGGTAATAATTCGCGGTGCAAATGGCGAGAGATTCGGTCTGGGCTGCGGCAGGACCTGCAGCATTTTATCCAGGATGAACATCCTGCCAGCCTTGGCCTGAGCCAGAGCCTGAGCGAGGATTTCACGGTTGACGCCTTTGATCTTGATATCCATCTGCAGTGCTGTAATGCCCTCGGCAGTACCGGCTACTTTAAAGTCCATATCACCGTCGTGGTCTTCTAAACCCTGAATATCGGTAAGAATCGCAAAATGGTCTTCTTCTTTGATCAATCCCATCGCAATCCCAGCTACCGGAGCCTTAATCGGAACCCCAGCATCCATTAGAGCGAGTGTGCTGCCGCAGACGGAAGCCATGGAGCTCGATCCGTTGGATTCCAATACTTCGGAAACCAGACGCAGCGTATACGGGAATTCACTTTCCGGAGGAATCATCGGCAGCAGGGCACGTTCAGCCAAAGCGCCGTGACCAATCTCACGTCTGCCCGGTCCCCTGTTCGGACGGACTTCGCCGACACTGAAGGCCGGGAAATTATAATGATGCATATAACGTTTGGAATCTTCCAATCCCAGACCGTCGATGATTTGCTCATCACCGGCAGCTCCTAATGTCGCAACCGTGAGTACCTGTGTCTGTCCGCGCGTAAACAAACCGGTGCCGTGTGTTCTCGGCAGACGTCCGACTTCAATCGTAATCGGTCTGATCTCATCCAAAGCACGGCCATCAGGTCTGATATGTTCGTGGGTAATCAGCTTGCGGATAATTTTATGGGTCAGGTCATCCAATATTTTCGTAACTAATTTTAAGTCCTCAGGAAATTCCTCGGCGAAAACTTCGAGCGCGTCTGCTTTGACCTTGTCAACAGCTTCCTGGCGGGCCAGTTTTTCTTCAATACGGATAGCCTGATCGAGCTTGTCATGACCCCACGCCAGGACCTTTTCGGATATTTCCGCAGGGATCTCGACCGGAGTGACTTCTCTTTTAGCCTTGGCAAGTCCCACTTCCAGGGCTGCTTCCCTGTATCTCTCAATGAATTCTGCTATCTTTTTAATTTCTTCGTGCGCAAACATGATCGCTTCGAGCATCTGATCCTCGGGAACTTCCTTGGCACCAGCCTCGACCATCATAATCGCATCTTTGGTTCCAGCAACAGTCAGCTGCATTTTGCTGATTTCCGCTTGGGCTACCGTCGGGTTAACGACAAACTCGCCGTCGACAAGCCCGACAACCACGGCGGCAATAGGACCCAGAAAAGGAATATCGGAAATCGTGAGCGCAGCCGAAACTGCGTTGATAGCCGTTACGTCCGGTGCACAGTCCTGATCGACGGACATGACCATCGCACTGATCTGTACATCGTTGCGGTAACCGTCCGGGAAAAGCGGACGGACCGGTCTGTCTATCAGTCTTGACGACAATATGGACCTCTCACTAGGTCTGCCTTCTCTTTTGATGAATCCACCGGGAATCTTTCCTACGGCATAAAAACGTTCTTCCAAATCAACAGTCAAAGGGAAAAAGTCGATCCCTTCTCGTGGTTTAGAACTGGTCGTTGCAAATGCAGATATGACTGTGTCTCCATATCTGGCATAAATTGCCCCACCGGCTTGACGACCTATGATACCGGTTTCAAACGACAGGTTTCTGCCTCCAACCTGTAGCGAGCGTTCCAAGACTTCTTGAGTCACTTTGGAAACCTCCTTAAATACGCTTCTTTTATTCACAATTTTTTATATCCGGAATGTGTTCGACATATTATTTATTATTTCCTGCACCCGAACAAAAAAAACAATCCGGACAATTTTTCTTAAGGATAAATACCCTAATACATAAATACAAAGAGCGCTGAACACGCTCCTGTAAATATCAACATATAAATTGAATGACCAAAATATTTTCGATGGCTTTTAGTGACGTAAGCCGAGTTCTGTGACTACTGTGCGGTAACGGTTAAAATCGGATTTCTTGAGGTAGTTCAGCATTGCACGGCGTTGTCCAATCAATTTAAAAAGACCCCGGCGGGAATGATGATCTTTCTTATGGGTCTTGAAGTGTTCTGTCAACTCACTGATTCTTGTAGTGAGAAGAGCGATCTGAACCTCGGGTGAACCTGTGTCTCCTTCATGCTGCTGAAACTTCGCAATGATATCCTTCTTTTTCTCCGGTGTAAGCATTGGTTCTGCACCTCCATATTTTTTAAGCGCCTGCTGCCAAGTAAGACGGTGGAGATTCGTCGAACCCAGTCAGCGGTTACCTTTGTCATTTTAACTTATTCCATAAATTTTGTAAAGTTTTGTTTTTGCAGCTTTTGTTTTGCCGCTTCCATGTCTTTGCCGAGTTGCTCTGTGATTTCCCTGACTCCGCTGAATTTCTTTTCAGCGCGCAGTCTGGCCTGAATATCTATAAATAAGTCCTTCCGATATAAATCTCCGTGAAAATCAAAAAAATGGATTTCAATGATCTTCTCCTGGCCGGTTTTAAAGGTCGGTACAATCCCGATATTCATCATCCCGCCGTAGATCCTACCGTCAATTTCTGCAGTAACGGCATACACACCATTTTTCGGGATTAGCAAGTCCTCATGCGTCTCTATGTTGGCTGTCGGAAATCCAATATCTCTGCCCCGCCCGTCACCGTGAACCACCGTTCCGATAATCGTAGGTGCGCGTCCCATCATCGACTTGGCTAGATCGATATCCCCGTTCAGAAGTGCACGTCTGATTTCGGTCGAAGAAATCACTCTGTCGTCAAGCATCTGGGCTTGGACAACACTTACCCCAAAATTGTAAGCTTCACCAAACTTTTCGAGGTCGCCAGGTTTTCCTTTGCCATGACAGCCGAAGGAGTAGTTGAAACCAACGGTAACATGAACGACCCCGATTTTCAGCAGAATATTTTCAACGAATTCCTGCGGTGTTGTCTCGGCAAATTCCAGAGAGAAAGGCAATAAGAACACTTTGTCTACGCCAAATTTCTCAAATAGCATAATTTTCTCATCCTTGCCAGTAATCAATTCCAGTTTTCTATCTGGATGAAGTACCTTCAGCGGATGGGGATCAAAAAGTAAAACTGAAAACAATGTCTTCAGTGAACGTGCTTTCTCCAAGCCGTCCTTCAACAGCTCCTGGTGTCCTAGGTGTATACCGTCAAAATTCCCCAGAGCAAGCACAGTCGGCTCAAATTTTTGTCCCGGAATCAAAGTGCAAACTTCCAAAAACCTTTACCCCCTAGTACCTTGTTAACCTTTGCTAACCCATGACCTTATTGGGGCATAAACATCCGTTTTCCCAATTCCCTACGCCAATAAAACGTCCCTCACAAAATACCTGAACAGGAAGCTGTTCCCCGTACACTTCAGCATTAACAAGATCCCCTCCGGTAGAAAGCCCGTTTCGGAAAGCGGCAAGCCGATAGGCCGGTATACTTGCCTTTGGCAGTGTGAGTCCCCATTCCGGAGCCAGGAGCATGTGTTCATCGCCGTCGGCAAGCGCCTGGTCAATCTCTTCCAGTGTGTAGGTGGAATCCAGCGTAAACTTGCCTGCGCTTAATCTAAGCAAAAAGGACATATGTGCACCGCAACCCAGGGCAGCGCCAATATCGTGACATAAAGTGCGTATATACGTTCCTTTGGAGCATTCCACATCGAATAGAACTCTTGGAAACTTCTCTTCATGCCATTCCACCAGATCCAGCCGCTTGATCTCAACCTGTCTTTTTTCTCTTGCAACATCGATCCCCTGGCGGGCATATTCGTACAGACGCCTGCCATTTTTTCTGACAGCGGAATACATCGGTGGTTCTTGTTCAATGACACCAAGAAAATTCTCCAGTGTATTTACAAATTGCTCTCGTGATACTATAGGCACAATCCTCGATAGTTCCTGTCCGAAAGTATCCTGCGTATCTGTCGTGATTCCGAGTGTAATCTCAGCTCTATAACTTTTTCCCTGGTCGCTATGGTATTCTGCCAGCCGCGTTGCCTTGCCAAGGCAAATCGGAAGCACCCCGGTAGCTCCGGGATCCAGCGTCCCAATATGGCCTGCCTTGCCGGCTTTTGTTTTTCGAAGCAGCCACCTAACAACGTCTGTGGAGGTCATGCCAACAGGTTTTAAAACATTAATGATCCCGTCCAACGTTCAGGGCCTCCTCAAGTGCGGATACAATCATTTGCCTGGCTTGACCCATTGTTCCATTAATAGAACAGCCTGATGCCCGCCGGTGTCCGCCTCCGCCGAACCGGCTCGCAACTTGATTTACATCAAGCCAGGTATTGGATCGGAAACTGACTTTGATTTCATCCGGGGCAATTTCTTTTAACAGCGCAGCAGCTTCCACCTTTTCAATATTGCGTGCATAGTTCACCAAGCCTTCACTCAAGCTCTCATCTGCACCTGTTTCTTCAAAGTCTTCTCTGGTCAGAACAATGACAGCCATCGTTCCCTGCTGATGAAGTTCCAGGTTCGTCAGTGCTTTTTGCAGCAGTCTGGTCTGAGCCAAGCTTTTCTGTTCAAACAGTATATTGTTGATCTGAACAAGATCAAGGCCTGTTTTGAGCAATTCCGCAGCAATCCTGAAACTTTCGACTGTGGTATTGCTGTAGCTGAATCTGCCTGTATCCGTGATGATCGCAGTATAGAGATTCTCTGCAATTTCTTTGGTCATGGAAACTCCCATTTCACCCAGCAGGTGAAAAATCATTTCACCTGTGGCGGCTGCGCCGGCGTCAATCCAATTAACCGTACCAAAACCGTTATTGGAAATATGATGATCGATATTAATCACCGTTTTCCCCTGAAGAAACTCCGGGCAAAGACCACTGTACGCCCTTTCCGCTTCAGCGCAGTCAATAAAAATAAGGGTTTCTGGAAACTCTTCCGGAGGCAGAACAGAACATATCTTGTCCACACCCGGAAGAAACTTCAAATTCACCGGCAGAAACCCAGGATTATAATAACATATTTTTTTGTTCAGACCTTCTAAGGCAATCCCCAAAGCAAGCATTGAACCAATGCAGTCCCCATCCGGGGATATATGCGTAAGCAGTGCAGCCTCGGAGATTGTATCCAATTTTTTAGCCAGTTCTGAGATCACCTTATTCGTCGTCTTGTCCATCGCTGGATTCACCTTTCGCGCCAACCTCACGAAGCAGCTTGGAAATATGGGCGCCATGTTCGATAGACTGATCATACTTGAAAGTGATCTCGGGAAAATAGCGCAGGCTGATGATTTTACCCAGTTCGCTGCGCAGATATCCGGATGCTTTATTTAAAACATCTAAACTGCTTTTCATTTCTTCTTCTGTTCCCAATACGCTGACGAATATTTTGGCATGCCTTAAATCGTCAGCTACCTCCACATCCGTGACGGTCACGAATCCAAGCCGCGGGTCTTTGATATCCTCCCGGATCATTTGTGCCACTTCTGCTTTGATCGATTCTGCCAGGCGAAAAGCCCTGTGTTTAGCCATTCAGAAAACCTCCAATGCTGGTCTAGAGCTCTCTTTTAACTTCCTCCATCGTAAAGGCTTCCAAGATATCTCCTTCTTTAAGATCATTGAAGTTCTTTAAGCCAATCCCGCATTCGTATCCTTCCGCAACTTCCTTGGCATCATCCTTGAAACGTCTCAGAGATTCCAGGTCTCCCTCGTGAACGACAACTCCATCTCTGATTACCCTGATCTTATCCGACCGATGAATCTTGCCGTCAGTTATATAGCTTCCAGCGACAGTTCCAGCCTTTGGCACCTTGAAAATCTGACGGACTTCCGCTTTACCCTGTATGACTTCCTTGAAGGTCGGTTCGAGCAGGCCCTCCATCGCTGCCTTAATGTCATCAATCGCATCATAGATGACTCTGTACATCCTGATGTCCACACCCTGGAGTTCTGCTGTCGATTTTGTGTTGGAATCATGTCTGACATTAAAGCCAATAATGATCGCATTGGAAGCAGCAGCGAGCATCACGTCGGATTCACTGATCGCACCGACTCCGCCGTGAATGATGTTTACGCGTACTTCTGAGGTCGTCAGCTTGTCCAGAGACTGCTTAATAGCTTCGACAGAGCCCTGAACGTCAGCTTTAATAATGATATTCAAATCTTTGACTTCGCCTTCTTTGATCTTATCGAAAAGATCATCAAGGCTAATCCTAGATTTTTGTTTGACTTCTTCCGCTTTTTTCTCATCCATTCTGGCTTCGGTAACGCTGCGGGCGAGTTTCTCATCGTTAACAACGTTGAAGATTTCTCCCGCCGGCGGAACTTCAGACAATCCCTGAACCTCCACAGGCATGGAAGGTCCCGCTTTTTTTACTCTGCGGCCTTTGTCGTCAACCATCCCCCTGATTCGGCCAAAGGAATGCCCGGCAACAATAATGTCACCGATATTCAGCGTACCTTTGGATACCAGGACAGTTGCTACAGGCCCCTTGCCTTTATCGAGCTTCGCTTCAATAACGGTTCCGGTTGCCTTCCGGTTCGGATTAGCTTTCAGATCTTTCATCTCTGCAACAAGCAGGACCATTTCCAGCAGAGTGTCAATGTTGAGTCTAGCTTTGGCTGAGACCGGTACCGTGATCGTATCCCCGCCCCATTCTTCAACAACTAAGCCGTACTCGGTCAGTTCCTGTTTGACACGGTCCGGATTGGCATTTTCTTTATCAATTTTATTGATAGCAACAATGATGGGGACATTGGCCGCTTTGGCATGGTTGATCGCTTCCACAGTCTGGGGCATGACACCATCATCCGCAGCAACAACCAGTATGGCAATATCTGTGACCTGGGCCCCTCTCGCTCTCATGGCTGTAAAAGCCTCGTGACCAGGAGTATCCAGGAAAGTAATTTTTTGATTTTTAATTTCTACCTGATAAGCACCGATATGCTGCGTAATCCCACCAGCTTCAGATTCGGTGACATTGGCGGAACGAATCGCATCGAGCAAAGATGTTTTTCCATGGTCGACGTGGCCCATGACCGTGACAACCGGAGGACGGAATTTGAGCGTGGACGCATCATCTTCTACTTCCTCAATGACTGCCATGGATTTTTCGGCTCTAACCTCAAGCGTCATGCCCATTTCAGTAGCGACAATCGTTGCTGTATCAGCATCAATTTCCTGATTGATGGTCGCCATAACACCAAGCTTCATTAATTCCTTGATGACTTCACCGGCTTTGCGGCTCATTCTGAGCGCCAGTTCCTGAACTGACAAGGACTCAGGAATAATAATATGCTTGGGAACCACTTCTTTAACCATCTTATTGGGTTGGTTCCGATTTGGTTGATTCCGGTCATTTTTTCTTAAGATGGAAGAAAAATCTTTTTCATCATTGCGCCGTTTATCAAATAAAAACTCTTTATTCTCATGGGCTTTCTTTTTCTCCGGTGGCTGGCGTTTTACCGGCTGCTCGGCGACAGTAAGCTCAACGGATTTTCCTTCAATCTTGATCCTCTGAGTTTGAGGGGCTTTTTTATCTGCTCCCGGACGCTGTCCCTGGGAAGGTCTTCTTCCTGTGTCGGAGAACGGACGTCCGCCGCCCTGCGGTCTCCGGTCATCACCTGCAGGACGCTGTGATGGACGGAAATCACCCTGCGGTCTCGGCGCATACGGCCGGTCACCGCTCATCGGCGGTCTTTGACCCTGCGGTCTGAATTCTCCTGGTGGTCTTTGACCCTGCGGTCTCATCTCGCCTGGCGGTCTTTGGCCCTGCGGTCTGAATTCACCTGGCGGTCTTTGGCCCTGCGGTCTGAATTCACCTGGCGGTCTTTGGCCCTGCGGTCTGAATTCACCCGGCGGTCTTTGGCCCTGCGGTCTCATCTCACCCGGCGGTCTTTGACCCTGCGGTCTGAATTCACCTGGCGGTCTTTGGCCCTGCGGTCTCATCTCACCTGGCGGTCTTTGACCCTGCGGTCTCATCTCACCTGGCGGTCTTTGGCCCTGCGGTCTCATCTCGCCTGGCGGTCTTTGGCCCTGCGGTCTCATCTCGCCTGGCGGTCTTTGGCCCTGCGGTCTCATCTCGCCTGGCGGTCTTTGGCCCTGCGGTCTCATCTCGCCTGGCGGTCTTTGGCCCTGCGGTCTCATCTCGCCTGGCGGTCTTTGGCCCTGCGGTCTCATCTCGCCTGGCGGTCTTTGGCCCTGCGGTCTCATCTCGCCTGGCGGTCTTTGGCCCTGCGGTCTCATCTCACCTGGCGGTCTTTGGCCCTGCGGTCTCATCTCGCCTGGCGGTCTTTGACCCTGCGGTCTCATCTCACCTGACGGTCTTTGATCCTGACTTTTTTTGTGACCTTCTGCATCTCTGAAGCTTTCCGGGGGAATATCTTCTTCGGTCCTTTTTCTGGCAGGGACTTTTTCCTCAGCCCCGGCAGCCTTAACCGGCTTGCTTACTTCTTTTTGCTGTGATTCGCCTGTCTTGGTCAGCGCTTTTTTAACTTTTTCAACTTCCTCCGTGGATACCGCACTTAAGTGGTTTTTCACTGGTACCCCAATATCATTAAACTTTTCCATTAAAGCCTTGCTGGATATATTCAATTCTTTAGCCAGTTCGTGAACTCGAATATTGGTCACATTGTCACCCCCCAAAAACGAAAATAGAAATATAACCTTTCAACTCCTTATCTCTTACTGGGGACATTAAAACATTTAAACCCGCTCATTTTCAGGTGTGTCCCCCAACCTGATGATTGCTTTGGCGAAACCGTCATCCATAATCAGTATAAGTGCTCTTGGTGATAATCCGACAGCCGTCCCGAGTTCTTGTTTCGTGCTGCAGATCATAACCGGAATATGAAGATCATCGGCCCATTGCGTGTACTTGGTGATAGAGCCCGGTGAATCTTCTGCAATAATCAATAACGAGCCCTTTTGTTTTTTTAAGAATGCTTCAACCTGTGATTCTCCGGAAGAAATTTTCCCGGCTCTCCTTGCCATTCCAAGCAATGATAATATTTTTGGTGTCAAGAAGAATTCATCTGCCTTTCAATTTCGGCCAGCATCTCTTTGGTCGGTTTGATGCCAAAAGTTTTTTCAAAACGGTTTTGTTTCAGAGCTTTTATCAGACAATCTGGACACTGGCAAAGGTAAGCTCCACGCCCATTTTTCTTGGAAGAAGGATCAAATTCCAATACTCCCTCAGATGTTTTCACGATTCTCAATAATTCTTTTTTTGGTTTCATTTCCTGGCAGCCAAGACACATGCGCAGAGGGATTTTTCGTACCTTCATTTTCTCACCTTTCAGGAATTACTTTTGGTCACTGAAGCCTATTTTTTCTTGCTTGAAGATTTGGCCTTTTTCTTGGGTTTCTCTGCTTCCTGCTGTTCATCTACTTGGGAAGCTTCATTAGCAGGTGATTCTAATTCTGAATATGACACATCAGCATCACTGTTTTCATTTCGGGCATTTTCATCGCCGTCATATTCTGCAGATTCATCGTATTCATCGTAGTATTGGCTATCCTCGTCCTCCTGATAACTCCCGTCACCATATTCATCGTATCCTTCTTCTGTGTAGTCCTGATAGCCTTCATCATATTCCTGATATTCTTCTTCAGATTCTTCATACTCGCCTTCTACATAATCGCCGTAGGGTTCGTCTTCATAATCTGTATATTCTCCTTCTTCATAGGGTTCATACGCCTGTTCATAGTACTCACTCTCATATTCTTCATCCTGATAGCTGTCTTCCGGGATCAAATTCTGAGCGAGCGCCTGCGTTTCGTTCTTAATATCGATTTTCCAGCCGGTCAGCTTTGCAGCCAGTCTGGCGTTCTGTCCTTCTTTCCCGATAGCGAGGGATAATTGATAGTCCGGCACGACCACCAACGTTACCTTGTCTTCATACCGCGGATAAACACCCAGGACTCTGGCCGGGGAAAGCGCATTGGAGACAAAATCAATCGGATCAGCCGACCAGTTGATGATGTCCATTTTTTCGCCTTTCAGTTCATTCACAATATTCTGTACCCTGCTGCCCTTTGGTCCAACACACGCTCCAACCGGATCAACGTTTTTGTCTTTCGAGTAAACGGCAATTTTAGAGCGTGCACCTGCTTCCCTTGCAACTGCTTTGATTTCTACAATTCCATCGTGAATCTCCGGAACTTCCAGCTCAAACAATCGTTTGATCAGTCCTGGATGGGTGCGGGAAAGTAAAATTTGGGGGCCTTTGGTCGTTTTCTTCACTTCAACAACATAGGCCTTGATTCTTTCAAAAGGCTGGTAGTTTACTCCGGGATTCTGCTCTGAGGCAGGCAGTACGGCCTCCACCTTGCCAAGATCCACAATGACGTTACGCTGTTCATAGCGTTGGACAATACCGGTGACAATATCTCCCTCGCGATTAATATATTCATCGTATATTAATCCACGTTCAGCCTCACGTATTCTTTGGACAACAACCTGCTTAGCAGTCTGCGCTGCGATGCGGCCAAAGTCACGCGGGGTGACTTCAAATTCAACAATATCTTCAGTTGAATAGTTCGGGTCCATTTTTTTAGCTTCTTCTAATGATATTTGGGTGCGAGGATCATCCGCAATTTCCACAACGTTTTTGCGGGCATATACTTTAATTTCTCCATTCAAGCGGTCTATATGGATCCTTACATTCTGTAAAGAGGAAAAGTTCTTTTTATATGCCGATATCAGAGCAGCTTCAATCGCTTCAAACAATATCTCTGTCGAAATACCTTTTTCTTTTTCTAATTCGTGAATTGCCTCAATGAACTCCATGTTCATCTGTCTGAATCCCTCCTCAAAATCATTTTAAAAATCAAAAGTAAGATGGGCCTTTTCAATTAGCGACAAAGGAATGGCAATCTTCCGCCCCTCATATTCTAGGATAACCTGGTCATCAGCCAGTCCTTTTAAATTTCCGGTAAAGCGGCTGTATCCCTCAAACACTTCTGTCGTATTAATACTGACAAGCTTTCCTGTATATTTAATATAATCTTCTCTCTTTTTAAGCGGTCTCTCAATTCCGGGAGAAGAGACTTCCAGCATATAGGCCTGAGGAATCGGGTTTTCTTTATCCAGAACCTCATTAATTTGATGGCTTACCTCGGCACAGTCGTCAATCTCTACTCCGCCTTCCTTATCAATATATAATCGCAGATACCAGTAAGCACCTTCCTTAACATACTCGACATCGACGAATTCCAGTCCCAGCTCCATTACGAGTGGCTCTGCCAAACTTCTAACTTTGTTTAGAATAGAATTGCTCATCGTGTACTCCTTTTAGAGTTAAGCATTTTTTATTTTTTCATCATACCAAATGAAAGAGTGGGTAATCCCCACTCTGAACCAAAAATCTGCTTAGAATAAAATTCCTGCTTTTACTATATCATATACTGTTTCCGTCTGCAATATTCCTAATGTCCAGTTTAAAACAAACTCAGCTGATTTTTATCGGGCAGCCCTTCCAGACACCCGTGCTGCTGAAGCGTTTCAATGACGGTTTTGCTGATCTTTCCGTTGGATCGGGCCTGGATATCTTCGACAGATTTGATCGTTCCATGTTCCCTGAGTTTGACCAAACTCGCCGCAGCCGTTTCACCGACTCCCTGCAGGGATGACAGTGGCGGCAGGAGCCCATCAGGTGTTACCTGAAAACGTACCGCATCTGATTCCCACAGATTAACCTTGCGCAGCTTAATCTTCCGGCAGTACATTTCCACCACAATCTCAAGGATCGTCTGCAGGTTCTTGTCCTTAGCCGTTGCATTGTTGCCTTTGGCGGCAATTTCTTTGATAGCCTCCCGGCACTTTTTCACACCGCTGCAGATCAGTTCCGCATCAAACTCATCTGCCCTGACGGTAAAAAATGTGGCATAAAACGCTTCAGGATAATTGATCTTAAACCAAGCGATCCTGAAAGCCATTGTCACATAAGCTACAGCATGGGCCTTCGGAAACATATAGCTGATCTTCTGACAAGAGTCAATATACCAATCCGGAACATTTTGTTTTTTCATAGCCTCAATATCTTCATCTTTGAGTCCTTTACCCTTGCGGACCGACTCCATAATTTTAAAGGCATGGCTGGAATTAAGTCCCATCTGAATCAAATAGATCATAATGTCATCACGGCAGGCAATAATGTTGGAGATGTCAGCTGTACCGTTTAAGACAAGGTCCTGGGCATTGCCAACCCAGACATTCGTACCATGGGAAAGTCCGGATATTCTGACCAAATGGGAAAAGCTTGAAGGTTTGGTGTCTTCCAGCATCTGTCTTACAAATTTTGTACCAAATTCCGGGATACCGAGTGTTCCGGTCGTGGACCCGATTTCCTCCGCAGTCACGTCAAGCGCATCCGTACTCGAAAAAAGTGAGAGGGTTTGCGTGTCATCGAGTCGGATTTTCTTGGCATCAAGCCCTGTCAGGTCCTCCAGCATTTTAATCGACGTCGGATCGTCATGACCGAGCAGGTCCAGTTTGGTTAAACGCCCGGAGATGGAATGGTAGTCGAAGTGGGTCGTAATAATATCTGAGGAGGTGTCGTTAGCTGGCCTTTGCAGCGGGGTAAAATCAAAGACATCGCATTCTTTCGGGATAACCATTAATCCTCCCGGGTGCTGTCCTGTTGTTCTTTTTACGCCCGTACAGCCGTTAACCAGCCGGTTCAGTTCTGTCTGGTTATATTTGACCTTTCTTTCTTCAAGGTAATTTTTCACAAAACCATAGGCAGTTTTTTCAGCAATCGTGGAGATCGTTCCGGCCCGAAAAACATTTTCCTTGCCAAATATCTCCTCGGTGTATTTCATAGCTCTGGGCTGATATTCTCCCGAGAAATTTAGATCGATATCAGGAACCTTGTCTCCTTTAAAGCCCAGGAAGGTTTCAAACGGGATGTCATGTCCGTCTTTGACCAGTTCCCTGCCGCACTGCGGACATATTTTATCCGGCAGATCCACACCTGCTCCGGCGATTCCGTCCGTCACAAACTCTGAATAAAGACACTCCGGGTTAGCACAACGATAGTGTGGCGGAAGCGGATTGACCTCCGTGATGCCGGTAAAAGTTGCGACGAGTGATGAACCGACGGAACCCCTTGATCCGACCAGATAACCATCCTCGTTCGATCTTTTTACGAGCAGATGCGCAATCAGGTACAACACAGCAAAACCGTTGCCGATAATGGAATCCAGTTCCTTATTTAAGGTTTTCTGAACCATTTCCGGCAAAGGATTGCCGTACAGCTCATACGCTCTGGTCATCGTCATATCCCGGATTTTATCGGCAGCGCCTTCAATCTTCGGTTCAAAAAAGTCGTCCGGGAACGGTTTGATTTCAGCGACCTGTTCAGCAATCATTCTCGGTGTTGCAACTACCGCCCGATAGGCATCCTCTTCATCAAGATAAGCAAATTCCTTGAGCATTTCATCCGTTGACCTGAAATACAGCGGAGCCTGCTCATCGGCATCGGCAAAGCCTTTCCCGGCCATCAAAATTCTTCGGTAAACTTCATCTTCCTTATCAAGAAAATGGACGTCACAGGTAGCCGCGACAGGAATACCAAGTTCCTTGCTAAGAGAGACAATGCGCCGATTAATATCGATCAATTCTTGTTCACTGGAAACCTCACCGTTTTTCAGCATAAACTGATTGTTCCCCAGCGGCTGGATTTCCAGATAATCGTAATACAAAGCAATTTTTTTGATTTCTGCCGCATCTTTTTTTTGCAAGATTGCCCGCATCAGTTCTCCTGATTCGCAGGCCGAACCAAGGATCAAACCTTCCCTGTGGGCATCAAGCAGTGAACGTGGAATGCGGGGACGTCTGTAAAAATACTCCATATGGGAAGCGGTAACAAGTTTATACAGATTTTTTAAGCCGATATAATCCTTAGCCAGAATAATAATATGAAAAGAACGGCTGCGGCTCAACTCGACCGGATTAGTTCCAGCATCCTCGACCAAATAGCCTTCCATGCCATAGATGATTTTGACACCGTACTTTTTCCCGGCTTCAGCTGCATCCGGGAAAGCCTGAACGACCCCGTGGTCTGTTACAGCAATCGCGGTATGTCCCCATTCACCGGCTCGCTTCACCATGTTTTGGATCGATGAAACACCATCCATTTCCGAATGCTTGGTGTGCAGATGCAGTTCAACCCGTTTCTCTTCCGCAAGATCCGGCTTGGACGTCTTCGAAACAGTCATCATATCCCTTGGCATCAACGTCAGCTCGGTCGTATAACGATCGAACTGCACGGCCCCTTTCACTCTGAGCCAGTCACCTTTGTTGATTTCCAGAGGTTTTTTCCCTTCGTCAAAGAACAGTTTGCAGCCTATTGAGTTTGTCTTGTCTGTCAACCCGAACGACAATAATTGACGTCCGCTTTTTAATCGTCTGATTTCTGTTTCGCAGACCTCACCCTCTACAATGACCTGTTTCTCCTCGTCATGAATATCGGCTAACGGAGCCGGCGTACCCTTTATCTCTCTGCCAAGCAAAACAGCATTCTGCTCTTTCTTCTCTTTTTTCTCTTCAGACTTTTTGGACAGGATTTCCTCTACATACTTCTGCTCTTCTTTTTCCGCGTCAAAATAGATTTCTTCTTCAGCAGCAGTCTCTTCAATTTCCCAGAAAATTCTTGCCTCCATACCATATTTCTGCTGAAAGAAGCTTTCCAGACTATCCTGTTTCAACTGACAATATTCCATCGCCATCATGCTCGGAACGAAGAAGGTCAATCTGTTATTAACAACCTCGTATTTTACGGAAGCATTCAGCCAGACCTTAAGGGAAGGCACTTTCTCGTGAATATCCTGGATGATTTGCAGCCAATGTTCTTGACAAAGCATCTCTAGGGTAAAATCGGGAGACATTTTTGTTTTTATCTCAATCGTGATTCCGTTATTTTCGTTCCCACTATTTAATCTTTTCTTTAGGGATTCAGTTAAGAGGCCCAGAATCTCTTCCTGGACCGGACAGGATAAAGAAAGATGGAGTATCCACTTTCTTTGTTCAGGAACAATCTCCACCCTCTCCAGCAGTATGTAATTTAGAAAAGTATCCAGCCTCATGCTGACATCACTTGGTAGTTCCTGATAAAACGGTGTTGCTTCCAGTTTGACTGCCGCATTTAACACCAATGAATGCCTCCTCTGTATCCAAACGCAATTTCACATCACTGCATATTACTATGTAACTTACTATGTAACTTATTTGGGGTTGGTCTGTATGCCACAAATCCGCTTTCGGCCGTTGTGTCATCCATGACACAAAAGGCCGCGCTTCGCACTCCATGCTCCGCTTGACGCTGGAATTGTGGCACACAGACTGAATCTTTGGATAATCTTTGGATAATCTTTGGATAATCTTTGGATAATAAGATTATAATGTTTGCTTAAATTAAGCATGTAACTTTGAGAAGTATAACGAGTACACTGTTCTTTTCTTTTAATAAATTCTCAAGAATAATCTACATTCTGACATGCAGACTTGCTTGAATAACCCTAAGATCAGTCTGGGGGCCACAGTTCCCGCGCCTGGATGGCGAAGCACGGCCTTTTGACGGCCATGGATGGCAAGGAGCGACGCGTCAAGGAAGACGCAACGGCCGAAAAGCGGTATTGTGGCCCCCAGACCTGCCATACATAACGGTTTTTTAATACTCAATAATCAACAATTTGTGTAAGATTTTGAAAACGTGGCTCTAGACACGACAGGCTTCTTTGATAATTTCTGTTACAAGACTGCAAACGCGGTCCGCCTCAACCAGCTCAACTTGCCGGGTGCTTCTGTTGTACAGTTCAACTTTGCCTTCAGCGAGTGCTTTAGCGCCGATGGTCAGTCTTAGAGGATATCCGACGAGATCCGCATCCTTGAATTTTACGCCGGGACGTTCGTCCCTGTCATCGTATACTGTCTCGATTCCGAGGGCTTTTAATTCTTCATAAAGCCGTTCAGCAGTGGCAACGACATTTTCGTCCTTTAAGGAAACCGGGACGATAATACAATGATACGGGGCAATCGGCATCGGCCAGATAATTCCGTTCTCATCATAATTCTGCTCAATGGCGGCAGCCATTGTTCTGCTGACGCCTATCCCATAGCAGCCCATATAGCAGACCTTTTCCTTACCAGTATCGTCGAGGTAGGTTGCCTGAAGGGCCTGACTGTATTTCGTGCCAAGGTTGAAGACTTGTCCGACTTCAATCCCACGGGCTTCCTGGAGCCGTCCCTGGCATTTCGGGCAGGGTTCACCCGGCGTTACCATTCTGAGGTCTGCTATTTTGGCAGGAATAAAATCCTTTCCGCAAGCAACACCGAGCAGATGATAATCTTTTTTATTGGCTCCGCAGACTCCCTGTTTCATCTCAGCTACTTCAAGGTCTGCGGCAACATAGACATCCTTAAGTCCAACCGGTCCGATGAACCCGTGCTCGCAGTTGAAAACCTCTCGGACTTCCTCCGGGTCAGCCATTCTGAGGTTCAGGAACGGTCCGAGCATATTATTGACCTTGATTTCATTGACTTCCCGGTCTCCCCTAACCAGGACAAGTATAAAACGGTCGTCGCCTTTATACAAAAGCGTTTTTATCAGAGAAGACTTGTTGATTTTTAAGAAATCAGCCAGCTGGTCAATCGTTTTAATATTGGGGGTATGAACCTCACCTGTCCGGCCTGCCAGAATATCCTGATCAGTGTCTGGATGCGGCAGACATTCAGCTTTCTCGACATTGGCGGCATAATCGCAATCTGGACAGAATACCACCGCAGCCTCTCCGGATTCGGCCAGCACCATAAATTCATGGGTTCCGCCTGTTCCGCCAATCGCACCGGCATCTGCCTCGACAGCACGGAAAGTCAGCCCACAGCGCGTAAAAATCCGTTCATAAGCCTCATACATCTTGCGGTAGCTTTCCCTGGAACCTTCAGGATCCCTGTCAAAAGAATATAAGTCCTTCATGATAAATTCTCTGCCGCGCATCAGTCCGAAACGTGGTCTTCTTTCATCACGGTATTTATTTTGAATCTGGTACAGAAGGAGCGGCAGCTGTTTGTAGGAACGGACTTCACTTCTGACCAAGTCGGTGATGACTTCTTCATGCGTGGGTCCGAGACAGAATTCCCGGTCATGCCGGTCTTTTAATCGGAACATCTCCGGACCATAGACATCCCAGCGTCCGGTTTCTTTCCACAGCTCAGCCGGCTGGACAATCGGCAGCATGACTTCCTGCCCGCCTTTGGCATCCATCTCTTCGCGCACGATTTGCTCGATCTTTTTAATTACTCTGAGTCCCAGAGGAAGATATGTATAAATCCCGGCTGCAGCTTTGCGGATAAATCCGGCTCTCAGCATGAGCTGGTGACTGATCACTTCGGCTTCTGCAGGCACTTCCCGCAAGGTTGGATTCAATAATTGGCTAACTTTCATTGTTTATTTCTTCCTTTCAACAAGTGCTTGCTTTTAAAAAATTCTTGCTCTTCAATATTACCAGTTTCACACAGGATTAAACAACTGGAAAACCTCAGATTTATTTTTAAAGATCTATCAGAAAATGTTTAGAGTTTTTCTGATAGACTTAAATCGTCTTCGATTTTCTCCATCAAAGCCGGCACTAATTCATCTTCAGGCAGCTGCGCGATGACCTCACCCCGTGCAAAAAGCAGCCCCCTGCCTTTTCCTCCTGCAATGCCAAAATCGGCTTCCCGGGCTTCCCCAGGGCCATTGACCACACAGCCCATCACGGCTATGGATACCCTCTTGGATGGTGCCGGTAAAGCTTCAAGTCTCTGTTCTACTTCCTCAGCCAGATGAACTAAATCCACCTGAGTCCTGCCGCAGGTCGGACAACTGATTAATTCGAATCCGCCTTTCTTGAGATCCAGTACCCTCAGAATCTGTTGGGCAACCGGAATCTCTGCTGCAGGATCGCCTGTCAGTGAGACTCTGATCGTATCGCCGATGCCTTCAGCCAGAAGCGTTCCTATGCCGATCGCAGACTTTACCACCCCGGATCTGACCGTACCGGCTTCGGTTACCCCGACATGCAGCGGATAGTCCACCCGATCGGCAATCATGCGGTAAGCGTCAATCATCAACGGAACATGGGACGATTTCAGGGAGATCTTGATATTATGATAGTTTTCCTGTTCCAGGATGCCGACATGGCCCAAAGCGCTTTCGACCATCCCTTCCGCGGTCGGTCCGCCGTATTTCTCAAGGATTTCCTTTTCCAGAGATCCGGTATTGACTCCGATCCGGATCGGGATGTTTCTTTCGCGGACCGCGTTGATAACCTCTTGTACTTTCCAGCGCTCACCGATATTTCCCGGATTGATCCGGAGTCCATGAACCCCATTTGCAACAGCTTTAAGTGCAAGCCGGTAGTCAAAGTGAATATCCGCAACTACCGGGATCGGACTTAGGCTGCAGATGTCTTTCAATGCAAGCGCAGCCTGCTCATTTAGGACAGCCATCCGGATAATCTCACAGCCAATGCCAGCCAAGTGCCTGATCTGACTGAGCGTGGTCTGCACATCCCGGGTATCCGTATTGGTCATCGACTGAATCACGACCGGATGATTTCCGCCAATCGCCACCGATCCGATTTTCACTTCTCGCGTAATCCTACGTTTCAATCGATAAACCCTCCTATTTTGACGTAGTTTATCTTGGGCTAGTCTGTGGGCCACAATACCGCTTCTCGGCCGTTGTGTCCTCCGTGGCACAAAAAGCCGCGCTCCGCATCGTGCTCCGCTGACAGCGGAACTGTGGCCCCCAGACTAATCTTAAGTTTAATTTGCAAGCTAGATCAAGGAGCCAGAAAGTATCTCTATGAAGAAGAAGCCTGCCAAGCTCCTTCAAGCGCTCTGATATCATCGATTGGATGCATTCAGATGATGATTGACCTAGCTAACGTCATTCGTTTGCATAGCGTTGGGAACTTAAAGGCTAAAGAATAATCCGTGCTTAAATCAAATCAGATAAACACGCTTTTTATTCGTGATTAAAATCTAGTATGAATTCCCAGCAAGAGAACTATAATTGTATTCTCTACATAGAAGAACTGCAACTTCCGTATAAGTCATGCCAATTACCCTAAAAATCAGGCTACGGGCCACAGTTTCGCTGTGAGCGGAGCAAGGATTGCGTAGCGCGGCTTTTGTGTCAAGGAGGACACAACGGCCGAAAAGCGATATTGTGGCCCGCAGCCTTGCCCAAACAATAGGGTTTCAAATAACATTCATAATTCAAACGCTATAGAGACATATCCGCTTTTCTTAAACCAAAAAAGTCTACTTCGTAACAATCCTCAGTATATCCTGATACGTCACCGCGATCATCAGCGCAATGAGCAGCGCAAAGCCTGTCAGCTGAATCCAGCCTTTCTTTTCGATACTTAAAGGCTTACGCCGGATTCCTTCAAAAGTCATCACGGCCAGCTGACCGCCATCGAGCGCCGGCAGCGGCAGAATATTTAATACACCAAAGTTGATGCTGAGCACAGCAGCCAGGGTAAATAGCGATGACATGCCCTGTTTTACGCCTTCCCCGATGACCTGGGCAACACCAATCGGACCCGAAAGTTCAACCGGCGCCTTACCGGTAATCATATGAATCAGATAAAGGACGAGTTGTCTAGTAAACTCTACCGTCTGCAGAAAACCATATTGAATGGATTTCAGGACGGATACTTTCTGCATGGTATAAGAAGGCGCAATCCCGATCAATCCTTTTCCAAGCTCCTGATCATAGGCCGGGGTAATCTCAATCGTGACAATTTGTTTCGTATCCGCTTTTTCTACGGTAAACGACATCTTTTCTCCGGGGTTGGTGTGAATTTGCTGCGTTACAGAATTCCAGTCTGGAGTCTCTGTGCCATTGATCGCAATAATTCTGTCTCCGGCGGCAAGTCCCGCCGTGGCTGCCGGTTTACCCAGTGACACCTGACCGATTAGGTTCTGGTTATCGGCTACGGCTACGCCAAAAAAGGCAAAAGCAACCACAAAAAGCACCGCACCGAGGATGAAGTTCATGAGCGGTCCGGCCACAATGACGGCCATTCTCTTCCAGATTGACTTGCTTTCAAAACTTCGGGCCAACAGTTCCTCCCTACTGACCTGATCGCCTTCTTCCCCTTCTTCGACTTCTTCAACACTTAAGAATCTGCAAAATCCGCCCAGAGGCAGTATCCTGATGGAGTAAAGCGTTTCCTTACCCTGGAACCCAAAAAGCTTCGGCCCAATGCCAAAAGCAAATTCCAGCACTTTAATCCCCGATCTCTTGGCTACGATAAAATGCCCAAATTCATGTACGAATACCAAAACGCCGAATATTACGATAAAAGCAATTACCGTTTTCAATATTTCAAACAAACCATTCACCTCAACCCAGATTTATTTGTGATGCAGCATACTCCCTAGCCCATCTGTCCGCAGCCAGTACGGTATCCAAGTCCTTTATCTCCTGAACCTGATGGGCCTGACAAGTGCGTTCCACAAGTTCGTGCATCTCAAGATATTTTATGCGGCCTGCCAGGAAAGCATGTACACAGATTTCGTTGGCAGCATTCATGACAGCAGGAAGTGTCCCTCCCGTCTGACCGCAGGAACAAGCGAATTTCAAAAATGGGAAAGCAGCCAAATCGGGCTTCTCAAACGTTAAGCTCTTTCCGGCAAGCGAAAGTTCCGGCAAACGGTTTTCCCAGCGTTCGGGATAGGTCAGCGCATACTGAATCGGAATGCGCATATCCGGTATGCCAAGCTGGGCAAGAACAGTGCCGTCACGGAATTCAACCATCGAGTGAACAATGCTCTGAGGATGAACCAAGACATCAATTTGGTCATAATCTACGCCGAAAAGAAATTTTGCCTCAATAACTTCCAAACCTTTGTTCATCATGGTTGCCGAATCAATGGTGATCTTGGCGCCCATATTCCAGTTCGGATGTTTCAGCGCCATTACCGGTGTTACCTCAGCCAGCCTTTCCCTGCTCCATCCTCTGAAAGGGCCGCCTGAAGCAGTCAGAATGATTTTCTTAACTGCATTTTCGTTGCCGCTGAGACACTGGAACACAGCAGAGTGCTCACTGTCAACAGGAATGATGGAACAGCCGTTCCGTTCTGCTGTCTGCATTACAAGTTCCCCTGCGGCAACGAGCGTTTCTTTGTTGGCCAGCGCAATATTTTTTCCTGCGTTCAGTGCAGCCAGTGTAGGTTCAAGACCAATACTGCCGCTGACTGCGGTCACAACCGTGTCAACCTCTGCTGCAGTCGCTGCCTCAAGCAGTCCCTCCATACCTACCAGCACCTTAACAGGCAGGTCAACAACCTGTTGTTTCAGGTAAAGTGCTTTTTCTTCCTGCATCATTACGGCAATCCTCGGCCTGAACTCGCGGATCTGCTGTTCAAAAAGGTCGGCCCGAGAATTGGCCGACAAAGCATAGACAGCTAATTTTCCTTCCGAGTTTCTGACCACATCCAGTGTCTGCGTGCCAATTGAACCGGTGGAACCTAAGACCGAAATTATTTTCACTTTGATATCTCCAATTCAAATTTCAATCTAGCTTAATTCATCATGCTTAAGTTTTACTTAAAAATAGCGATGGTCTACCTAGTACATAATCTATCTAGGTTAGAGAATAGCTTTGCTACTCTCCCTTAAAAAAGCCGGCTTTCCTGACGGCTTCATACATGACGACCAGAGCGGGGCCGATGATCAGTCCTACTGCTCCGAAAAGATTCAATCCAATATACATGGACATCAGGGTGGCTAGCGGATGCAGCCCGATATTTTGAGACAAAATCTTTGGTTCCAGGGCCTGCCGGATCACTGTAGCGGCAAGGTAGATGACCAAGAGTTTGACTGCTGAGGCAATACTGCCGGTAAAAAGCAGCACCAGGATCCACGGGATAAATATGAGGGCCGGTCCGATAACCGGTATCAGATCGAGCAGGCCGGCCAGAATGCCAAGCGTAAAGGCATAGCTATTACCGATGATCAACAGTCCAATTGTGATCACAGCGAATGTGATGCAGACAAGAAAGGTCTGAGCTCTTAAGAATCCTACCAGTGCTGAACCAAGGTCTGCAGCAATTTGTCTGGTTCTGCCAAGATATTTCCCTTTTACCCTGCCAAACAGCCATTCCTTAACGGCCGGAAAACTCATGCTCGTCAGCAGTGTTGCTACAGTTGTAATCACAATCACAAACATCAAGCCCGGCAGCGCACCCAGAAAATTCAGCAAGCCAAGACTGCCGTTTTTAAGAATGACCTGGAGTGCCGCGAGTATTTTTTCCATATTGGACTGAATCGCACTGTTGATCTCAGGATTCAGCTGAATAAACTGCTGAACTAAGCCGATCTTTTCTGTCAGCATTGCCAAGGTCTGCTGATAAATCATCGGAAAAGCGGTATATAATTCGGCTAACTCGCGGTATATCCGGCTCCCGAACAAAACCAGCAGCAGCACAAATATAATTAAAACCAGGACAACTACAACCAAAGATGCGTAGGTTCTCTTGATTTTGAGCACATTAATCAGTTTTAATATAAGCGGTTCCAGCAGAAAAGAAATGATAAATGCCAAAATAAAGGGCAACAGAGCCGAGACCACTGTTCCAAGCGTTGAGCCAAAGACAGGGAAAAACTCGACGATCGTATAGGTAAAAAGTTTCAGGCCGAGTAATGCAGCTGCAATCATAACCAACCTGTTCAGATTCACCCTTAGGGAGTTCTTGGTCGTATCGTTCATGCTTATCCCACCAATCCTAGGTTAATAGAAAAAAACACCAATGGCAGCGCAAACAAAAAGCTGTCAAAGCGATCCAGGATACCGCCATGGCCTGGGATCAGCCTGCCGGAATCCTTCACCCCGGCAGTCCGTTTCAGTGCGGATTCAAAAAGATCACCGATCTGGGAGGCAATGCCGGTCAAGAGTGACAGGACAAGGATAGCCGGGAGCGTTGCTTGCTTGGTAATCAACCAGAAAACAAAACCGCAGGCTAAAGCCATCACCAGGCCGCCAACAGCCCCTTCGACTGTCTTGTTCGGGCTGACTTTCGGGGCAAGCTTTCTTTTGCCAAACGTATTGCCGACAAAAAAAGCTCCGGTATCTGTGAGCCAGACCAGTAAGAAAACAAGAAAACACCAAGAAACGCCAAATTCTCTTAAGGAGTAGAGATAGGTAAACAGAAAGACCGGATAAATCAGCGCCAGAAAATAATACGTTGAAGACGCTAAAGACTGATTTGGATAGCGCAGCGCATAACTTCCAAATGTCAGCATGAACCATATGATCGCCAGCGGCAGCATCCATTCCGTGCGGCCAAGAAGAAAAATAGCCAGCCACAAGATGCTGTACACGACCGCTGGCCATAACTTGTTTACTAAACCGGCTTTTTGTCCAATCTGCAAAAACTCTTTAAGTCCAAGTAAAGCGAGAATCACAACAGCAATGGACAAATACCATCCTCCGAGCCAAGTTAAAACCAATAAAAGGGGGGCTCCGATCAGAGCACTCAAGATTCTCTTAACCATTTTCTATCCCTCAACCTTCTTTTACGCCGCCAAACCTGCGTTCCCGGTTTTGAAAAATCCGAATCGTTTCAAATAATAATGCTCTGTTAAAATCCGGCCAGCATTCATTCACAATCACGATTTCTGAATAGGCGGCCTGCCAGAGCAGATAATTGCTTAAGCGCATTTCACCTGAAGTCCTGACAAGAAGCTCCGGATCAGGACAATCTTTCGTATACAAATGCTTTTCAAATATTTCCTCGGTAATTTGCTGAACATTCAACGCTCCGCTTTGGACCTCCTGCGCAACTTCCTTGACTGCTTTGAGGATTTCGATCCTGCTTCCGTAATTCAGAGCTACATTCAGCACTAATCCGGTATTGTTCTTTGTTTTTTCACAAGCCTCGTTATAAGCCTTCAGGACATCCTTCGGTATATCTTCTTCCTGCCCGAAAATGCATATCTTAACATTGTTCGCATGCAGCTCCGCAAGCTCTTTGCGGATATACTCCTTCAAGAGCGACATAAGAATCCCGATCTCCGACTGCGGCCTTTTCCAGTTCTCGGTCGAAAAAGCATATACGGTCAGATATTTGATTCCAAGCTCATCACTGCCCCTGACGACCTCCCGCAGTGCTTCTACTCCGGCCCGGTGACCGACAGAACGAGGCAATCCTTTCTGCTGGGCCCATCTTCCGTTTCCGTCCATAATGATTGCCAGATGTCGAGGGATTCTTTTCATATCAATGTTTTTCAGCTGAACATCTCCACTGTCTTTTTTCCACATTATCACAAGCATTCCTCTTTATATCTGTACTTAGTACCATGTCATGCATTTTAGAGCTGACAAGATACTGGAACGGCTGCGGAAAGACCCCCTGTTCCGTAGGGGGCCAAATAAAAAACTACCTTATAAATCTATCATGGATTAGAATAAATTTCAAATAACCATTGGTACAACTTATTCTGGCCACACGTAAATCTCCACAGGGAACAGCCTTTCCTACAGGGCTGGTTATCTCATAACAGAAATTCGCGCTTTCTTGTGTCAATTCCCCTTCAACGTCGTCCCACTTTTTTCCGAGCCAGCGCAACACGCTACACTTCCATAATTTCTTTTTCTTTTTTCTCGAGGATCTCGTCAATATCCTTCACAGTTTTATCGGTAAGTTTCTGCGCTTTTTCCTGTCCTTTTTTAGAATCGTCCTCAGAGACAGTTTTGTCCTTCTCGAGCTGTTTTATATCATCAATAAGCTCCCGTCTGATATTCCGGACAGCAACCTTAGCATCTTCCGCTTTCTTCTTAACCGTCTTGACAATCTCTGCACGGCGTTCCGCTGTCAATTGCGGAATATTTAGCCTGATGACCATGCCGTCATTCGAAGGCGTAAGTCCAAGATCGGATTTAAGAATCGCCTTCTCAATATCCTTAATCGAAGATTTATCCCAGGGCTGAATGGTGATCATCCGTGGGTCAGGAACTGAGACATTGGCCAGCTGGTTAATCGGGGTAGGAGTCCCGTAATAATCAACAGAAACTTTGTCCAGAACTGCCGGATTCGCCCTTCCTGCCCTGACAGATGCGAGGTCCTTCTTGAGTACCTCCTCTGTTTTATGCATTTTTTCTTCAGCGTCATTCAGAAAATCATTGAGCATTTTTCGTTACCTCCCTACATAGGTACCTATCGGTTCTCCCTTAAGTGCTTTAATAATATTGCCATTTTCTTTCAAGTTAAAAACAATGATTGGAATGTCATTGTCCATACACAACGAAGTTGCTGTCGAGTCCATCACACCCAGCCCTTTGCTGAGCACATCAAGATAGGTCAGTCTTTCAAATTTTTTGGCATCAGGATTCTTCATCGGATCACTGTCAAATACGCCGTCAACCTGTTTGGCCATTAAAATAACGTCTGCTTCAATCTCCGCAGCCCGCAAAGCCGCCGTCGTATCTGTCGAAAAATAGGGATTGCCTGTCCCTGCTGCAAAAATGATAATACGGCCCTTTTCCATATGGCGGATCGCTCTTCTTCTGATATAAGGTTCTGCTACCTGCCTCATCTCAATCGCCGACAATACTCTCGTGACAATATTGTGTTGTTCCAGAACATCCTGCAGCGCTAGGGCATTCATTACAGTAGCGAGCATTCCCATATAATCAGCAGTTGTCCGGTCTATTCCCTGAGAACTCCCGGCGATGCCCCGCCAAATATTTCCTCCGCCAACGACCAGTGCCATTTCCACACCAAGCTTCTGAACTTCAGAAATCTGTCTGGCAACAGACTCCAGCATGCTGTGCGCAATTCCAAAACCCTGCTCCCCGGCAAGTGCTTCTCCGCTTAGTTTCAACACTATGCGGCGGTAACGTGCATCTGTCATAAACGAACCTCCGTACTTAGTTTATTTCTACACCAAAGATAAAAATCCTCTTGTCCGCTGCACTTAGATATAATAGAAAGCAATGAACCTTTCTGATCCCCCTAAAAAAGAGAACACCGAAGTGTTCTCTTATCGATTTATTTCTTTCATGACTTCATCGGCAAAATTATCCTGGCGCTTTTCAATTCCTTCACCCAACTCATAGCGGGTAAATCTGCGAATAGCTATTTTCTCACCGATCTTGGCAATCTTAGCCATGATCAGGTCTTTGACTAAAACATCGGGGTCCTTGATAAAAGGCTGTTCTACAAGACAAACTTCCTTATAGAACTTCTCTATGCGACCGTCAACCATCTTGTCGACGATTTTTTCCGGTTTCCCTTCATTCAATGCCTGAGCCCTAAATATTTCTTTTTCATGGGCAACAACGTCAGCCGGAACATCTTCTTTATTGACATAAAGCGGTTTAGCTGCGGCGATCTGCATCGCAATATCCTTAGTCAGCTGCTTAAATTCATCTCCACGGGACACAAAGTCGGTTTCGCAGTTTAATTCGAGCAAAACACCAATTCTACCGCCCCCATGAATGTAGGCTTCTACAGTCCCTTCGGCAGCAATTCGTCCTTCTTTTTTCGCAGCAGCAGCCAGCCCTTTTTCTCTTAAGAAATCTATCGCTTTGTCCATATCGGCATTACATTCGGTCAATGCCTTTTTGCAGTCCATCATTCCGGCTCCGGTTCTTTCCCTGAGTTCTTTCACCTGAGAAGAAGTAACTTCAGCCATACGGTAACCCTCCTTTATTGAATACTTCACGACACATATAAAAACAGGGTAAGTCATGAAGAACATACCCCAATCTCACCCTGTTTTATTAACTATTCTTCGTCTTCGGTTTGATTGCTCTCTTCAACTTCTTCGGTATTGTCAAGACTTCCCTGTTGTCCTTCGATGATGGCATCAGCCATTTTCGCGGTGAGCAGTTTTACAGCCCGGATCGCGTCATCATTGGCAGGAATCACAACATCGATCTCGTCAGGATCACAGTTGGTATCGACAATTCCTACGATCGGAATATTTAATCTTCTTGCCTCAGCAACGGCAATTCTTTCTTTGCGCGGATCAACGATGAATAAAACATCAGGAAGTTTTTTCATGTTTTTGATGCCGCCAAGGAATCTTTCCAGCTTACCCATTTCATGGCGCAGCGCAGCGACTTCCTTCTTAGGAAGAACTTCAAAAACGCCTTCTGCTTCCATTCTTTCGAGCTGATGCAGTCTCTGAACTCTCTTTTGAATCGTCTGGAAGTTCGTCAGCATTCCGCCGAGCCAGCGCTCGTTAACGAAATACATGCCGCAACGTTCAGCTTCTTCTTTCACAGATTCCTGAGCCTGCTTTTTTGTACCTACAAACAGCACAGTTCCGCCGTTTACTGCGGCATCCCGGATAAAATTGAAGGCCTCGTCAACTTTTTTAACGGTTTTCTGAAGGTCAATGATATAGATACCATTTCTCTCCGTAAAAATGTAACGAGCCATTTTAGGATTCCAGCGGCGGGTCTGGTGCCCGAAGTGTACACCGGCTTCTAAGAGTTGCTTCATAGAAATTACAGCCATTGTGTTACACCTCCTCTCTTCATTTGTTTTTTTCCTCCGCAGGTTCATTCCTGGTACCCTTTGCTTGCGCAAAGAACCTGTACGCTAAGTCCCACTGCGTGTGTACTCCAAAAAATCACACTGCGAATAGAATATCATACCCTACTCCCGAATGCAACTTTAATTAATCCCGTAATGGGCGGCCAGATTGGACCGGATATTATGAGAGATGATAAACTCCTCTAAATCTGTAAGCAGTTCATTATAGGGGAAATAAAGATCAGTAAGGTAATATACTTTATTATTCCCGGCTTTAAGCAGCACAATTTCTTCATTGTTTTTGGTCCAAAAGAATGAGGCTTTACGGATATCTTTCGGTTCAAATGTCTTTTTTCGGAACAAGGACCGGAAGATGATCGCCTGATCATCAATAACAATCCGTTTCGTTTTCGCCGTCAACCAGATCAACAGGATCAAGAGAATCGAAACTGCATAAATTCCGGAAAGGATCAGCAAATAAAGCTCTGGCAAGGTATACAAAAACAGTATCCCTCCGATCAGCAACGGATATAGGATGATATATAGCACTCCCGGAATTACCAAAGGTTTCATGCGGTAACCATATTCTTGCGCATCCATAATCATTTACCCTTCTCTTTAACGATGCCGTTTAATGTACTTATCCAGCTCGTCCAGCAGATAGTCATTCAGAACCTTGATATACGTGCCTTTCATTCCGAGAGACTTTGATTCAATCACGCCTGCTGATTCAAACTTGCGCAGCGCGTTGACAATTACCGAACGGGTAATGCCAACCCTGTCGGCAATTTTGCTGGCTACCAGCAGCCCCTCGCCACCGCCCAGTTCAGCAAAAATATGCTCAACTGCCTCGAGTTCCGAGTAAGACAGTGTTCCCACCGCAATTTGGACTGCAGCTTTCTTGCGTGCTTCTTCCTCTGCATACTCAGCCTTGACCCGTAGGATTTCCATACCAATCACGGTAGCGCCATATTCAGCAAGGATCAGATCCTCCGGCCGGAACTGCTCGCCAAACTTGGCCAGAACGAGCGTCCCAACCCTATCGCCACCTCCAAGGATAGGCACAACCGTTGTCATCTTATTGCCGAAAACACACTCATGATGTTTGCTGAATACACAGGCATTCGCAACTTGCGTTGTGTTTGCTTTTGTTTCTGTTGTTTTTAGCAGACCTTCATTGTAGCTTTCCGGAAATCTTTCCGTATGAAGAACGATTTGTTCCATTTCCCCGCAGTGGAAATCTCCTATGAAGCTATAGCTCAGAATTTTTCCTCTGCGTCCGACAATATAACAGTTGGCAGCGATCTCCTGACTCAGTACCTTGGCCATCTCGGCAAAATCCACAGGTTTTCCGGCAGCACGCTGAATGAGTCCGCTAATTTTCCTGGTCTTTTCTAGTAAAATTTCCACAGGTTACCCCCCTTATTCTTGGTACTTAGAACTCAAAAACTTGAACTATATGGATGTTAATAATTTTGAAACAAATACGATTTTTAAAGAATATAATTTGACAGATCCTGATTCTTCGCAACATCGCCGACCCGTTTCTGGATATACTCCCGGTTAATGGTGATGGAATAATCCTCCGGCAGTTCTGAAGCTTCGAACGAAAGCTCCTCCAAGACTTTTTCGACGATGGTATGCAGTCTCCGTGCCCCGATATTTTCCGTGTAAGCGTTGACATTGTAAGCGATCTGGGCTATTTCTTCAATCGCATTCTCGGAAAAAATGACGTCTATGCCCTCTGTAGAGAGCAGTGCGCCATACTGTTTAATCAGTGAAGCCTGCGGTTCAATCAGAATCCGTTTAAAATCTGCAACACTCAACGATTCCAGCTCGACACGGATCGGCAGTCTTCCCTGGAGTTCCGGTATCAGATCGGAAGGTTTCGCTACGTGGAAAGCGCCTGCAGCAATAAACAGAATATGATCCGTACGGACAGGACCGTACTTGGTCATTACGGTGGATCCTTCAATCAGCGGCAGAATATCTCGCTGAACCCCACCGCGGGAAACATCAGGACCGCCTGAAGATTCCTTGCCGGCAATCTTATCAATTTCGTCGATAAAAACAATGCCTTCCTGCTCTGTCCGACGAATGGCTTCCTGCACCGCCTCATCTTGGTCAATCAGATTCTGAGCCTCTTCCTGAGCTAGAATTCTGCGGGCTTCTTTGACTGTTACTTTGCGTTTTTTGCGTTTCTTCGGAAACATTCCGGCCATCATGTCCTGAATGTTGACGCCGAGCTCCATGCCTGAAGCACCAAGCATATCCGTATATTGAGAACTTTCTTCAACTTCGATCTCAAGGGTATGCTCCTCGAGCTCTCCTTTTTGAAGCTTTTCTTTGAGGAATTCCCTGTCTTTTTCTACTTCCGGAGAAGCAGGGCTTTCTTTTTCCGGTTCATTATCCTGGTTGAATAAATACTGAAATGGATTAATATTGGATGATTCTTTCTTTTTGCCCGGGACAAGTATTGTTAAAAGACGTTTCTCCGCGTTCACCTCAGCCTGAGCTTCAACTTCTTGCATTTTTTCGCTTTTGACCATGCGTAAAGCGATCTCGGTCAAATCCCGGATAATCGATTCAACGTCCCTGCCGACATAGCCGACTTCGGTAAACTTCGTGGCTTCCACTTTGGTAAACGGAGCCTTGACGAGCTTAGCCAGGCGCCGGGCAATCTCTGTCTTGCCCACCCCCGTAGGCCCGATCATTAAAATATTCTTCGGAAGAACATCCTCCTGCAGGGCTGCAGGCAGAAGCGAGCGGCGGTATCTGTTGCGCAGGGCAATGGCTACGGCTCTTTTGGCCTGTTTTTGCCCAACGATATATTTATCCAGTTCGGCGACGATTTCCTTTGGTGTAAGCTGTTCCATCAGTCCACGTCCTCCAGTTCTTCCACGACAATATTTTCATTGGTATAAACACAAATAGAGGCAGCCACTTTCATGGCTTCCCTGACAAGCTCTCCCGCGTTAAGATCCGTATGTGTATTCAGGGCGCGCGCCGCAGCCAGCGCGTAATTCCCGCCTGATCCAATCGCGGCAATACCGTCGTCAGGCTCAATGACTTCCCCTGAGCCGGAAATCAGCAAAATCGTATTTTTATCGGCCACGATCAGCAATGCCTCAAGGTTTCTGAGCATCCTGTCCGTCCGCCATTCTTTGGCCAACTCCACAGACGCTCTCTGCAAATTGCCGTGATATTCCTCGAGCTTTCCTTCGAATTTTTCGAAAAGCGTAAAAGCATCGGCCACAGAACCAGCAAATCCCGCCAAGACTTTTCCTTGATACAAACGGCGAATCTTACGGGCCGTATGCTTCATCACTGTCGCTTGTCCCATGGTAACCTGGCCGTCACCTGCAATAGCCACTTTTGATTCCTTTTTGATTGCGATAATCGTCGTTGCATGAAACATGAATATGTTCCCCCTCAATTTGCAGTGTACTTATTATTTTCTGAAGAGTCAAGGGTAATTTTCAAAAATGCAGTAGCTTTTATGAATATTCTAAATATTACTTCATTTTGCTCTCGGATGAGCTTTCAGGTAGACGCTCCGAAGTTTTTCCCTGGACAGGTGCGTGTAAATCTGGGTTGAAGACAATTTTTTATGCCCCAGCAGCTCCTGAACACTTCTTAAATCCGCGCCGCCCTCCAGCAGGTGCGTTGCAAATGTATGACGGAGCATATGCGGATGAACATGCTGATTAAGCTTAGCGGTTTTCTCCAGTTTGTCCAGGATCCGGCGCACTGAGCGCGAACTTAGCCGCATATCTTTGTAGTTTAAAATCAGCGCTTCCTGTTGATCATCCCGCTGCAGTAGGTATCTTTTGATTGCCTCTTCCGCCGGTTCCGTCAAAGGAACGATCCGCTCCTTTTTCCCTTTCCCGAACACCCTGATCAGGCTGCCATCAAGATCCACATCCGGTTTATTCAAGTTGACAAGCTCGCTTACTCTAAGTCCTGAACCATAAAGCAGTTCGACAATCACCTGGTCGCGCAGTCCGTTCTTTTCATCCTGATTTGAAGCTTCCAGAAGCTTTTCCATATGCTCCTGGAAAAGAAAACGCGGGAGATTTTTGCCGACTTTGGGCGTTGCAATTTTCTGTACAGGGTTCTGGCTGACAATTTCTTCACGGCAGAGAAATTTAAAAAAAGAACGCATTGCAGCGATTTTTCGAGCAATGCTTTTTCTTTTCAGTTCCCTTTCCGTCATCTGACCAATGTAACTGCGGACAATATATTTATCAATCTGGTTAACTTCAAGACTTTCGGTTTCAATTCCGAGTTCATGGGCAGAGAATTCCATGAACTGAATGATATCACTCTGATAAGCGGCAAGCGTCAGTTCGGAGGAATTTCTGGTTTTGAGGTAAGCGGAGAACAAATCAAGGGCCTTATCTGCCAGCACCTGTTTCACCACCCGTATTTATAATGTAGTAGACCGTTTTATAATGTAGTAGACCGTAAAGCCTATGGTTCGGGTTAGTCTCCGTAATGGATGACCGCTTTCGGCTGTTGTGCCATCCATGGCACAAAAAGCCGCGCTGCGCAATCCATGCTCCGCTTGACGCTGGACATCCATTACGGAGACTTGTCTGGAGTAGTATAAGCTTTTTTGGAGTTAGCGTTATTCTGAAACCCTATTCTAGAGTTGTTTTTCTTCGATGAATCTTTCCAGCTCGTGCAGCGCCCTTGCCGATAACCTTGCGTTTTTTTCCCGTTTTCCTTTGATTCGTTCTCCAAGAGGAGTGATTAGACCAAAGTTCATATTCATCGGCTGAAAATGAACACTGGGTGAGCCTTCTAAATGGCGGGCGAGTCCGCCAAGCGCTGTTTCAGGCGGGAAGACAAGCGTATCCTGTCCATTCAGCAGGCGGGCCATATTCAATCCGGCTAAAAGCCCGCTGGCTGCTGATTCGACATAGCCTTCCACACCTGTAATCTGACCGGCAAAAAACAGATCCGGTTTCACCCGGCAGCTAAAATCAGCATTTAGGACTTCAGGCGCATTCAGGAACGAATTCCTGTGCATGACGCCGTAACGTACGAACTCAGCGTGTTCTAAGCCTGGTATCAGCCTGAACACGCGTTTTTGTTCGCTCCACTTTAAATGCGTCTGGAAGCCAACTAAATTCAAAAGGCTTCCCTGGATATTTTCTTTCCGCAGCTGAACAACAGCAAACGGTTTTTTACCGGTATGCGGGTTCATAATCCCGACAGGTTTTAACGGCCCGAACGCCATCGTCATGGGCCCGCGCTGAGCCATGACCTCGATCGGCATACAACCTTCAAACACCAGATTTTTTTCAAAACCCTGAACCTCGGCAGCTTCGGCTTGAATCAGGGCCTCATAAAAAGTTTCATACGCTTCTTTGCTGAGCGGGCAATTCAGATAATCCGCCTCGCCTTTGTCATAGCGGGATGCCCAAAAAGCTTTGGACAGATCAACGGTCCCAAGATCGACAATCGGTGCCGCCGCATCAAAGAAAGACAACGCCTCTTTCCCGGTCAGTCGCAGAATATCCGCAGCAAGTTCATCCGTTGTCAGCGGCCCTGTGGCAATGATCACTTTTTCGTCCGCCGGAATCGCTTTCACTTCCTCGCGGATGATATTAATATTCGGATGACCGGAGATCTTATCGGTAACCATTTGCGCAAAAAGATTCCTGTCAACAGCTAAAGCCCCTCCGGCCGGTACAGAAGTCTGGTCTGCTGCCGCCATGATCAGCGAATTCAGACGCCTCATTTCTTCCTTGAGCAGCCCGACAGCATTTTCAAGGCCGGCAGCCCTCAGCGAATTGCTGCAGACCAGCTCGGCAAATTGTTCCGTTTGATGAACCGGTGTGTTTTTCAGCGGACGCATTTCATAAAGATCGACGTCAATCCCGCGCTGGGCCATCTGCCAGGCAGCTTCGGGCCCCGCAAGGCCCGCGCCAATGATTGTCGCTTTTGCCATAGTACCCATCCTAGTCGTGTAGTATCGTTCTTAGATTCTATTTTTATTCTGTTTCCTTGATTTCTTCGGTAAACCTGCAGTCATGATTGGTGCAGACATATTTTTTGTTTTTTCTGGTACTTTTCTCGGTCATTACCCCGCCGCACTCCGGACAAGGGTGAGGTGCCGGTTTCTCCCAGGAAATAAAATCACAGTCCGGGTATTTGCTGCAGCCGTAAAACTTACGTCCTTTTTTCGATCTCCTGACGACAAGTTTTTCTCCGCATTTCGGGCAGTTCACGCCGATTTCCTCGAGTAAAGGTCGCGCATTCCGGCAGTCAGGAAAACCAGGGCAAGCCAAAAACTTTCCGAACCGTCCCATCTTGATGACCATATTCCTGCCGCAAAGTTCACAGACCTCATCTGAAACTTCATCCTCAACTTTGATTTTGCCGATCTTCTGCTCAGCTTTATCAAGTGTCTCGGCAAACGGGCCGTAAAATTCTCCGACAATTTTCTTCCAATCCGATTTTCCGTCTTCGATATCGTCAAGTTTCTCCTCCATGTTGGCTGTAAACTCCTGGTCGACAATATCCGGAAAATGCTCTTTCAGCAAGTTAATCACAATTTCACCTAGTTCGGTTGGAACAAGTTTCTTGTCTTCCTTTGCTACATAGCCCCTCGTTTGAATCGTTTCAATCGTCGGCGCATACGTACTCGGACGCCCGATCCCCTCTTCCTCCATTTTTCGGACCAAGGTTGCCTCAGTAAAACGCGCCGGGGGTTCGGTGAAATGCTGCTTCTCCTGAAGCTGCCTTAACTGCAGCTTCTGCCCGATGGCGAGATCTCCTTTCAAGCAGTTTTCCTCATTATCCAGTTTTTCCGGTTCATCGGTGCTTTCTTCATAGACAGTGAGATATCCCGGAAACTTCACGGCTGAAGCATTGGCTCTTAAAAGGTAATCACCGGCCAGAACGTCTACGGTAATCGTATCATAAACCGCCGCACTCATCTGACTGGCGACAAAACGGTCCCAGATCAGCCGGTAAAGCTTGAACTGCTCTCGTCCGAGAAAGCCTTTGACGGATTCAGGCGTTCTGAGAGCGGATGTCGGTCTGATTGCCTCGTGCGCTTCCTGGGTCCGGCCTTTGCTGGCAAATTTCCTCGGCTCCTCGGGATAATAGGTTTCGCCGTAAGTCTCGATGATAAAACCTTTGGCCTCTTCCTGTGCAGTGTCGGCGATCCGGACAGAGTCCGTACGCATATACGAAATTAATCCGACCGTACCGGTCTTCCCGAGATCAAGTCCTTCATAGAGCTGCTGGGCCAGCATCATCGTCTTTTTAGGTGTAAAGTTTAATTTGCGGTAGGCCTCCTGCTGAAGACTGCTGGTCGTAAAAGGAGGTGCCGGCTGTTTTCGTTTTTCCTTCGTTTTCACCTCTCCGACCGTGAATGCGGCCGCCCGGAGTTCCTGCAATACTTCTTCCATCTGCTCGCGGCTCGAAATTGTCATCTTTTTGCCCTGCTTATGAAGCAGTTTGGCAACAAAACTGCCGCCCCGACACAAAAAATCCGCATCCAGAGTCCAGTACTCTTCCGGTTCAAAGTTGCGGATTTCTTCTTCTCTGTCACAGATCATTCTGACCGCAACAGATTGAACACGTCCGGCACTTAAACCTTTTTTAACTTTCCGCCACAGAAGCGGGCTTAATTTGTAGCCCACCAGTCTGTCCAAAACCCTGCGCGCCTGCTGGGCATCTACGAGATGTATATCCAGTTTACGGGGATTCTTTACGGCATTTTGAATCGTTGGTTTTGTTATTTCATGAAATTCGATCCTGCTCAACTCTTCGGGATTCAGACCGAGCAAGTGCGTCAAGTGCCAGGCAATCGCTTCACCTTCCCTGTCGGGGTCGGACGCCAGCAAAACACGATCGGCAGTTTTAGCTGCAGCTTTAAGCTCTTTGACCAAATCGCCGCGTCCTCTGATTGCAATGTATTTCGGCTCATAATTATGATCGACATCAACCCCGATCTGGCTCTTTGGCAAATCCCGCAAATGCCCCATGGAAGCTTTGACCGTATAATTCTTAGACAAGAATTTGCTGATAGATTTTGCCTTGGCCGGGGATTCAACGATAACCAAAGTTTTCGACATGCTTCACCTCATGATTTCTCTCAATGTAATTCTATTGTATCTATATTGTTTAAAATTTGATTAATATTACGAATTTATCTTCCTTAATCCTATGCATCGTTTCTGATTTAACCCTTAAAAAAAATAGCAACACAAATTATACCATTTATTTTCAAAACCACAATGGTAAAACAAAATATTATAAAAATGAATAGCATTTTTAACGTTGAAGGACATAATGCTGGCCTGGCAGCTGCAAAATCTCTCCGGCAAGCTGGAGCTCCAGCAGTCCCAGTGCAATGTCCTGAGCCGGAAGCCGGCATAAGACAGCCAACCGGTCAATATGCAGCGGGACATCGCTTAAGCACCCCAGGATTTCAGCCCATTTCGATTCTGTTTGCATCATTCCCTTAGACCTTACCCGAGTCATTCCTTCTAGACATGCTGGAACTTCTGCTAGCCTGCTTTCGGGTGTGAACGGAGCCAGTTCGCTCAGTACATCCCTCATGTCCTCCGTTACTTTTGCGCCCATCCGCAGCAGCTGATGTGTTCCCCGGCTTAGCTCGCTGAAGATCGGACCTGGAACAGCGTACACCTCCCGTCCCTGTTCCAGGGCACAGTCAGCTGTAATCAGCGCGCCACTTTTTTCAGCTGCTTCGACCACAATGACGCCGCGGGACGAACCGCTGATCAGCCTGTTCCTGGCCGGAAACTGTCCTGGCTCGGGCGGAATACCCGGTGGATACTCACTTAATAGTGCGCCTTTTTCAATGATGGAATTTGCGAGCTTCGTATTTTCGTGTGGATAGATCGTATCGAGTCCTCCGGCCATAAAGGCCCACGTGATTCCACCAGCTTCAAGCGCCCCTTGATGCGCCGCCGTGTCAATGCCTCGGGCCAGACCACTGACCACAGCATAACCTTCTCCGGCAATCCCGCCGGCTAAAAAAGATGCCGCCGCTTTGCCATAGGATGAAGCCTTTCTCGCACCCACTACCGCTATTCCCTCCTGCTGAGCCTGAAGCACACCTTTGTAAAACAACACGGCAGGCGCATCCGGACACTCGGCCAGTAAATATGGGTACGCTGACTCTCCCGGCATAACCAAGGATATACCTTCCCTCCGAAGTCTTTCCTGAAACGCTCCAGGATCAAGTTCTGCTCTGTGCTGCAGAAATTCTTGCACCCAAACGAGATGGACTAACTCGGAAAAAGCACCGGCAGGCGCTTCCAGAGCTTCAGCAGCACTCCCAAAATAGGCTATCAGCTGACGCAGTCTTTGACTACCTATCCCTGAAATGGTCAAAATACTTGCTCGAAAGATTTTTTCCTGAATTATCCTCATCATGATCCCTCCAACAACAGCGATTCTACATATTCCATATTTTTCCTGCCTAAAGCATTCATTTTGTATCATTTTGTCCATCCAGGATATCAACGAGGGTAAGTTGGCCGCTCATGATTTATCTGGGATGTTTGGGAATGAAGAGAACGAAGAAAGGGGCAGCGCCTTAAGAACTGGGTACAGTTCAAAAGGCGCCTCCTTTTCTATGGGTAAATTGCTTACGCTACCGGTGGATCGTATAGATCGTTAGTAGTCATGTCAATCACCCGTATATCCCGTATCGCGGCCAGTTCACCGCTGGAGCTGTTAATTATATTTTTAGCTATAACCGTTTCCATCACGGTTTGGGCCTCAGCCAGCGTCAGGTTCTCCCTCGGCTGGGGGACGGAAATAATGAAGGATTTGCCGCCGGTGGTAAGAAACGTTAGCTTTAACACCTTGCTTGTAATAATCGCGATTTCAATCACCTCCTAAAGATTTGCCTTGACAATCGCCTTGGCATTCACACTTTAGCTAGCTAGTCTTTCAGATAGATTTCCCGCTGCTTATTCATTCGTAAGCTCCCAGTTTTTGCTGAGCACAACATTCAGCAGCGGATACTGGCTCAGACTGGATAGAGCCGCTACAACATCATAGATGTCTTGACTCGTGGCAGTAGGCTTCACATAATTCAGGCTTTTCTTCTGGGTCACCGGGCCGCCTGCCGGCAAAGTCCCGGTTTGGTATTTTGTTGACACGATCGAATCCAACGTTATTTCTGTCACTGCCATGGTTCATCCCTCCCTTCAACAGTATGATAAGCCGGGCTTGTTCGTTCCCGACCTTATATACTATGAGAAAGATTGTCCAATGTTAAAGATTTGGGGAAATAAAAAAGGTACTTTCCTAAAATAAAAAGTCTGACGACTGAGCTTGTCACACTTTTAAGCCTGGCCACGTATCCTATGAGTGAAATCAGCCCCAAGGAGTGTGGATATCATGACTGATCCAGTAACTAATCCAATAACTAATTCAGTAACTAATCCAGTATCTAATACAGCAACAGATATCATCAGCGAACGCACGCCGCATGTCATTGCGGCTGAAATTAACATGATCAAATACCAGACGGAGAGGATCTACCTTGCCGCCGCTGTCGAGATTGGAAGGCGGCTGACGGAGGCCAAGGGCCTGCTTAAGCATGGAGAATGGGGCAAGTGGCTGGAGGAGTCGGTCGATTTCTCCCAGAGCCGGGCCAATAAACTGATGCGTATCTTCACAGAGTACGGAGCCGGACAGCTTACCTCCTCAAATTCGGATCCGGATCCGAATTTGAACTACAGCCAGGCGGTGCTTCTTTTAGGTATCCCGAAGGAGGAACGGGCGCAATTCATCGTCGATCTGGATGTCGAAGGCATGACGAATCAGGAACTCAGAAAAGCGGTCAAGGAACGGACGCAGGCCCGGCAAGAAAAAGACCAGGCCTTACAGGAAAAAGACCTAGCCCTGCAGGAGAACACAGATCTCCAGAAAGCATTGGAAGACCAAAGCGGTATCATCACCGGGCTGACAGCGGAACTCGCCAATCTAAAGGTCCAATTGGAGAACGTCAAGACGTCCAAAGAAGAACTCGCTAAAACGGCCAGACAGCTGAATGATTCGCTGGAATCGCTCCAAAAAAGCTCAGCCGCCAAGGGCTACGAGCGAATGAAAACAAACTTTATTAATACGTCGCTCAAAGTCAGGGCCAACCATATCGCCTTCCTCTGTGAAAACTTGGATCAAACCATGAAGGAAGTAAAGCATAAGCTGCTCCAGATCGCCCCTAGTGACAAGGAGGCGTACATCATTTATAAGAATAAAGTTCACGATCTTCTAAATGTATGGCTTAAAGACGAGACGTGGAGCAGGCAAGCTCACCCCGGCGGAGATGCGCAGTAAAGAATGGTGGAAGATGAAGAGCAAATATGTTTTCCCGGCCATTATTGAGCCAGATAAAATAAGTGGCAAATATATGGTTATTTTCCCGGACTTGCCGGGTTGCGGCTTCGAAGCAGAGGATTTTATCCAGGCCTATTACTGGGCCGGTCCCAGGCTGGAGTATCATTTATATAGGATGGACAAAGCGTATGAGCACATCCCAGAAGCTTCAGATACTTCAGGCTGGGAAATCGCGGCGGACGCTGTCGTTGTTCAGGTAGCGGCCGGTCTGCCGGAGTACCGGAGAATGTTCGGCCCAAAATTCGCCAGAAAAGTCATCGGGTTTCCCAGCTGGCTTTTCCAATTAGGGAAAAAAGACGAGCCGATGTCTGTGCAGAACATGCGGGAGGTATTGAGGGAAAAGCTGGGGATTGACATGCTGCCTGAAAACGCTCATGATTTATCTGAAGTGTTCGGGAATGAAGACGGGTCGTTTTAATTTACAATCTATCTACGGGCTGTAATTTCATCGATCATTTTTCTCTATTTCGCAGTTATCCTCCAAGCAATTTCTTCTTTTCTTATAAATGCGGCTGGTCAGCCACAAGGCGATAAAGCATAAAATAAAGAGTTGAACAGCTATAATGACAAATATCCCCAACGTTAGAAATAGGTTTTCGCGACAAGCCTCATATCTGATATATTTCATGACTGTCACTACCGAGCTGAACACGATCGCCGTAATCGTGCTGATGATCAGGTTCGTTTTGAGCGTGGGCCGCAAATGACGGTCCCATATCCCCGCTTTCAGGCAGCTAACCAGCAGATACACAGCAAGGATCGTGAAAATGATCATCTCCCCAGCATATTGGACAAACGGCAAACCCAACAATTGTTGAACAATGATTGCCACCCCCAGCGCCCAAAAGCAAAACCATACACCGTAATGCTCTATTTTCAGTAATCTTTGTTCCTGCATTTCATCCAGAAGGTTTTTAGGCATTTTCATTCTCCTCTCCAAACAGTTCATCCAGGCTTTTCCCCAGCGCTTTGCAGATGGCGCGGCACAGCTTGATCGTCGGATTATATTCGCCCTGTTCGATGGCGTTCATCGTTTGCCTTGATATTCCAACTTGCTCTGCCAGAGCCTTTTGTGTCATATCCAGCTCCGCGCGGGCAACCTTGATTTTAATGTTTCTACCCATGTCATCGCCTCCAAGATAAGAATAATATATATATTAATAAATGTCAAATATACATTACAATTATTAATGTGCAGTATGACATCGGCTGTATTCAAACTGGTCCTAGTGGACTCATTCCATGTAAGACGCTGTAAGGAGCAAAACATTGCAAAAGCATCCATGGCCGCAGCATTAGGCCATCCGTAAACGCCAAAGGGGACGCTGCATAACTTTCACTGTTACGTATTTACTGCAATATATAGTTACACCTTTAGAGGCATCACCAAAAAATGAAACATCTGGTACTGATCTATAGTGTATGCTTTCATCGGTTAGTTGATTTTGATAATTAGGTTTATTAAATTATTTGCTAACACCTCCGCCTGAATTTACTATTCTTCTGCGACACAGTCGATTAAATCAGTGTTCCCTTAGATTTTCAAAATGTGTCTTGACAACGGGGTGCGGTATAGTCGGAATTACATTATTTCCCTAAGTCAAGATTTCTAATGAATATCATCGTTATTTTGTTCTATTACGATATCTTGATCTTCAAATTCAGGTAACTTTTTCTTTCTTATCCTATTTCCAGCCAATAGTAATATAATCGAGAACAGATAAAAAGCTAGAGCTAATCCAAAATACCTAAAAATACTAGGGGTCATTGTCATGTATAAACCTAATGGCAATAAGATTAAGAATACTATGATTAAAGGCCATACTTTTTTCAAAACAGAAGATACTATCCCTACAATCCCAGGTAGAATTTGGGTTATTATGTATAGCTTCGAAGTATGTTGTCCTTTCGCAAAAAAGATAATAAATACCCATAATGTAATAGATATTACCGAGCCACAAATTCCAAATAAAGCTCCAACTTTCTGATAATAATTACTTTGTATTCGATAAGAGGGAAACTTCATAGACTTACCTCCTCGTAAATTGAAAAGAAAAATAAAAAAATGTTAATTGATTATACTCCAATATTGTCGTGAATAGCCGACATTGAATCAAATAATTTTCTTATGATTCAAGACCACGGTTTTAACAACTCTGTTACGATCAGTTTACTCAATGCTGAATCCGAAAGAAATATTAATTAAACAATTGTTTATATTCAAAAACCTCCAATAAATGAAGGTTTTTGGTAAAATATTTAGATACATCAATTAAACCCAAAGTTAATATGTCGTGTAATTAAAGCTTAATAAAAAATAATCCTCTCCACTCCTTGTAGTTGAAGCCGTATAATAAGCACTCCCATTCCAACCACCTTGACAAGTTATGCTATGGTTTACATATGTTGCATAATTAGGTAACATGAAGTCCCAGTTATAAAAATCAGCAGTATTTGAGCTAGTTACTGAAGGCACCCCCTGACTTAAGCCTGTCCAATAAAGACCATTACAGTACCAATGTGTACCAGGAGGTGATGGATTAGCCGCATAATAGTCTTCATATCTGCTTTGTAAATAACTAGTAGTCCCTTCATTATACCAATATAACTCATTATAAGTTTGGCATAGAACATACCCAGGAGGATCAAATGTTGTTGCAGCAACTCTTAAAGAATATGATCCTCGACTGGATAAACAAGACTTAGAAGAAGGACTGTTCCTTTCAATTGTGCTTGTAATTTTTTCTAATTCTTTACCTGTTGCTTTCCTAGCTTTATACGTATTATTTTCTTTGTCAATGGTAACGGTATAAGATTCTAGCCCTGCATCTTTCTCTTTATGATCCTTTACAGTTAACGTTGCACTGTCTGTGTTAATAATTAATTCAACATTATCCAGTATTTTTTCTGTTTGTGCATCTGGCGAAAGTTGAATAACTTTATTTGTTGACTCGATTGCATAAACCGGTATAGTAAAACAAATCAACATTAATAAGCTCAGAACAAGACATAACATCCTTTTTGCTTTAAACATTTTATTCTCCTCCTTAAAAAATTGCTTTTTGATTAAATTCTTTAATATTACATATATCACCTCCAATAAATATCAATATCTCATATATTGCCATATTATCAAATATATGTAAATGCTATTGCGCTTATTTATCTATTTTCAACAAAATTTGATCATCATAGTGGTATTCTGCATAAGTCCAAAAGAATACATTAACCTGGATTCAAAAAACAATATGCAGGTGAACAAAACAATACAGCCGTCCAGGGGATACCCTAAACGGCTGTAAGCGTCCTAAGTTCTGTTCTTCAATATGTCTGCCTATAAGCAATTAAGCCTATCAAAACGGTCAAATAAATTCTTCGTTAATGCTCCGCCTTTAGCTCCTGATAGGTCTTTTGCAGGATCAGAGCATCCTCCTCAAGCTTCGGACTTTCACAAATCACGGTTCCCTGGATGCCAAAGCTCAGGCAGGCTTTAAGGATTTCCCGGTATTTCAGGTCAGCTTCCTGCAAAACGAGATGTCTCTTTTCGCCTTTCGGACCATATTCAATCCCGGAAATATGGAAATGCGCATTGCTTGTCCACTTCTCACCAAGCCCTTCGGCTGTCTGCTCAAGAATCGCGCAGAACTCGTCATAGCTATTGAATTGACCATTGGCTCTGGCATGCAGATGGCTGAAATCAATACAGGGCAATACACCCGGAACCTCCTGCGCTATTTTGATCGTTTCACCGAGATCGCCAAACTGGGAGGGTTTGCCTGTCGTTTCAGGCCTCAGGATGACTTGATTGCCTTCCTGATCAAGTTCCTGCCGGACATCGCTGAGTTCTTTGACTACTCTGGCTAAGACGGTAGCCGAAGTATCCCCGGAATAAAATGCCGGATGAAAGACGATGCTTCCGGCCCCAAGTATCCTGCCAATCCTGGCAGTATGAATAATCCTTGTTTTGCTTGCCTCAATTTTTTCCGTTTCACTGGAGTTCAGGTTGATATAGTAAGGCGCATGACAAGACAGGGATACGCGTTCTTTTTTCGCAGTTCCCCCGGTCTTTAACGCTTTATCTTCCTTCATTCTGACCCCGTGAACGAACTCGACTTCCATCGCATCCATTCCAAGTTCCCTGATTCTTAGGATTCCGGCCTCGGTGGATGTTTCCGCGGAAGACAAAGGCACTCCGGCCGTGCCAAACTTGATGCTCATGCCGATCTCCCCTTAGGACAGATATTTATTGAAGAAAATCTCTTCAACATTTTCGGTTCCCTTAATCTCTTTCAATTTGCCGATGACTTCCGAATCGGCTTCGGTTTGAATACCAACAATCATAATGTTTCTGCTCATGGAACTGATTTTGCCAACCTGCATACTGGTAATGTTGATGTTATGCTCACCCAATACAGTCCCGACTTTGCCGATCATTCCCGGATAATCCTCATGTGAGATAAGCAGGAACCATCCCGAAGGATCTATTTCAACCCTGAAATCGTCGATCTCCACAATCCGCTGTTCACTTTTGCCGAAAAGCGTACTTGCTACCTTATGCTCAGTCAAATCAGTTTTAACGGTAATGCTGATCAGATCAACAAAGCTTTGTGCCTCTTTGCTTTTGATCTCCTTGACGGTTATGCCGCGTTCTTTCGCAACTTCAGGCGCGTTGACAATATTGACCTCTTCCTGAAGGATTGGATTTAAGACCTCTTTTATGGCTGCCAACGTCAGCATTTTGGTATCCGCAGTGCTGATATCTCCATTATAGCGGACTTCAATGTTTTTTATTCTTCCTTCAGTCAGTTTGACAGCCAGAACACACATTTTTTGCATCAAGTGAAGGTAAGGCTTGATCATATTCATGACATCTCTTGATACAGGCGGAATATTCAGTGAAGTTGAAACCGGTTCGGATCTCAGCGCAGCGAGCACGCCGCGGGCTGCGCAAACCGCAACCTCGTTTTCAGCTTCCTGCGTCCGGGAGGCAATCCTGGGAGTGCAGACCACATTCTCCATCTTCACCAGCGGATGATCTGGCTGAAGAGGTTCTTCAGCAAACGCATCCAAAGCTGCCCCGGACACAATCTCTTCCTGCAGTGCCCAGATCAAAGCTTCCTCATCAATGATTCCGCCTCTGGCACAGTTAATAATCTTGATGCCCTTTTTCATTTTGGAAAACGCATCTTTATTCAGCAGATTGCGCGTGTCAACTGTCGCCGGAATATGCAGTGTCAGGTAATCTGCTTTACTTAAGATCTCATCCAGATCCACCAGCTCAATCCCCAGCTCTCTGCCTTTATCATCACTTAAAAACGGGTCATAGGCAATCACTTTCATATCGAACGCTTTGGCCCGCTTGGCCACGCCCATGCCGACCCGCCCCAGGCCGATGATGCCCAAGACCTTTTCTTTCAGCTCCATTCCTAGGAACTTCTGTCTTTGCCACTCTCCGCGCTTGACAGAGGAATAAGCCTGAGGAATCCTTCTGGCCAGAGCCAGGATCATCCCGATGGTATATTCAATGGAAGAAGCACTGTTGCCCTGAGGGGCATTCAGGACAACAATCCCCTGCTTTGTGGCTGCCTGAATATCGATATGCTCAACTTCCAGACCAGCCCTTCCGATTACTTTCAAATTCCTGCCGGCTTCAATGACTTCACTGCTGACAATCGTATCGCCTCTGATGACCAGAGCATCATATTTCGGAATCATTTTGATCAGTTCTTCCTGAGATAATGTACAATATGTATCCACGTCATGTTCTTCACGCAGCAGTTGAATTCCAGCCTCTGCCACTTTGTTATTCACCAAAATCTTCATCTGACTCTACCCCCAGTATCTGAAATAAACTAAACCTCCCATCCCCATGGAGACGAGAGGTAATACCTTCCCTTGCAGCGATTTGCCTAAATTTTAGGTTATTTTGATTATAGAGTTTATTGATTCTTCTGTCAAGAATCCGTCTTTTGAATCAACATACTTGGCAGCTGACTGTCCTCAGTGTCATGCGATCACTCTTCTGCTGCCCCGGTAATGCTCCGCCCAGTAACGTTCATCCAGTGAAGAAACCTGAACGCAATGCTTGGCCGCAGAAATAAACTTGTTATCACCGAGATAGATTCCAACATGACTTGCTCCGGCTCCGTTGGTATGAAAAAAGATCAGATCACCAGGTTCTAATCTTGTTTTGGGTATTCCGACCCCCTCTCTGAATTGTTCATACGATGTCCTTGGAAGTTGAATTCCATTCTCAAGAAATACTCTTTGAACCAGCCCTGAACAGTCGACACCGGATCTCGACCGGCCGCCCCATTTATAGGCAGTCCCATTCCAGTTTAGTACCGAAGCTACGATACCGGCCTGAATTTCTGCTTTTTCTTTGCTTGCTTCTATGAGGGAAAGGGTACTGACATTTACACAAGAAAAGCTGCTCTCGCCAGCTTTTTCCTCCATGATTCTAATATTGTCGGTCTGCATAGGGCTTTCGTCAACCGTTTTAGCAGGAGCTGCCGTAATCTTAGTACGCAAGGAGGCAATTTCCTGCAGGGCATAAGGATTTGAGGGGACTACGGCAGTTCCGGCCAGTAGAAGTGCTGTTAGGCCAATCACCTGTTTTGGAACGAAGGTGGGCTGATTGGATTCTGCCAAAGGGAGCGCAACTTGCATGATTCGAAACTCCTTTCCAAATAAAATCCAGACAGTCTATATCATTTTTTTATGCAGTAAGGAGATGGATTATGCTTTTTATCCGGCCAGGCAAAGAAAAAGGTTGTCTGCACATTCATATCATTCTTATATTTTTTGCATTTTTTTCCTTTGTTTTATTTTCTTCATTGTTTTATCTTCTTCTGTAATTCTTCCTCATAAAAAGATTTGTCATTTTTTTGCCTGAATAGCAAAACATTTCATCGTATTTGTGTTGTAGAATTGAACAAACTAAAATAAGAAAAATATAAAGAGGTGATTTAGTTTGGGGAGAAAATCAAATTCTGATTTGAATCAACTAAAATATGAAGTTTCCAAGGAGTTGGGTATCATGAACAGCGGACCGCAGGAATATGCGCAGTATCTGAACAACGCCAAATATGAAGTAGCCAATGAATTGGGCATCCAGTTAAACAAGGGATATAACGGAGACATCACATCAAGGGATGCCGGCCGGATTGGCGGTCAAATTGGCGGAAAAATCGGTGGAAATATGGTTAAAAAGATGATTGAATTTGCCGAAAGTAACATGGTGAACAACGGTGGAAGACTCTAGTACTGATCAAGAGGATGGTTTCCATCCTCTTCTTTAAATGATCACATTTCCTCAATTTCCTCATATTCTTTAACCAAATCACTGATCATTTTCCCTGCAGGTAGGATTTCAGTTATCTTTTCAATATATTGTCCTGAAAAAATCAGTCCCTGATCCAAATTACCCTGTTGAGCATTGATCAAGGCCTCCTTTATGCAAAAAGTTGCTGTGCATTTTTTTAAACAGCCCTCACATATTTGTGGGGATTTTACTTTCCCCGAAAGGATTTCATCTGTAAATTTATTTCGGATTGCTCTCCCGGGCAGCCCGACGGGACTTTGAATGATGACAATATCTTCTGCCGTTGCTCTCAGATAAGCTTCTTTGAGGGCCGGTGCTCCGTTCGCCTCTTCACTGGCTGCAAAACGGATCCCCATTTGCACGCCGTCAGCACCAAGGCTAAACGCCTCCTGTAAATCTCCCGTATCCACAATGCCTCCTGCCGCAATGACCGGGATAGAAATAGCCGCCTTGACCTCAGGAACAAGAATTCTCATGGACTGATCTGTTCCGAGATGTCCTCCCGCTTCTTTCCCTTCTACTACGACCGCTGCCGCTCCCAAGCTTTCAGAAATCCTGGCAAGCTTGGCCGTCGATACAATCGGGACTAAAGGGGTTTTTGCCTCAGCGCACCAGCGAAAAATATCCCTGGAAAAACCGGCTCCCTGGATAATCAGGTCAATGCCTTCTTCCAACGCAGCGCAGACAAGTTCTTTGAAACGCGTTGCTGCAAACATAATATTTATTCCGATGATTCCTTTGGATTTCTCCCTGGCCTTCCTGATTTCACCTTTTAACTCAGTTTCATCCAAAGACGTCGCAGCAATAATCCCTATTCCACCAGCGTTGGCCACAGCCGCAGCCAGCTGAAAAGTGGAAATTCTAATAGCCATCCCGCCCTGGATGATCGGATACTTCGGGATCAGACCTCCTACTCTTAACACAGGTAACTTCAAAATACAGCCCTCCAATAATTTCTTCAACAATTTCTTGAATAATTTTTGCAAACATTAATTCTTTCTAACAGTTTTCTTCATTAATTAATTTTCAAATTTCAAATTATTTTGATATTCAAAGTAATTTTCTCTTTGATTCTACCTCTTTTTGAGCCACTATTCAAGTTCATTACTCAGCGCTATACATGCTCTTTCTGTCTGTTCCACCAACATCAGGCTTTTTCATATTTTTACCGCGTAATGTTCATACTACCTATATCTGAAAAATGGAGGGCTGAACAGGATGCATACAATGTGGAAAGGTTCCATAAGTTTTGGTTTGGTCAATATTCCCATCAAAATGTTTGCTGCTACCGAAGAGAAGGACATCCATTTCAGATACATCCATAAGGAGTGCAGTACCCCTCTTAAGTATGAAAAGCATTGTCCGACATGTAACAAAGAAGTAAAAGAAGAGGAAATCGTTCGTGGGTACGAATATGAAACCGGTCATTTTATTATTATCAATGAGACAGATCTTATTGCCTTAAAATCTGAAGTGGAAGAGAAGTCAATTGAAATCCTTGATTTTATTAATCTTGCAGAAATTGATCCGATTTATTACGACAAATCCTATTACCTAGCACCGCAGGATACCGGCGGCAAAGCCTATCATCTCCTGCGACAGTCCATGAATGATACCGGCAAAATTGCCCTGGCTAAAATGACTATCCGCAATAAACAGACGCTGGCTGCCTTAAGGGTTTACAATAAGGTCCTGGTCCTGGAAACCATTTTCTATCCAGATGAAATAAGACCCGTCAGCGAGGTACCGGGAATCAGCGAGCAGCAGGGTGTCAACGAAAAAGAGCTTGATATCGCGACCCAGCTGATTACCAACTTAACTGCACCATTCGAGCCGGAAAAATATAAGGATAATTACCGGGAAGCACTGAGAGAGCTGATCAACAAAAAGATTGAAGGCAGGGAAATAGAAGTCGCACCTGAAGCGCCCCACCGTAATGTCATTGACTTGATGGAAGCCCTTCAGGCCAGTTTAAAAGAAACCAAGAAGAAACCTTCCAGGGGCAAAACAAAGACTGCAGAAAAAACCAACCCGGATACTGATGCCCAGGAAGAGAAAAAGACAACCGCAAGCTAGTACCTTGTCAACTCTAAAATAAACATATTAATCTATCCATAGACGTCAAACTTAATGTGCCTGGAGATTTTTATGAAACTGCTGGAAGTAATGGAGCCTGTGCTGTCATCTGAAATCAGGACAGGTGATGCGTGGATCCACCAGATTAAATGGGACGGTATCAGAGGGTTATCCTATATTGAAGACGGCAGCGTCCAGATCTACACCAAAAGTGGCAGGGAGCGAACTTCTTTCTATCCTGAAATCCAGATAGCTCCAAAACTGCTGAACGGCCATCAGGCCGTACTGGATGGTGAACTGGTTGTTTTCAATACCGGGAACAGACCATCCTTTCATCTGATCATGAATCGGGAACGCCTCAGAAACAGTTCTAATCTGCCCGTCTATCAGCAAAAATACCCGGTCTGCTACATCTTGTTTGATCTTTTGTTCTTTAATGGCACAGACTTGCGTAACCGTCCTCTAGAAGAGAGACAAGATCTTCTTCGGACCAAGGTGTCATCTTCTTCCAACATCACGGTTACCGATGATTTTACGGACGGTTCAGCTCTGTTTAAGCTAATGAAAGAAAGAAATTACGAGGGAATCGTTAGCAAGAGAAAGAACAGCCGTTACCAAGCTGGCAAAAAACATAATGACTGGTTCAAAACCAAAATCAGCAAAAAAATCCTGGCCATTGTCGGCGGATTATCCTGGAAAGAGCAATTTCCAAACTCACTGCTGCTTGGTATCTTCCAGGGAGACCAGTACCTCTACATCGGGAATGCGAGTCTTGGACTGGCCCAGAAAGACTTCCAGCTTCTCAAGGCTTACGCTTCGGATTATACCCAGGAAAGCAGCCCGTTCGACAACCTTAAAAAAATGAAGGATACGACCTGGCTCAAACCGGTCTTGACCTGCTGGGTAAGTTTCCTGGAATGGACAGACAGCAGGAGTCTCCGCCACCCTAAAATTATTGGTTTCAGCAAAGATCCTGCCTCTGAAGCCCAAGGAAAGGAATTCATCACGGAATGAACCTGGAAGTTGACGGCAAAACGCTCACTATAACCAATCCTGAAAAATTATTATGGCCTGACCTCGGTATCCGCAAGCTTGATTATTTGAAAATCCTGCTGGAATTAGCCCCGTACCTTCTGCCTCACGTCAAAGACCGTCTACTGACGACGATCCGTTATCCTGATGGTTTCCAGGGCAAGTCCTTCTTTCAGAAAAACATCCCTGATTATGCCCCTGGGTGGATTCCGACGATCGAATGGCGGGATAATCAGTATATCATTTTAGCATCAGAAGCAATCCTCATTTGGCTCGGAAACCAGGCCTGTCTGGAATTCCACATTCCATTTAACCCCTATGACAGGGATCAGTATCCTTCTGCACTGGTTTTCGATCTGGACCCTTCCGAAGGTCAGACCTTTGAGGATGTCACGGAAGCGGCCCTGCTGATTTTTGAAGAGCTTCAAGCGCTTCAGATTACAAGCTATATCAAAACTTCCGGGGCAAGCGGACTTCAGATCCATATTCCGACAGGCGGGAAGTATGATTACGATACCGCCAGAAAAATCAACGAATTTTTTGCGGTTTATTTCAGCCAGAAATACCCCCGGCAAATTACCCTGGAGCGCAGTGTCGCCAAAAGAGGCCATAAGCTCTATTTTGACTATCTGCAGATGTGGCAGGGTAAAACCATCATCAGTCCTTATTCTCCAAGGGCAACGGCCTACGCCTCCGTTGCCGCTCCGCTGGAATGGGGGGAGCTGCGGCACGGGGTCAAACCCCAGGATCTTAATCTGCTGAATATCAGCAGCAGGCTGAAAGATAAAGGAGATCTCTTTGCTCCGCTGAAAAATGGACAGAACAGCAGGAGCTGCCAAGATCTCGACTTTATCCTTGAAAAAATTTAATCATTTACCTTTATTTCGCAGATTGTAAAAATTTGGATGTATCATGACAGACAGCCGCGCTCCGCATTCATGCTCCGCTTACGCTGGAACTGTGGCACACAGACCCAGCTATGAAGGTTTAAATGTCTGGTTATTTAGAGAACGGTATACTAGTCGTTAGAGGATGTATGGAACGTAATCTCCGGGTACTTATCCTTCAGTCTGTCCAGGTAGTATTCGTCCTCAAGAAGAACGACCATCTGGTCATCCTGATCTTTGACGCACAGATTACGGAGTCCGCGCAAATTGGCCGGATCAACAAGTTTGTCGCTTCTGACCCAGCGGGCCATATGATGCAGAAGATGATGAAGCTGAATTCTTGTTCCATATTCATTTTCGAGGCGGTATTCCAGGACTTCAAACTGAAGCTTTCCCACAACGCCGACAATCAGTTCCTCCGGCCCATCCATAAAGGTCCGGAAGACCTGCACTGTCCCTTCTTCCGTCAGCTGCTTGATTCCCTTCTGAAACTGTTTGTACTTGGAAAAATCCAGATTGATAATCTTGGCAAAATACTCCGGCGCAAACTGCGGCAGCTTTTCGAATTCAAAGGTCCCTTCCTCACTCAGGGTATCGCCGATCCGAAAAATGCCCGGATCAAACAAACCCACCACATCTCCGGGATATGCCTCTTCCAGGATATCGCGTTCCTGTGCCAAGAACTGCTGTGGTTGTGGAAGCTTGATCTTCTTGCCGCTTCGGACATGATTGGCTGCCATTCCGCGTTCGAACCTGCCCGAACAGACCCGCATAAACGCAATCCGGTCCCTGTGGGCCGGGTTCATATTGGCCTGAATCTTAAAAATGAAACCTGAAAATTGAGGATCGGTCGGCTGAATGTAGCCAACCGAACTTTTTTGCGGTCTTGGCTCAGGCGCCATTTCCAGGAACTGCTCCAGAAAAGTTTGGACGCCAATACTGCTCAGCGCGCTGCCGAAGAAGACCGGAGACAGCATCCCCTCCTGAATCATTTCCTCGTCAAACGGATCCCCTGCAATATCCAATAATTCCAGATCTTCGCGAAGCTTATCATATAAGGCAGGTTCGAGACAGTCTTTGAGAGCGGGATCTTCAAGTCCGCGTTCGCCCGCCTCAATCCGTTTCCGTTCGCCGTCCCGGTAAAGCTCCAGACATTGATGCCGCCGGTCGTAGATTGCACTGAAATCTTTTCCCATTCCGACCGGCCAATTCAAAGGAACCGTATTAATGCCTAAAACATCCTCAATCTCTTGAAGGACATCCAGCGGGTCTTTGCCAAAACGGTCCAGCTTGTTAATAAACGTAAAAATCGGTATGCCTCTCATCCGGCAGACTTTAAACAGCTTGATGGTCTGGGCTTCGACACCTTTGACCAGATCGATTAGCATGACGGCGCTGTCGGCTGCCATCAGCGTGCGATAGGTATCTTCACTAAAATCTTCGTGCCCGGGTGTATCTAAAATATTGATATGAATTCCGTTATATGAAAACTGCATGGCGCTCGAAGTTACGGAAATGCCACGTTCTTTTTCAATCTGCATCCAGTCGGAAGTTGCATACTTGGCTGCTTTTCTTCCTTTTACCGTACCAGCCAGCCGGATAGCCCCGCCAAAAAACAGCAGCTTTTCTGTTAAGGTCGTTTTCCCAGCATCCGGGTGAGAAATAATTGCAAATGTCCTTCTGGGTTTAATCTGATTCTGGTTCGTCGTCTTTTCCATCAAGTTCCCTTTCCTTTTTTACGTGCGTGTTTTTGCCTATATTACTATATCATATTCCTTAACTTTTTTCTTCTTTAACACCCGCATTGCATTCAGGATCGCAATCACAGCCACGCCTACATCAGCAAATACAGCTTCCCACATTGTCGCGGCACCCATCGCTCCAAGGATGAGGACACCTATCTTTATTCCGAGCGCAAAACCAATATTTTGCCAGACAATTCCTTTCGTTTTCCGGGCAATCCGGATTGCCTCGAGCAGTTTGGCAGGTTCGTCCGTCATCAGGACAATATCCGCGGCCTCAATCGCTGCATCCGACCCGAGTCCGCCCATGGCAACCCCGATATCGGCCCTGGCCAGGACCGGCGCATCATTGACCCCATCTCCGACAAAAACGAGTTTACTGCCGTTTTCCTTCTGCTCCTCCAGTTCTTCCAGAACAGCAACCTTTTGATCGGGAAGCAATTCAGCGTAAACTTGGTCAAACCCCAACTGCTGTCCAACCTGTTCACTGATCGCCTTCGTGTCTCCGGTCAGCATAACCAATTTCTTGACCCCTGCCTGTCTCAAGCCCCGCAAAGCCTCCTGAACATCTTTTTTGACTCTGTCCGTAATCAGGATATAGCCGGCATATTGACGGTCAATCGCGATATAGGCAATCGTTCCAACCTCGGGTATTTGCGTCAGGGAGATTCCTTCCTCAGTCAGGAGCCTAGCGCTGCCGGCCATGACTTCTTTTCCCTGATATACTGTTTTTACGCCATAACCTGGTATTTCTTGGTACTGATGGATATCCTTCTGATCAATGCCCTTCGTGTTCAGTTTTTTTGTATCATCTTCGGTGTATCGTTTCAAAATCGAGGCCGCAATGGGATGACCTGAAAAATATTCAGCCGCGGCAGCATATTCCAGCAAAGTATCTTCATCAAACCCCTGAGCAACTTGTATTCCGGTAACTTCAAATACACCTTCAGTTAGCGTACCAGTCTTATCGAAGACAACCGTACGCACTTGATTCAGGCCTTCCAGGTAGTTGCTTCCCTTGATCAGGATGCCGTTTCGGGAAGCGCCTCCGATACCCCCAAAAAAGCTTAACGGAATGGAGATCACCAGTGCGCAGGGACATGACACCACGAGAAAGACCAAAGCCCGGTTCAGCCATTCGCTGAACGTGGCCCCCTCAATAAACAGCGGGGGCAGAAAAGCTAAAAGTGCAGCTCCGAGCACAATAACCGGTGTATAGACACGCGCAAATGTTGTCATGAAATTTTCTGTCTTAGCTTTTTTAGAGGTGGCCTTTTCCACCAGATCCAGAACCCGTGCAACCGTGCTCTGCTCATAAACCTTCGTAACTTTTACGGTTAAGACCCCGGTCTTATTAATAAAACCAGCCAGAATGCTGCTGCCGGCTTCGACCTCCCTCGGAATAAATTCTCCGGTGAGCGCCGAGGTATCCAAAACAGACCTGCCCACAAGCACTGTGCCATCGAGGGGAACTTTCTCTCCTGGTTTGATCAGAATCATCTGGCCTTCCCTGACTTCCTCCGGCGGCACTTTGCTTATGGAATCTCCCTTCATTAAATTCGCATAGTCCGGACGAATATCCATCAGTTCACTGATCGAGCGGCGGGAACGGTTGACAGCACTGTCCTGGAAAAATTCACCGACCCGGTAGAACAGCATCACAGCTACCGCCTCGGGATATTCCTGAATAGCCAGCGCCCCAACTGTAGCAATCAGCATCAGAAAGTTTTCATCGAGAAACTTGCCGCGGACAAAATTCCGAAGCGCCGCCCAGATAATCTGACTGCCAACCAATAAATAGCTGATCAGAAACAATACAATTTCAACGGCAGGTTTCAATTTTAGCAGAAACGCAGCAGCAAAAATAACGGCTCCAATGACAAAGCAAAACAGCTCGGCATTAACTTTCTGTTTTTTTTGTTCTCTTTGTTCTCTTTGTTCCTTCTGTTCTTTTTGTTCTTTTTGTTTTTCTTGTTCCGTGGTTTTCTCTTCTTTACTGGCTGCACCCATATCTTTGGACCTGATCCCAGTAATGCTTACCCCGGCCTCAATCCCGGAAGCGATTTTTTCAATTTGGACGGCAATATCTGTGATTTTTTCAGAATCATTTACCTCTAGATAGAGTTTACTGCCTGCAAAATCAATATTTGCAGTTATTATGCCATCCAGCTTCCTTACTTCCTGTTCGATTTTAACCGAGCAGTTTGCACAGCCAAGACCGGCAAGCAGGATGACTGCTTCCTGACTTTTTATAGCCATATCTTTTTTCTCCTCACGCATCCTTATCCTTCTTTGACATGGAGCATTCCCTGGCTGAAAATGCCTTTGATATGCTCGTCATCCAGCGCATAGAATACGATTTTTCCTTCTTTTCTGTTTTTTACCAGCCTGCATTGCTTAAGAATCCGCAGCTGATGGGAAATTGCCGACTGGGTCATATCCAATAGAAAGGCCAGGTCGCAGACACACATTTCTGCTTCGGAAAGCGCCCAGAGAATTTTTATCCTTGTCGTATCACCGAATACTTTAAACAGTTCGGCAAGATCATACAGATTTTCTTCCTGCGGCATCGCTTCTTTAACCTTACCGACAATTTCTTCATGAATAACCAGGCAGTCACACCGCAAATTCTCCGCTTTCCCCTCCATCAAAACAAACCGCTCCTTTGCAATTACGCTTATTTGAATACTTGAATACTTGAATACTTGAATACTTGAATACTTGAATACTTGAATACTTGAATACTTGAATACTTGTTCATATATTATCATATACCTTATATTTTTTATGGTCAATTTATTTTTCTATTTTTCTACTTCTCTATTTTCTACTTTTCTAATTTTTTCCTTGTACGATTCTCTGCATGATTCTTTTTTAGCCTTTTCTGCCTTGGGTTCAAACGCCACGCTCTTTGAATCGGAATCTACGCATAGCCTGTAAATATTGATTTAAGTTTTTTAAGGCCATTCGTCAGAGCAAAATAAAGATGAACGGATACAGATGAGGCCGTCATTAATGCCGCCAGATAATGCCGCCAGCGTACAGGGTTTAATCCTCCTGTCGGTTTGACCGCTCTCTGCAGGGGCTTAAAGTAGAGGGCCATCCCGGTAATAATTTGGACCGGGATCAATCCTGCGAGCGAGGTGATCAATATTTTCTGACCTGGATTGTATTTGGGATACTTCTTCTTTTTTCCGGATAGGAAGAATTCGTATTTTAAAAATCCGGGCATTGCCTTTAAGGTCTTGCGGTTCGGAATGATCTCTTTATAGTTTTTGTCTTTCATCCCGTAGCAAATCCGTGCCAGATACGAATTCAACAGTAAAAACTGGGCGACGGCGTGTGTCTTCCGGGCTGAGTCCATCCGTTTGAAACCAAAAGCGCGCGATGGGCTGTGAATGTAAAGCCCGCTAAGAATTAAAGCCAATACAGCTGGCGCATAAACCCAGTGAAGCAGTCTGGCTGTTCCTGAATGACGTTGCTTTTTCCAGTTCATATCATGATCTCCCCGATCGATGTTCTGGTGGTTATTAAATGCGTCGAACAAGAGGAGCAGATGTCAAATGCCCTGATCACCCGGCCGATTTCAATGGGCTGTTTTTCATCCGCAATTGGAATTCCGATCAGCGCTTCCTCGACCGGTCCTCTGCAATTCTGATTATCCCGAGGCGAAAAATTCCAGGCACTGGGTGTAATGATCTGGTATTGGGCAATCCTGCCGTTTTCAATCCGCAGCCAGTGTCCGAGCGGACCGCGCATTGCTCCGGTGAGGCCAATACCCTCGGCATTTTTCGGCACTTCAAAGGGTACGAATATGCGTCCCTCCGGCTCAAGCTCATCGAGCCAGGATTCCATCAAGGCCCCTATTTTTTGGGCCTCAAGTGCCCTGGCGATCATCCGGTCCATCGTCGATATGCCCTTTCGGTAATCTCCTTTGATCCAGAGCCTGGCCAGCGGTCCCCCTTCCAGTGGCACACCGGAATAACGGGGCGCCTTTATCCAAGAGTAGGCGTCTTCTTTTTCCCGTTCAGGGACTGTCTGGCCTCCAGATGGGTTTCGCGGTCCGGACTCTGCTGCATACCAGGACCTTGCCGTATGTTCTTTAATCAACGCCAGATCAAGCTTCTGGATTTGGCCGTTCAGCATTGCTCCACCGGGAAAATATCTCCCCCGATCTTGCTCAGTGCATGGAAACAGTCCGTACTCAAGCATATTTGGGGTTCTTTGGCCGAGTTCAAAGTAATCACTGTAAGCTTCTGCAAGGATGTATACATCGGGTACCATCTGACTCTGGATAAACCGATTGATTTTTTGGAGCTTCGACCGGAAATTCATGACCACATCGGCAGAAGGCGGAACTGTAGCCCCTCCAGCCAATATCCCATGAGGAAACGGAGCTTTTCCGCCTAGCAGGGCCACCATTTCGTGAGCCAGGCGGCTTATTTCCAGCGCTAAATACATATTCTGCACCATCGCGTCGTTTTTCTTTTTTTTCAGTCGCTTATCTTTGGTATAACCTGGAACAAAAGGGGCCCTCTCTGGCAAAGTCAAATAATCCACCAGGGAAAACAAATACTGATGACGGATATGATTCTGAAGCATATCTGCCCCGATGATCAGGTTTCGCAAAATGTTGGCATTGCGGGGCGGTCTGATCCCGGCAGCGTCTTCCAAGGCGTAGGAGGCAGCTGCTCCATGCAGAGATGAACAGATCCCGCAGATTCTTTCCGTAAGGTACGCGGCGTCCTGCGGATCTTTTCCTTGCAGTATCAATTCGAATCCTCTGAAAAAGATCCCGCTGCAGCGGGCATCTACCACCTTTTTGTCTTCAACTGTGACCTCTACGGCGCAGGAGTTGTTAGCCCTGGTAAGCGGCCCTATGACAATCTTTTTCATGAAGTCAGTCCTTTTCCTTTATTCGCGTTTTCATACAATCTTTTACCTGCCGTTTTCTTACTTATGACCTTTTTAAGTTGAGCCTTGATTTTTGGCTTGCTTCCGCCTGGAAGATCCTTTTTCAGTGTTTCCGCAATCTGCCGGTCAGGATGCTTCCTAACAGATGAGCGCCAATACCAAGCGCGGTCACAACCCCTGTCAATAGGCCCACCCTATTTGCCGTTACTTTGATCCCAGGAAGCTTTACATCTGGTAAGTGTTCAAAGAATGGAACGTCTCCATCGGGAAACTCCGGGCTGGCACAGCCGATACAAGGGGTATTGGCTTTTACCGGCCAGCTTAGATGCTCTCCGTTCCACTGGCGGACAGGGCAATCTGCATAGGTGACCGGCCCTTTACAGCCAATCTTATACATGCACCACGGTTCTCCCGGCTTAGCGGCAAAGATGCTGTTGTCAAAATAATCCCGCCGCTGGCAAAGGTTATGGATTGTTTCTCCATAGAAAAGTTTGGGCCGGCTATAATCATCAAGTGCTGGCTCACCGTACTGAATTAAATGGTTCAAAGTGCCCATCATCCATTCGGGGTTGATTGGGCATCCAGGCACATTGATAACTTTTCTGTCTAGAGCAGCCTGTAATGATACACATTTAGAAGGGTTCGGAGCTGCAGCATAGATCCCTCCGAACGCTGCGCAGGTACCGGCAGCAACCACGTAACGAGCTTCAGCACCCAGTTCCCGCACTGCCTGCAAAGCCGTCCAAGCCTTGCCGTTCCGATAACCGATCACAGAATACAGGCCATTGGATCTCGTTGGGATGCTCCCTTCAACCACCAGGATGTATGCCGCTTTATGATTTTTCTGGAGATCATCAAGAACATTGATGGCATCACTGCCTTCGGACGCCCCCAAAAGATAATCAAAACGAAGCTCTGCAATGCTGCTGATCAACTCCTGGTAGCCCGGATCCTTGGCATTAAGAAGGGAAAGCATGTCGCCGGCACAGGTATTCGTCCCGAGCCAGATAATGAGAGGTTTTGCTGGAACATCTTTATTCACCATACCCTTACATCCCTTCTGCGGTCTTTCGTACCCTGTTATCTTATACTTTGCGATTTTTTCAGTTCAAAGAATATTATTACCGCATGCTATTGCACTATACGAGATTTGCAGGTCTATCCTGTTTTGTTCAGGCATAAATAATTATGATTAGCCTTTCTCAAGGTTCCCCGGAAGGATGAACGAGCCATGAACTTTAAACGATTTATCTTAAGTCTGATTGTGATTGTCTTGTTAATTACAGGCTGCAAAATCATCTGGAATAGACATTTAATAACCGTAAACGCAGCCGCAGTATCCCCAGTTTCCGATTGGGAATATGAGGCCGTAATGAAAAGGGATATTCTATGTCTGATGCTGGCCTATCCCGAAACCATTACCGGTGTGGATAAAGTATCCGGAAATGAGGTCTATGTCCTTTTAAAATCCGGGAAAAAAATCTTATATGATGACAGAAAAGAAAAAAACGCCTGGCAGAAATCGGGAAACCCCGATCTCCAGGATATGATGGATCAGCTCTACTCATTGTCCAAGATTACCGAAGTTTTGCCTAATTACTACAACCCTGGCTGTGCAAGAGTTTATCCGCTTCTGAAAGAAGTCTACGGAATGAGCAAGAAATCAATCCTGTCCAATCTGATCAAAGTCAGCATTGGCTACAAGTATGTAGAGTTTAACGGGAACAATAAAGCTGCAGAATCCTTAAAGGCGGTTATGAAAGAACTGCTTCCGTTGTCCCGCCAAAGCCATAAGGTGTACGCTGCTTCTTTTCCAAGCAGCGGGGCTTTCAATTACCGGCTGATCGGCGGTACAAACAGGCTGAGTTCCCATGCCTACGGTATCGCAATCGATCTTAACAGTAATAAATACGATTATTGGCGCTGGTCCACCCGTGAAGAAGGTCAGAAAAGGCTTAATGCCTATCCCCAGGAGGTCTCTGCTATCTTTGAAAAATATGGTTTTATCTGGGGCGGCAAATGGGGAAATTTCGATATTATGCATTACGAATACCGTCCGGAAATCATTCTGAAAGCGCGTTATTTTTCCGAAAGACCCGTCTCGGGGATTCCATGGTATGACGGTTTGCAAAGCAGCCAGGAAGCCTGGGAATATATCTGGCTGATTGAAGAAAGCCTGTAGCTTTATATGCTTATCGTTCAGTCAACCTGAATTGCGAACAACACTGAATCGTGAACATCCTGGCGGTATTTTTTCTTTCATGATACAATTATTCACAAATAATACATTACTATTTCATCCCATTTTTGGTAATATTAATCATTATATACAAGTTGATCTGTTACGTTGAATATGTACGGGAGTTTTTACTCTTAGGAGGTCCTGAAACATTGAATAAAAGACAGTTGGGGCAGCGGGGCGAAGATATGGCTTTGGAACATATTAAGGAAGCCGGATTGAACATTATCCAGCGCAATTATCGCTGTCCCAAGGGAGAGATCGACATTATCGCCAGGGATGGGAAAACAATTGTATTTATCGAAGTCAGACTGAGGAGCTCCAATATCCGGGGATCCGCAGAAGAAAGCATCGGCCTCTGGAAAATCCAAAGGCTTAAAAGTATTGCCTCGTATTATCTTCTGGAACAACACTATCATCAATGGCCGCAAATCAGGTTTGATATTTTCGCCATTAACATGGCTGAAGGCGTTCCCGAGTTCAACTGGATCCAAGGGGCACTATAAATGCTTATTTTCTTTCCGTTTCTGTCTAATGTTCTGTCTAATGTTTTTGTCTGACATTCTGTCTGATTCCATAAATATCGCCAAAATTCAACTATATTAATCCATTAATGTAACTTTATAGAAGGATATTTGCTGTCAGAAGCGAATTTTGTTTTTGAGGTGAAAAAAATGTTTGCTTCTGTCAGCGGAATGTCTGTCGACAATCTCTCAGCCCAGCCGGTCAGTGTCGAAGTGGATATTGCCAATGGTCTTCCCTGTCTGGAAATTGTAGGCCTTGCGGCCACTGCTGTGAAAGAGGCCAGAGACAGAGTCCGGTCAGCGTTGAAAAACTCAGGCTTCGATTTCCCTTTGAAAAAAATTACAGTTAATCTTGCTCCTGCAGACCTGCGCAAAGAAGGCTCCGGTCTGGATTTACCGATCGCTTTGGGTATATTGGCTGCCATGGAAGAACTGAATAACTCCGTATTGAACCGCTATGTTTTTGCCGGTGAACTTTCCCTGGAAGGCCTTTTACGTCCGATACCAGGTGTTCTGACCATGGCGCTGGCTTTAAAAAGCGGGCCGGAAAAACAAGTCCTGATTATACCGCCTGCGAATCTGGCCGAAGCAAGGCTTGTAACCGAAATAGAAAGTGCAAGCGTAATCAGTCTTGCTGAGTTAGTGGGGATTCTGAACGGAGAAGATCATTTTTCCGTTATTCCTTCCCCGCCCTCTGCTGAAATCTTTGAAAAGGTATCTGTGGACTGGTCGGATATTCACGGGCAGATGCAGGTCAAACGCGGACTGGAAATTGCCGCCTGCGGGGGGCACAACCTGTTGATGGTTGGTCCGCCCGGCTCTGGGAAAACGCTGCTGGCCAGAGCATTTGCCGGGGTTCTGCCGCCGCTCACGGTTGAGGAGAGTCTTGATGTGACTCAGCTTCACAGCCTGACTGGTATTATCCGGGGAAATGGGCAGCTGATTACGCAAAGGCCTTTCCGCAGCCCTCACCATACGGCTACAGTTGCCGGAATCATCGGCGGGGGACAGAAAATTAAGCCCGGGGAACTTGCCCTGGCCAATCACGGTGTTCTCTTTCTGGATGAGCTGCCTGAGTTTTCCCGGGAAGTCCTCGAAGCACTCCGTCAGCCGCTCGAGGACCGAAAACTGACGTTAATCCGTCTGAGAGGCAGAATGGAGTTTCCGACACGCATTTGTGTCATCGCTTCGATGAATCCGTGTCCGTGCGGCTATTTTGGAGAGAATGGCCGGGAATGTTCCTGCACGCCACTTCAAATCAGCCACTACCGCGGAAAGGTTTCCGGACCCCTACTGGACCGGTTTGACATCCAGCTGGAAGTCCCTCGTTTAAGCTATGGCGAGCTAAAGCGCGGGGATAACCGGGAAACCTCCGTTATGGTTCAGGAACGGGTGATCAAAGTCAGAGAACTCCAGCAAAAAAGATTAAAAGGAAGCCGGACAAATTCCGAGATGACCGGTCGCGAAACAAAAGTGCTGTGCCAATTGGACAGCGCCGGTGAATCCCTCCTGCAAAAAGTTTTTGATAAAAACCTCTTCAGTGCCCGGGCCCACGACCGTATCCTGCGTGTAGCCAGAACGATCGCCGATATGGCCGAATCTGATAATATACAGGCGGAACATCTAGCCGAATCATTGCAGTACAGGGCTTTGGACAGAACGAAGACGAATCAATGAAGTAATCAAATAAGTTCAGCAAAGTATAATCATAAATTTAATTACAAAAGATAATCCATATGTACATACACGAACAATCTGGGTCACTCCATAATATGGATATATAGTTCAGTTAAAGGAGTGATCCGTTTGCATCATCAGGTTCACAAGGGAGACAATTTATCTAAGATTGCACGCCAGCACGGCGTGACTGTCATCATCTTATTAAATTTGAATCCCCATTTAAGAAAGCGCAGACATCGTATTTATGTTGGTGAAAGAATCAGAGTAAAATAGTTGGAAATATTGGATACGTCATTGAATAAAAATCAAAAAGGAATAGCCGCGTACAATGCAGCTATTCCTTATCTGTTACTGAAATAAATTCTATTGTAATCCTTAAGTCTCAAATCTTTTTTATGTACACTGTATGCCGGTCCCAATCTCAGATATTACCCGAGTTTATACTGTGTCCCGGCGATTATCTCTTTGATCGGCGAGAAACTCTGCCTGTGGATTGGACAAGGACCAAAGCGGTTTATTACCTCCATGTGCAGCTTGGTTCCATAACCCTTGTGTTGATCAAAATGATATTCCGGATAAATCTGATGCATCTCATCCATCAGCGCATCCCTGGTAACCTTGGCCAGAATTGAAGCTGCGGCAATACTCGCACTAAGAGCGTCTCCACCAATAATGGCTTTCTGAGCCGTATCCATATTCAGCATGTCCCTGCCGTCAATAATGACGTAATCAGGGTTGATTTTCAGGTTTTCCAGGGCCCTTATCATCGCCAGCTTTGTGGCCCTTAATATGTTTAACAGGTCAATTTCGCCGGGCGTCGCACTTCCCAGTGCAAAAGCAACAGCCTGCTTTTTGATTTCTTCAGCTAAGTTCCTTCTTTTCTTTTCCGATAATTTCTTCGAGTCATTCAGGCCGGGAAGCTCAAACTCCCTTGGCAAGATACAAGCAGCGGCAATGACAGGACCGGCAAGCGGACCTCTTCCTGCTTCATCTATACCGGCAATCCGTGAATATCCTTCAGCAAACAAACCTTTTTCTATCTCCAGGAGTTTCCCTATCCTTTCGATTTCATCCATTCCTTCATCTCCCCAGCTGAATAAAATGTGGCACATACTCTAGAGACCAGTCTCCGTAATGTATAGAAGCGTCAAATTTTTAGTCCATAGTCACTTTGGCAATCTTACCGCTGCGGAATTCACGAAGAAAGATCTGGGCGGCTTTGAAGGTATCAATTCTGCCACCGCTGACTAGACAGCCCCTTCTGCGGCCAATCCCTTCAAGATCGGTCTCGTTTTCCCCAAGTTTGTAAAAGCTTTGCAGTTCCAGAGGATAATTCTGTTTAAGCCAGGCGAGCAGCCACTGAGCAAGTTCTTCCTGATCGAACACTTCATCTCTTACCGCACCGGTCACAGCGAGTTTCCTGCCTACTTCAGGATCATCAAATTTGGGCCAAAGCATACCCGGAGTATCAAGCAGCTCGACTTTATCATGTATCCTGATCCACTGGTTGCCGCGCGTAACACCTGGTTTGTTGCCCGTCTTGGCTTGTGAACCGCCGGTCAGCTGATTAATCAGCGTAGACTTGCCAATATTGGGTATACCAACAACCATGACGCGAATAGGTCTTCCCCGCACTCCCCTGGCGGCCAGCCGTTCTCTTTTATCCGTCATCAGTTCCTCGAGCAGCGGGACAATTTTTTTGACGCCAACATTGGTCATGGAACTAATCGCTAAAACAGGTCCTTCCTTGCCAAGTTTCACAAGCCACTGGTCAATCCTCTTTTTGTCAGCAAGGTCCGATTTGTTGAGCAAAAGCAAGCGGAGCTTGTTCCCAAGCAGCTGCTTCAGCAGAGGATTCCTGCTGCTCAGTGGCAAACGAGCGTCTCCCAGTTCCATGACAATATCAACCCAAGCCAGTTGTTCTTCGAGCTTTCTTTTCGCTCTGGTCATATGACCAGGATACCATTGAATGTTCATAATCCTCCATAGAAAACAAAAGAGCTGAATTTCTCCAGCTCTTTTCCATCTTCTCTGTTATTAGCGGCGTTCTCTGATTCTGGCCGATTTGCCGTAACGGTCACGCAGATAGTAAAGTTTCGCTCTGCGGACAATACCTTTACGTACAACTTCAATCTTGTCAATACGCGGAGAATGAAGGGGGAATGTTCTTTCTACACCTACTCCGTTGGAAACACGGCGCACGGTGAAAGTCTCCCTTAAGCCATCGCCCTTCCTTTTAATCACAAGCCCTTCAAAGACCTGAATACGCTCACGAGTACCCTCGATAATACGTACATGTACTTTGACTGTATCTCCAGGACGGAATGAAGGAATATTATCTTTAAGCTGCTGCTCTTCAATCATACGAATATAATCCATAATAAATTACCCCCTTCCTTGCCTAGATGTTCTTAACTTCTTACATCAAGCCAGAGGACCATCCGTTTTTTACACTGTATCATATTACCACACACACCAAAAATGCGCAATATGCTATATCTTTTTTACTAAATCTCTAGTTAATTTCCTCTAGTTAATTTCCTCTAGTTAATTTCTTCAAGTTTTCGATACAGCGTCAATTTTTGCTTGTCCTTCATATCTGCTTTTCATTTCTGTTTTTCTGATCTTTCTGATTCCAGGATTATATAAAACGGCCAAACCAGTATTTTCCAAATCCAAGTTTTGCCAAATAGGCTGTCCGCGTTGGCTTCCATAGAGAGATCGATGGGCTTGGTTTTTTATAATACTGAACCGATGAATATCGGGCCCGACCGAACCCGGTATTCATGATTCAGGTACCCTTTCCTTTATAGGTATATTCCGGCTTTGCCCCCCTGGACAGAAGATAGATATTTCTTGCCACAACATCCGCCTGGTAATGCGCAAACGCACCGGCTTTCGGTGCGTAGGCCCCCATTACCGGAAGCTTTACCGCTGCAGCATCACCAATGGCATAGATTGTCGGGTAATTTGTTTCCAAAGTGTGAAGGTCTACTTGAACAAATCCGCTGCTATCCACCAAATTTGACTTTCGTAATACCTCCGGGGTCCAGTGAGGCGCAATACCTAACAAAAGATCCGCAGCAATTTTCGTGTCATGATCCAGGATCAAAGCTTTTTCCTCAATCCTGAGCACTTTCGCTTCCGTGATCAATTTTATCCCTTTTTCAGCAAGCATTTTCCTTACACTTTGCCCAACCTTGGGCTTGGCTAATGGCTCCGGGGAGTAATCTGGCGTCACCAAGGTAAGCTCAATTTTATTTTGAATTCCCCTTTTCCGAAAAAACTGGTCCAAAAGAAACATTATTTCATAAGGAGCAGATGGACATTTGTATGGCAAGCTGGATATAAAAAAAACAATTCGTCCGGAGGAGAAATTGTTTAATTGCTGATTTATCTTTCTTACCCCATCAAAATCATAAGCATTTAAAGCATATTCTGTGAATCCGGGTACGGTCTCCGTGTGATACTCCACTCCCAAAGAAATAATCAAATAGTCAAAAGGCAAGACTCCCTGATTTGTTGAGACCTGATGTCCGGTTAAATCAATTTTTTGTACTTCCTGATGCAAAACATGGATATTCTTCTTTTTTAAATTGGTTAACTTCCTTGTTATATCCGCTGGTTTTCGCTGACCGATCATAAGGAGTGGATAAGAGGCTGCAAAGTGATGATTGAGTTCCCGGTCCACGACCGTTACCTGCATGGAATCCCCCGCCACATTTTTAAGAATATTGGAGGCAACAATACCGCCGATTCCCCCACCCAGAATTAAAGTGTTTTTCATAAGCTCACCCCAGCACTATTTTCTCCGAAAAAAAACACTTTATTCTTGTGCCTTGTCAATTCAAAAAATAACCAATTAATGGCCTCTGAGCCTGTCCAAAATAATTGCCGCAGCTGAACGGACAGACAGATGATTATAGTCTCCGAAACCGTAAACCGGCTTCAGAATATAATCTGCTTTTTCCATTTCTTCCTTTATGATGCCCCAACCTGTTCCGAAAAGCAGCAGAAAGTCCTCATCAGTTTCCTCGAGCTTCCGGCGCAGGTCGGAATATTCAATCGTATTCCGGTACAGTCTCGCATCCGTTGCAACCGTGAATAATTTCTTGCCGGGATTCTTGATTTTGATTTCCTGGACAGCTTCTTCCAGCGTCGAGGCAAGCTTCACTTTCTCAAAAGCTTCATATCTATTGGGATTATATTCAGCGCCATACCCTTCCCGCCAAAAGCCCATGATCCGCCGGGCTAGATCCTGCTGAGCCGGACCGGGATGGACAACATAATAGGTATTCACTCCATAAGTAGTTGAGCTTCGGGCAATATCGTGCAAGTCAAGGTTGGTTATCGACGTTGCGATCTGCTCCATATTTTTGTTGTAGACAGGTGCGTGAATAAGGGCTACATATAGTTCTCCCATTATTTCCTCCAGATCTTATTAAATAGTAATCTAGGGTTAGTCTGTGGGTCACAATACCGCTTTTCGGCCGTTGTGTCATCCTTGACACAAAAGGCCGCGCTACGCAATCCTGCTCCGCTCACAGCGGAACTGTGGCCCCCAGACTGATCGTAGGATTATTTACGCAGATCTGCATGCCAGAATGCAGATCTTTCTTCAGACGCATAAGCATTCACTTCGTAAGACGGCACTAGAAACGCCACGGAGGGCACAATAGCCGATAGCGGTAGTTTTGGCAAGCAGACCTGCCACAATAGGTCTTTATACTACTCGCTCTTAATTCGTTGTCTCCGCTTCAGAGCAGGCTTTAAATGCTCCCATTTCTCGCGATAAATCTTAATCTCCGGATGATCGAGCGTAAGTTCCTCTAAAAGCGGATAATCTGTTTGCTGAAACTCTATCTGCGGGATTAAATCACTTCTTTTCAGGAGAGTCCTTCTCAGAGACTCTTTTCTACGCCAGCGCTCAATATTGGCGTGATGTCCTGAAAGCAGAACCTCGGGCACCTGCATTCCTTCAAAGTCGGGAGGACGTGTATACTGAGGATACTCGAGCAGACCCTGACTGTGGGAATCATCCTCCTGAGAAACACTGTTCCCGAGAACGCCCGGCAAGAGCCTTGCCACCGAATCAATCATCACCATCGCAGCAAGTTCTCCTCCCGTTAAAACATAATCTCCGATGGACATCTCCTCATCGACCAGGACGCGTATTCTCTCGTCAAATCCTTCATAATGGCCGCACAAAAGAACTAACTCATCATATCCAGCCAGTCTCAAAGCTTCCCGCTGCTCAAATTTTTTTCCCTGAGGCGAGAGCAAAATAATTCGGCGGCTTCCTGCAGGCTCCGGCAAATTCCGGACAGCCTTGAACAGAGGCTCCGGCTTTAGAACCATTCCCGAGCCCCCGCCATACGGGATATCATCCACATTTTTATGTTTGCTCTCGGCATAATCGCGGAAATTAACAAGCGCTATCTCAAGCAGGCCCGCTTCCTGAGCCCTTTTCAGAATGCTTTCTTTTAATGGCGCAAACATTTCCGGAAAAATCGTCAGTACCGTAAACTTCATACGCAGCCTCTCTTTATGCTAAGACTCATCATCGAGTAACCCCGGAGGCAAAATGACATCCATTCTTTTCGCCGGGACATCCACCTTTTTGACAACGGTTTTTAAAGCCGGAACACAGAATTCGGTTTTTTCGCCGCGGACAATATAGATATCGTTCGAACCAGTTTCCTGAACTCTTATCAAAGTCCCCAGCAGAATATCATTCTCGTAAACCTGCATTCCCTCAAGCTCAAAGTAATACCAGCGGTCTTGCAGCGGAGGAATCTCCGATCGGTCTAGTCTGACCTCAAATCCACGGATCTTTTCAGCATCCTCCCTAGTAGCAATGCCTTCCAAAGTCAAGAACACGATACCTTTCGGATCAATCCTTACCCCCTGGACATGAAATTTTTTTTCAGTCCTTCCATCAGACAGATAAATTTCTTTCAGATCCCTGAACCGCTCCGTATTATCCGTAATCGGATATACCTTGATTTCTCCTTTGACACCCTGCGGTTTTAGGACCTCTCCAATTAATACACTTTCCAAGGCGTTACGCCCTTTCCTTTATAGAGTTCCGCGATCCATCATCCCATTTAAAGAAAACTTGGCCGTCGTCAGTTTTAGCTGCCCTTAGATGGTTCAGAAAGCACTTAGCGTTTTTCTAAACCAGTAAAGTCAAAAAGGGCCTGAGCCCTTTCCAACCTTACTGGTCAATATCAACAATAACCCTGCGTCCGTCTTTCACGGCCGCAGCCTTGACAATTGTCCGGATAGCGTTAGCGATCTTACCCTGTTTACCGATCACTTTGCCCATATCTTCCTGAGCAACTGTCAATTGAAGGTGCACAGTTCTCTCTGTAGCATTCTGAACCACAATAACTTCTTCAGGATGATCCACCAATGCCTTAGCTAGTACCTCTACGACTTCTTTCACAGGAGTCACCTCCATGCTTACTTGGATTTATGAAATTTCTCCATAATTCCGGCCTGACTGAGCAGAGATTTTGCGGTATCCGAAGGTTGAGCTCCCTGAGTCAGCCATTCCAGCGCTTTGATCTCATCTATCTTGATTTCATGAGGATTTTTGGTAGGATCATAATAACCAATTTCCTCAATTGCCCTGCCATCACGGCGGGATGCTGAGTCGCATACTACAAGACGGTAGAAAGGATTTTTCTTTGCACCCATGCGGCGCAAACGAATCGTTGTTGCCATAATTTCACCTCCTCCAACAAACTCTAAACCCATATATTCAACAACATCAATGATATTTGGGAGTCCGCAATGATTTAAAAGGAATATCTGATTGTTTAAATTGTGTTTAAATCGGCACTATATCTGGAAAGGGAATTTTGGGAAAGATTTCTTGCCCTGTTTTTTCCCTTTTTTCCCTTTCTTCGTACCGCCTTTGACGGCTCCTCCCATCCCTGGGAGTCCGGAAAGCTGTTTCATCATTTTCTTGGTTTGTTCATATTGCTTAAGAAGCCTTCCAACATCGACAACCGTTGTTCCGCTCCCTTTCGCTATCCTTTTTTTACGGGAGTCCTTGATCAGGATCGGTTTTCTTCTTTCATCCGCTGTCATCGAACAGATGATGGCTTCCGCCTTGTAGAACTCTTTCTCATCGATCTCGACGCCTTTCAGCTGCTTGCCGATTCCAGGCAGCATTTCCAGCACAGACGACAAAGGACCCATCGAGCGCAGCTGTTTGATCTGATCAAGATAGTCATCCAGCGTAAGCTCTTGTTTACGGATTTTCTCTTCCAGTTCCCTGGCTTTTTTCTCGTCGACATTCTGCTGGGCTCTCTCGATCAGAGTAAGCACATCGCCCATACCTAAAATCCTGGACGCGATCCGGTCAGGGTGAAAAACTTCCAAAGCATCCATTTTTTCACCGGTTCCGGCAAATTTGATCGGGCAGCCGGTCACTGCTTTGACGGAAAGCGCCGCACCGCCGCGGGTATCCCCGTCAAGCTTGGAAAGAATGACACCGTCAAGTCCGAGCTGTTGGTGGAAAGCATCGGCAGCATTCACTGCATCCTGACCTGTCATGGCGTCGACAACCAACAATATTTCATGCGGTTTGACATTTCCTTTGATTCTGGACAGTTCATCCATGAGTTCTTCATTAATATGCAGCCGTCCGGCAGTATCGATGATGACGACATCATTGCCATTTTTTCTCGAGAATACCAGACTCTCGGAAGCGATCTTCACGGGATTTTCCTGACCAAGAGAAAAAACCGGAACCTTGATCTGTTCCCCCAAAACTTCCAGCTGTTTAATTGCAGCAGGACGATAGATGTCACAGGCGACCAGCAGCGGGTGCTTCCCCTGCTTTTTCAGCATATTGGCGAGCTTGGCGCCATGAGTGGTTTTTCCGGCTCCCTGCAGTCCCACCAGCATAATAATTGTCGGCGGTTTGGAGGAAATCGATATTTTGCTTTCACTCCCACCCATCAGACGGATAATCTCTTCGTGGACAATTTTTATCACATGCTGCCCGGGAGTAAGGGATTCCAGTACTTCCTGACCTACAGACCTCTCCTTGATCCGGGCAATCAGTTCTTTGACGACCTTGAAATTGACATCTGCTTCAAGCAGCGCAATTCTAACTTCACGCAGGGCCTCTGTAACATCGGCTTCGGTTAATTTACCTTTTCCTCTAAGTCTTTTGAAAGTAGCCTGGAGTTTTTCGCTTAGACCCTCAAACATTGCCATCCCGGCGTCCCTTCTTTCCCCATCGTATTTTTATTCGCTATTCGAGTGTATCTGCGATAATCTCTTTGATCCGCATATTTATATCCAACTGACGTTTCCAGGCAGATCCGCTGGAGAAATCTTCTTGTTTTGCTTCTTCCAGCAAAGACTCTATGCGGTGGAATTTATCTCTTTCCTGGATAAATCGGAAAATGAGTCCAAGCTTGTGCTCATATCCCTCCAGAATCTTTTCAGTTCTTTTGAGTAAATCATAAACTGCCTGGCGGCTGATGCCTTCTTCGGCAGCAATCTCAGACAGTGAGTAATCCTGCTGATAGTACAGATCCCATATTTTTCCTTGCTTTTCTGTCAGCAAGGGGCCATAAAAATCAAATAACAAGGCTTTTTCAGCGATTTCTTTCATTTTGATATTCCGGCCTCACTGTAAAGTATTTTTGCTTTACACCATCTGTATCTTATCCAAAAATACCTTCGGTGTCAAGTTTTTTACTTGCGTGTGTTTTTCACTTACTGTTGGATTGGGATTAGCAAGTCAAAATAATAAGAAATTTGTAAATCATTGTCTGGTTTTAGCATTTTTAGAACTGGTTCACTTTATTTATTATCTTTTATTATTTATGCGTATAATTGACTTTATGATCAATGTATTTACATTTTAATGTATAAATTGCTATTTTTTCGTGGTAATATATTACATATATTTCAGAAAATCAAAGAAAATTCCGATAATATGATTGATAAATACTGTACGGAGAAATAAATATGAAAGTAACAAAGAATAAGACACTGATTTTTGTTTTCATTGCTGTTTATTATCTTTTTTACCTTACTGCGACCATTAGCCAATCCGATTTTTGGGGAAATATTCTCTCGCCGGTTGGTGCACTGATTTCATTTTTTCTGCTTTTGCAGGCCTATTATAAATCAAGCCAGCCAAAGTATGTTCGTACCATCTGGCTGTTTTTTTCTTTTGCTTCCCTTTTTTGGGCAGTCGGTGACTTTATGTGGGACTATTCTGTTTGGATACTTGGAATTGATCCAATAGATGATTTGTTTGTTGCAGCCCTGTATTTTGGCACCAATCTTTTTCTTTCGATCGGTTCTGTCATCTTTGCCCTAAACCGTTTCAGAAGATGGAATGTCCTGCAGCTACTGATTGACAGTCTGGCGATGTCTGTTTCCATTCTGCTGTTGATTTGGATCATTTACTTTGATGCGAACTACGAGAACCTTTATCTCGTTTCCAGAGGCGGCTGGACTTCAGCTATGAGCATTCTTCTTGATATTGGCATGATGACCGGTATAGCCATCTGGTTCTTCTCAATCCGGGCCGGTAATATCGCACCCTCCGTCCGGCTTGCAACAGGTGCCGTTTTGGCCTTTGCTTTGATCGATCTGGTCTATTATTATCTCTATCTGCATGATCTTTATATTCCGAATTCAGTGATTGATTCGGTTTATATGGCGACATTGCTAGGCATTGCGCTCAGTGCGCTTATAACACCCGAGGATATAAAAGCAGGGGCTGATGATACTGAGCTTTATGGGGATTATTCCAACGAAGGTTACCGGAATCAGGGGCTGCTCTTATTGGTAGGTCCAATTATCATTCTGTTTTTCGTTGGATTCGATATTCAGAGCTTATTGATTTATCTCATCATTATCTTTCTTCATGGAATACTGAGCAATCATATTCAGAATTCCATCAGAGACCAGCATCTCTTAAGAAGAGAAAAGGAGCTGAACGCTGAACTTGAAAAGCGTATTGATGAACGCACACGGGAGCTTTCGGAAAAAGCCAGAGAACTCGAGAAGAAAAACCGCCAGCTACATTATCTTTCCAGTCAAGATATCGTAACCAAGCTTTATAACCGCCGCTTCTTTCTGGAAGCTGTGCAGGAAAAAATCAAAAGCTGCCAGGACGATCATATTCTCGTCCTGTTATTTCTCGATATTGACCGGTTTAAAACAATTAATGATGTTTATGGCCATATTATCGGAGATAAACTGATCATTGCACTTTCCAAGCGTCTCCAGAAATTTATCGATCCTGAACATGACCTGCTGGCCCGCTTCGGCGGTGATGAATTTGTGCTGGCGTTCCATGGCAAATATCACAACGGAGATATTGAGAACCTGGCTCAAAGTATCATCGCCATCTGTGCAGAACCAATCCAACTCAGTAAATATACATTCCACATAACGATCAGTGTCGGGATCTCCATTTACCCGCATGATGCTTCAAGTCTTGACGCCCTGATCCAGAATTCCGATATAGCGATGTATGAGGCCAAAAAAATAGGGTTCAATAAATACGTCTTTTTCAATGAGCAAATCAATGCGATCCTCCAAAGGAATCTAAAGCTTGAAATTTTATTGCGAAAAGCGATCTATGATAAAGAATTTTCACTTCATTACCAGCCCCAGTTCAGCATACCGGATAACAGTCTTATCGGGATTGAAGCACTGCTCCGCTGGAATAGTCCAGCTGAAGGTTCAATTCCTCCGAGCGAATTCATTTCGATTGCAGAAGAGACAGACCTGATTATTCCGCTTGGAGAATGGGTGATGAACAGGGCGATCCGCCAAATTGCCGAATGGAACAACCGTTATCAGACCACTCTGAAAATGGGCATCAACGTTTCGATCAAACAGCTAAATCATAAAGAATTTGGGGAAATGATCAAATCAGCAATCAAGTTCTATGCTGTTCCTCCGGAATGGATTGATATGGAGATCACTGAAAGCATAGCAATCGAAGATGCCTACGATATTCACGAGATTACCAAAACGATCAGGGATATCGGAATCTCTGTCTCAATTGATGACTTTGGGACCGGTTATTCCTCTTTAAATCATTTGAAGATGTTCCCATTCGACCGCATAAAATTTTCCAAGCTCTCAATTGATCATATTGTCAATGATGAGTTTGACAAAGAAATTGTGCGTTCGATTATTGTGCTGGCGAATTTTATGAAAATTAAAACCATCGCCGAAGGCGTTGAAACTGCAGCCCAATACGACGTGCTCAAAGAATTGGGTTGTGATCAGATTCAAGGCTACTATCTGGCCAAGCCTATGCCGGCTAAAGAGTTCGAAAAAGTATTTTTCAGCCTGCCCCAGCAACTTATTTTAGAAAATTCTTCAGTAAATTCTTCAATCATTTCTTTATGAAATTTTACAGGATTTCCCTTGTTTTACTGAGTCGGCAGGATAGCGAAAAGCTCAGACTTCAGACGCTATTCTCCTGGCTCTTTTTTCTGCTTCGCGGCAGATTTTCTGCTCATCAAGTGTCAGCAGTCTCCCGTCTTCCATCAGGATCTTTCCGTCGACGATCACCGTTCTGACATCCCCGCCCCTGGCACAGTAAACCAGATGCGAAGGTATTGAGAACCTCGGATAGAAATGCGGCTGATCAAAGTCAATCGAAATCATATCCGCTTTATAGCCGGGCTGAAGTTTGCCTAGATCCTTCAATCCTGCCACGGTTGCCCCTCCGTCCGTCGCCATTTTCAGAACTTCATAGGCTTTGAGGTCTTCAGGGGAGCCAAGCAATTTTTGCTGGAAGGAAGCCGAACGCATTTCCCCAAACATATCAAGATCATTATTGCTGGAAGCACCATCTGTTCCGAGTCCGACAGCAATCCCCCGCTTAAGCATTTCCGGAATCCGCGCTGTTCCGCTGCTCAGCTTCATGTTGCTTTCCGGGTTATGGGCAACCCCTACGTTATACCTTTTAAGGATATCAAGTTCGGCATCATTCAGGTAAACACAATGGGCAGCAATAATCTGTCCTCCCAGTATACCCTGTTGTTCCAGCCAGCAGAGCGGCGTTGTTCCATATCTCTCCCTGATTGTAGCGATTTCGGATTCTGTCTCCGCGAGATGGATATGGATGCCGGCTCCTAACTTATCGGCCTCCTGTTTTACAGTCAGCAGAAATTCTCCGGAACAAGTATACGGGGCATGCGGGCCAAACATAATCTTAATTCGTCCGTCCCCGGCATTATGATATTTCCGGAATAATTCAATATTTTCCTGCAGCGATCTGTTGCCGGCTTCTTTATTATGATCAATCATGCCGCGGGACAGCAGTGCTCTGGTCCCTGATTCCAAAACTGCCCTGGCCGTTTCTTCTTCACTAATATACATATCCGTCATGGTCGTCGTACCGGAACGGAGCATCTCACAAAGAGCAAGCGAACTCCCCCAGTAGATATCTTCCGGTGTCATTTTATCTTCAAAAGGCCAGACCTTTTCCTGCAGCCAAGGCATAAGCGGCATATCATCGGCATAGCCGCGCAGCAGTGTCATTGCAGCATGCGTGTGCGTGTTAATAAGTCCGGGCATCACGACATGGTTGGTTAAATCCAGGACTCTGTCCGGATTAAAACCCGCCGGGGCTGTTCCTCTCTCCCCGACAGAAACAATCCGGTCCCCGTCTATCGCAATTTCTCCCTGCGGGTAGAAATCCTGCGCATCGGTCATCGGCAAAATCATCGCTCTGATTAGATACCTGGACATTGTTTGTTACCTTCTTTCTCTTCTATATTATTTGACCCCTGTTTGCAGAAAAAAACGGCTTAAATGAACCTGTACAGAAATCCATTTGAGCCGAATGTTTTTTTCTATTTTGTATTATCTTACCAGCATCTTCACCATATTTACAGAGTAGGGCGGGGATATGATCCCTTTTTCCGTAATAATCCCGGTAATATATTTTGCCAACGTAATATCAAAAGCAGGATTGTACACACTGACTTCATCGGGAACAATCCGTACATCCATGATTTTTCGAACTTCCTGATCGTCCCGCTCTTCCACAGGGATCTCGTCCCCTCCAGATATTTTCAAATCAATGGTCGTTGTCGGTGCCGCCACATAAAACGGAATTTGATGAGCAGCAGCCAGCACGGCCAGCGAATAGGTTCCGATCTTGTTGGCCGTATCGCCGTTGGCGGCGATACGGTCCGCCCCTACGATAACCATATCGACTTTCCCCTGCTGCATCAGATAGCCGGCCATATTATCCGTAATCAACGTCAACGGGATCTGATCCTGAAGGAGCTCCCAGGCCGTTAATCTAGCTCCCTGTAAAAGGGGTCTCGTTTCGCCTGCAAAGACATGAATTTTTTTCCCGGATTCATGTGCAGTCCTAATAATCCCCAGAGCTGTCCCAAATTCAACCGTAGCAAGACTGCCTGTATTGCAGTGCGTCAGGATATTTGCTTTTTCCGGAATCAGCGTGTTGCCATATTCCCCAATACGTTTATTCATTCTGCGGTCATCTTCGGCAATTTCATTCGCTTCATTGATTAAAGCTGCCCGAATATTTCCGATATCATTCATATTCAGAAATTCTCTGAATTTATCTTCCATTTTTCTAAGTGCCCAAAAAAGGTTTACAGCAGTTGGACGTGTTCCTTCCAAAACGGCTCGAACCTCATCCATATAATCTTTAAAGTCTTCACCGCTTCCGCGGTATTCGGCAGCCCCCAGCGCAAAGCCGTAGGCTGCAGCCGCCCCGATTGCCGGAGCTCCGCGAACTTCCATATTTTTTATTGCCTCTGCCATTTCTTTGTAAGAATGTATTTCGCGGTATTGTTCGACAAACGGCAATTTCGTCTGATCGAGTATCAACAAATGATCTCCCTGCCATTGAAGCGCTTTCACACGATTTCCGCCTTTCTTAAGAAAACTTGGCTGGTGTCAACCTTTAAAATAAGCCTGCTTCTTTGCTTCCGGTAGTACAGTAACACCGCTGGTCATGATCCATGATCTTACAGGTGCTTTCCACCAATGCTGCCACAGTTTTGCTCAACAAGTCCATAGTAGCGATTACTTCGGCATGTGTCAATGGGTCTTTTTTAATGCCCGCAGCCTGATTGGTTACGAGGGCCATGGTCGCATAGCACATTCCAAGTTCCCTGGCCAATACCACTTCCGGAACTCCGGTCATTCCTACCAGGTGCCCGCCCAGCATCCGGAACATGTTTATTTCCGCCGGAGTTTCAAAACGGGGACCTTCGGTACAGACATAGACCCCGCCGTTTTTCACGTTTAGGCCAGATCTTGCTGCACCTTCTATGATATGATTACGCACATCGGGACAGTAAGGTTCCGAAACATCGACATGCAAAACCCCCTGTTCCCCATCCTCAAAAAAAGTCGCCGCGCGGCTTTTCGTAAAATCGAGGAACTGGTCCGGCAAGACAATATCACCGATTCGATAAGCTTCAGACAGGGAGCCTACTGCACCTGTCGACAGAATCTTTTTCACGCCTATTTTTTTGAGGGCCCAGATATTGGCCCGGTAATTAATCAGGTGAGGCGGGTAGGTATGCTTTGCACCATGTCTTTTTAAAAACACCATTCCAATCCCGCCGATGAACCCTTCAGCCAGCGGAACAAAACCATACGGCGTTTCAACTGTCTCCTCGGTCCTATCGTCAAGCGCCAGATTTTCAATTCCGGTACCGCCAATCAGTGCAAAATCCAAGACTATTCCTCCTCAGAACGGTCAAACAAGGCCCTGGCAAATTCTCTCGGTTCAAAAGGCCTTAAATCTTCTGCCCCTTCACCGATTCCAATCAATTTTACCGGGATATCCGCTTCATTCCGGATCCCCAGGATTACACCGCCTTTAGCTGTGCCGTCCAACTTGGTGAGTATGATTCCTGTCACATCGACTGCTTCCTTGAACAGTTTCACCTGCTGGATGGCGTTCTGTCCGGTCGTCGCATCGAGTACCAGCAGCACCTCGTGCGGGGCATCCGGAACTTCGCGCTCGACCACCTTTTTGATCTTGGTCAATTCTTTCATCAGATTCACTTTATTGTGCAGTCTTCCGGCAGTATCGATCAATAGGACATCTGTATTCCGGGATCTTGCCGCATGAAGTGCATCGAAAGCCACCGCAGCAGGATCAGCCCCCTCCGACTGTTTGATGACCTCTGTCCCGGACCGTTCTCCCCATACTTCCAATTGCTCGATCGCTGCTGCTCGGAAAGTATCCCCTGCCGCCAGCAAAACATTTTTACCCTGGCCCTGCAGATTTTTGGCCAGCTTGCCGATCGTGGTCGTTTTTCCTACACCGTTGACACCAACGATCAGATAGACGGTGGGCTTGGAATCTGCAAAAGACAAGGGAATCTCTTCACCCAATAGCGCAGTAATATGTTCCTGCAGTACATCCCTCAGCCCGGAGCGGTCGTTAATTTTTTGTTCTTTGACGGATGCACGCAGCATTCCAACCAATTTCAGCGTTGTATTGACACCCACATCTGATTGAAGTAGAATCTCTTCCAATTCTTCATAAAGATCTTCATCAATTTTGCCTGAGCCGGTAAAAAGCTGTTCAACTTTGCCGACAAAACCTTCTCTGGTTTTGGTCAGGCGCTCTTTAAGTCTGGAAAATATTCCTGCCACTTCATCTTCTCCTATCAAAGCAATATTGGCACAACTGAAATTTTAGCACACTCGGTTAATTCTAACAACTCGGTCCATTCGACCAACCCTGAGGCTGGAACATACATTCTGAAATTTATTTACAAACTATTAAATTAATCTTGGGTAAGTCTGGTGGCCACAATACCGCTTTCCGGCCGTTGTGCCATCCATGGCACAAAAGGCCGCGCTGCGCTATCCTGCTCCGCTCACAGCGGAACTGTGGCCCCCAGACTGATCATAGGGTCATTTAAGCAGATCTGCATGCCAGAATGCAGATCATGTTTTGTATGGTATTTCCCTATGTTTTACTAGTCCCACGACTCCGAATAACACTAGCATAAAAAACTTTGACTTACTCCAAATTAAGTCTCCGTGATGGATAGCCAGCGTCAAGCGGAGCATGGAGTGCGGAGCGCGGCTGTTTGCGCCACGGAGGGCGCAATCTGCCGAAAGCGGCTATCCATCATGGAGACTAACCCAAGCAAAGCTAATTGTACAAAGCTAATTTTAAATCGCCGGTGCTTCCAGTCTGTCTTCAAGCTCAACAGTCAGCAGCTTCGATACGCCTGATTCTTCCATAGTGATTCCATACAGCCTGTCCGCGGATTCCATGGTTCCCCTGCGGTGCGAAATAATAATAAACTGCGTATGTTTGGATAGTTTGCGCAGATACTGCACAAATCTTTTGACGTTGACTTCATCCAGGGCCGCCTCAATCTCATCCAGGAGGCAAAACGGACTCGGTTTGACTTTCAGGAACGCAAACAGCAAGGCAATCGCCGTAAAGGACCTCTCCCCGCCTGACAGAAGCGACAGGAGCTGTGCCCTTTTGCCCGGGGGCTGGGCCATGATCCTGACTCCGGTCTCCAGAAGATTGTCCGGATCATCCAGTAACAGTTCAGCTTGTCCGCCGTTGAAAAGCTGTTTAAATACTTCTTTGAACGCTTCATTGACGGCCGTAAAGCCTTCCTGAAAACGTTCGATCATGCTCTTGTCTAGTTCCCCGATCAACTCCTGAAGTGTCCTTCCAGCCTCATCCAGATCATTTTTCTGGGTGGACAGGAATTCAAATCTTTTCAGCGTTTCCGGGTATTCCTCAAGGGCTGTATAATTTACGGGCCCAAGTTCTTCGATTTTTTGTTTGTAAAAAGCAATCTTCTCCTGTAAAGAGTCTTTCTTTTCAGGCGAAAGATAGCCTAACGCGTCTTTCCAAGCCAAGTGGTATTCTTCCTGAAGGCGGTCATTTCCGGATTCCCATTCACCCTGCCAGCGGGCAATTCGGAGCTCATTTTGATGAATCTGCTGTTCCATGTCCCTGGCCTGACTCCGCAGCATCTGAATATCCTGTTCCTGCTTGAGATTATTCGCTGAGAAAGATTCTTTTTCCCTGCGCAGTTCGATAAGCTTGAATTTCTGGGCATTTATTTGAACTGTGTATTCCCGAACACTATCTTCCTGTTGTTCCTTGCCGGAATACAGTTCCTGCTCAGCCTGTTGAAGCCCCACGATCTCCTTGTTTTTTTCTGCGATCAGGTCCTTATTAACCAGAATCCGCTCATTTTCCTCAGTGATCTGCTGAATGATCTGGTTAAACTCCTGCTCCGATCTGGCAGCCTCAACTTTGGCCGCAGTAATTTTTTCCGAGATTTCCTGCGCCTCTGAAGTTTTTTCTTTCAGCAGTTGTTCCTGTTCGGTCTGCTCTGACTGCAGAGCCAGAATCTTCTGTTCTGTTTCGTTCAGTAAGTGTCTGGTTTCTTCATATTTGACAGCAAATGCTGTCAGCTCACTGCGGACTTCATCCAGTTCATACCGGATGACCCGGAAATCCTGTTCCAGTCGGTTCATTCTTTCCTCGTGGTGTTTGCTGTCCACATCGATGATATCTTTAGCCCCATTAATTTTCAGCAATTCCATATCAATGGTTTCTTTCGCTTCCCCGAGGCCTTCCATTTCTTTCTTTATGGCAGTGTATCGCTGCTTCTTTTCTTCCAGTTCGGCCTGCATGTCCTTAGTCTTCAAAGACAGTTCTTCAATTTCTCTTGCTCTGCTTAAGAGGCCGCTGCTTTGAGATCTCGTGCTTCCGCCGGTAAGCGACCCACCGATGTTGACCTGGTCACCCAAGAGCGTCACTACCCTGACCCGGTATTGGTTAGCTTTAGCCAGCTCAATCGCAGAATCCAGATCGTCTGCAACCAGAATTCTTCCAAGCAGCGACTCCATAATATCTTTAAAACGCGGCTCAAACTTGACCAGATCAACTGCCAGACCCTGAAAACCGTGATGCCGTCTTGTTTTGTCATCAAGTGACTGCCTCGTTCCGCGGATTGCATCCAAAGGCAGGAAAGTGGCCCGGCCACTGTTCGTCTTTTTCAAGTATTCAATACATTTTTTCCCGTCCTCGGTCTTTTCCACAATAATGTTCTGCAGGGAACTCCCCAAAGCGGTTTCCACTGCAAGCTCATATTTGGCCTCTACTTCGATATTGTCGGCCACTGTACCGAATATAGTCTCACAGGTAATTTGGCCTTTCCGGTAAGCCAGAACCGTCTCCTTGACGCCCCTGTTATACCCCTCCAGACTGTCCTGGAGTGTATGGAGGGCATGAAGTCTCGCCCCGGTCTGGTCAATTTTACGTTGAAGCTCCGAGTACGCAGTCTCAGCATTTTGTTGTTCCAGCCTGTTGTTTTGGATCGTCTTCCTGATATTTTCTATTTTTCCCAGAAGTTCGATCTCTCTGGCTTCCAGTTTTTGTTTTTCCTCGATTTGGGCAGTAACCTCCTGAAGCACAGATTCCTTCTCTGCTTCTTTGGCTTTGATGTTTCGGGTATATTGTTTCTCTTGCTGAAGAAGAGCTTCTTTCTTTTGATTAATTTCAGCAATTTCACTAGCCAGTTTGCTCTTGTTGGAGAGTTCTTCAAAGATTTCCGTTTTCAGCTCTTCCAGACGCGCTTCCCCGCTTAATTTCCGAAGCTCTTCCAGCTGTTGTTCTTTCTCTTTTAAATCCCTAGCTGCATTTTGGAGAATCTCCTGCAGAAGTGTTTGCTTTGCAGCAAGGTTTTCTTTTTTTTCAACGGATGCGGCCAGCGTTTCCTGTGTGGCCGCCAGTTCTTTTTGCAGGCGCCCAAATTGTTCCTGGATATAGCCGCTTCTCTCGGAAAGCAGGGACAATTCGTGTTCTGCTTCGTTCATTTTATTTTCGAGAGCGTATATTTCCCCCTGCAGGTCTTGAACACGCTGCTCCAATTGGTTCAGTTCGTACCTGCCGCGTACGCTTAGGTTTTCTTCTTCATTGACCCTCGTTGTCAGCGCCGTAAATTCCTGACGCAGCGTCTCTTCGGAGGTCTGGGCATTGGTCAGCTTACTGTGTATATCAGAAAGTTCATTAACGATTAAATTAATCTCGAGCTTTTCCAGCCCTGAGATTAATTCCTTGCTTGTTCTGGCTGTGTCGGCCTGTTCGGCTAACGGCTCGATTCTAGCTTCGACTTCGGCAATAATATCGCTGAGACGATCGACATTTTGCCGGGTATCCTCAAGTTTTCTCAAAGCTTCTCTCTTGCGCAGGCGGAACTTACTGATGCCGGCGACTTCTTCGATCAGGAGACGCCTTTCATCAGATTTCAGATTCAGAATCTCTTCAATCCTGCCCTGTCCGATAATTGAAAATCCTTCTTTTCCCGAGCCGGTATCAAGGAAAAGTTCCTGAATATCTTTTAACCTGCAAGGCGTCCGGTTGATAAAATACTGCCCTTCTCCATCCCGGTAAACCCGGCGGGTAATGACAACTTCCTCATAATCCAGCGGAAAGAGACCTGAAGCATTATCAAAGAGCAGAGATACTTCCGCCATCCCTACAGGCCTGCGGGACAAACTTCCGGCAAAGATGACATCTTCCATTTTGCTTCCGCGGAGACTCTTGGCACTTTGTTCACCAAGCACCCAGCGTACAGCATCGGCGACGTTGCTCTTGCCGCTGCCGTTTGGTCCGATAATGACGCTCATGCCCGGCTGCAGGTCAATTTTTGTTTTATCTGCAAAAGACTTAAATCCCTGAATATGAATCGATTTGAGAAATAATTCCGCGTCCATTCCAGGTATCACCAATTTATACCTCCCATGCTTTCAGCGCAAAATGGGCTGCCTGCTGCTCTGCTTCTTTTTTGGTCTTACCGATTCCTTTTCCCTGCAGTTCACCATGAAGATAGACCCCTGCAGTAAACCGCTTATCGTGGTCGGGTCCTGTCTCTTCAATGATCCTGTAGCAAACCTCATATTCCTTCTTTTGCGCTTTTTCCTGAAGCATGGTTTTGAAATCTCCATAATTTCCTTCGTTAAGTTCCAGAATCTCCGGAACAAGCATGTCGAGTATGAATTTACGAACTTTTTCAAAGCCATACTGCAAATAAATCGCTCCAATGACTGCCTCCAGCGCATCGGCAATGATGGACGGCCTGTCCCTGCCACCAGAGGATTGTTCCCCTTTACCCAGAAAGAGCGCCTGGCCCAAGTTAATACTGCGGGCTTTTCTAGCCAGCGTCGTTTCATTGACGACTGCAGCCCTCATTTTGGTAAGTTCACCTTCAGGCTTATCCGGATAGTTCTGATAGAGATACTCGCCAATGATAAAATCCAAAACGGCATCGCCTAGAAACTCCAGCCGCTGATTATTCTCCAACCCGCTGTTGGGATTTTCAAAAGTAAAAGAAGGATGCGTCAGCGCTGTAAAAATCAGTTCGCTTTGCAGGTTTTCCAACCCTAACTGGCTGATAAAGGATTCAACTTCTCCCGTTTGTTCAAGGTATTTATTCCGGGAGCTCTTATGGAAATACGCGCGGCGGTTTCTTTTGGCCATGTATTGCTCCTTTCATCCTAAATGAGTTAAAAGCCCCGTAGTAGCCTAACTACGGGGCCTCGGAACTAGGCTTATTGGTTCTCTTGCACATACTTCACAACATCAGCAATGGACTGAATATTTTCCACCTCTTCATCGGCAATATCAAGGTTGAATTCCTCTTCAAGTGCCATGACAAGCTCAACAATGTCCAGAGAATCTGCGTTTAAAGCCTGGAAAGTCGTGGTAGGAGTAATTTCATCTTCGCCTACTCCCAGTTGATCAATAACGATTGCTTTTACCTTTTCGTATACATCCATTTATGCCACCCCCTCTCAGATAGTTTATTTCTTACCCTATTATTCTGAGCAGTAAAGTCTTTTATTCAGAATTGTACCAGTATTTATCAATAATGCAAGCAACTTTTTCATGACAGCAGTCTATTTTTGCGTACTTTTTTCTAAACCATCGGCGATTTTTTCAATAATTTGTCCTTCAATACATTCTTTGGCTACACGAACAGCATTAAAAATAGCATTTTCTTTGGAACTTCCGTGACAGATAATACTCGTACCGTCCACTCCGAGAAGCGGGGCCCCACCGTACTCAGAATAATCCAGCATGTGTGCAATTTCTTTCAATCCGGGTTTAACCAGTATTGCTCCTATTTTCCTGATAGTGCTAGCTGTAATTTTTTGCTTAATCAGCTGGAAAAGCGATGATGACATTCCTTCAATGGTTTTTAGTACAATGTTGCCGACAAAAGCATCACAGACAATGACATCTGCAGTCCCATAGGGAATGTCCCTGCCTTCAATATTTCCGGCAAAATTCAGGGAAGATTGTTTTAGCAGGTCATAAGCAGCCTGAACAAGTTCGTTCCCTTTGCCCTCTTCACTGCCGATATTCAGCAAGGCGACCTTGGGACTTTTAAGCCCCAGAATCTTTTCGGCGTAGATACTTCCCATCATCGCATACTGCAGAAGATTTTCCGGTTTGGCATCCGGATTGGCACCGACATCGAGCAGCAGCTTTCCGCCTTGAAGCGTCGGTAGGACCGTGCAGATTGCAGGCCGGTTAATTCCTTTAATTCTGCCTAAGCCCAGCAAAGCTGAAGCCATCTGTGCTCCGGTGCTGCCTGCTGACACCAGAGCATCCGCATATCCTTCCTTCACGAGTCTCGTGGCGACAACAATAGAGGCATCTTTTTTCTTCTTAATCGCAGCGGCCGGATGTTCATCCATCTCAATGACTTCGGAACATTCATAAATCTCAATAGTGCTTTTTAAGTCTTCAGGTATATGTAAGTCTATCTTATCTTTCTGTCCGACAAGGATGATCTGGATATCCGGAAGAATCTTGGCCGCTTTTAAGGCGCCTTTGACAATCTCTCCGGGCGCATGATCTCCGCCCATGGCATCAACGGCGATTTTCATCCACGACATACCTCCTTTCTCTCATTATATACAGAAAACTTGGCTGACGCCAAGCTTTGATCTGTTTTTTCGAGTACTCTAACTTATTATTCACCCATAGAGATGACTTCTTTGCCATTGTAATAGCCGCAGTTCGCACAAATATGATGCTGAAGCTTCTGTTGATGGCACTGGGGGCATTCCACAAGATTAGGAACGGACAGCTTATCCATTGCTCTGCGCCTGCGGACTCTAGATTTGGATTGTTTATTTTGATGAACACCCATTGATATTACACCCCCTTATTCCATTTGGATAATATTTCTAAGCGAGGATCAATATCCTCAGTGGAGCACGAACAAGGATTCACATTGCGGTCAGCACCGCATTTCAGACAGAGCCCCCTGCAGTCTTCAGAACATAAGAACTTTAAAGGAAGCTGCAGCAGCATATGCTCTACAATCCTGTCGTCAATCGGGAATTCGTCCTTTTCAAAAACCAGTATGCTGTCGTCTTTGGCTTCAGAAGCAAATTCTGCCGGGACCCATTCGTCTTCAAAAACAATCTTCAGATTATACGGAAATTCTTTCAGACATCTGGAACAACTAACAGCAATCACAGACGATATTTTCCCATTCACCAAGAGTGATTTACCAACATTTTCAGCTTTTAATTCCACTTCAAGCGGGGATAAGAAACGATAAGACTCATTTCCGAGCTGCAAAGGTGGAAAATTTTCTTCATTAAAACTAAAAGTTTTTGACCCACCCTCGGCCCGCCTTAATTGAAAAACATTGACGATCACCAGCAATCACCTCGATATGCAACAACTGTAATTATAGTTATCACTTTTTTCTTTGTCAAGAAAGGATTACATCTTCTGGATGATTTCCTCAGTATCCAAGGCAATCATAAGTTCTTCGTTTGTCGGGATGACCATCACCTTGCATCTGGCTCCCCACTTGGAAATGTCCACTTCTTGCCCTCCGGCCGCTTCATTTTTCTCATCGTCAATACTGACACCGATGCAGCCCAGCGTATCACAGATCGACCGGCGAATTAAAGGAGAGTTTTCTCCCAGTCCGGCTGTAAATATGATCCCGTCGACGCCGTCTAGAATTGCAGTATAGGCACCAATGTATTTTTTAACGTCATGAACAAAAACATCCAGGGCAAGCTGGGCACGGTAATTGCCTTCGTCAGCAGCTTTCTGTAAATCGCGAAAATCACTGCTGACTCCCGAAAGGCCAAGTACGCCGCTTTTCTTGTTTAACAGCGCATTGACTGCGTCCCCGGAGATCTTTTCTTTTTTCATGATAAACGGAACAATGGCCGGATCAAGATCCCCCGACCGGGTGCCCATCATCAGCCCCTCCAGCGGTGTGAACCCCATGGAATTTTCGACTGATTTTCCGTTTTTTATGGCCGTAAGCGAAGATCCGTTACCCAGATGACAGCTGATCAGCTTTAACTTTTCCAGCGGTTTGTCCATGATTACTGCGGCCCGCTGGCTGACATACTTATGGGAGGTTCCATGGAAACCATATCTGCGGATCTTGTACTTTTCATACAGCTCGTAAGGTATCCCGTAGATATAAGCCTCCGGAGGCATCGTTTGATGGAAAGCCGTATCAAACACGGCAACCTGTGGTGTCTTGGGCATCATCTGTTCGCAAGCAATAATTCCTGCCAGGTTAGCTGGATTATGAAGCGGTCCAAGTTCAAAACACTCTTCAACCGCCTGTTTGACCTCTTCATTCACAAGCACGGAGCCGGACACTTTTTCTCCACCATGGAGCACTCTGTGCCCTACAGCATCAATTTCTTCCAGTGACGTTAAAACACCAAAATTCGGATCGATCACAGCCTGTAAAACCAATTTGATCGCAGCTGTATGATCCGGCAAATCAGCAACAATGACCTCTTTTTCTCCACCTTTCGGACGATGAGTAAGCATCGCTCCGGGAAGCCCGATTCTTTCCACCAGGCCTTTTGCCATCGCACTCTTCGTTTCCATATCCATCATCTGGTATTTGAGCGATGAGCTGCCGCAATTTAGCACGAGAATCTTCACAAATTACACTCCTTTACTCTCTTCCACCAATCAAGATACATTGCCTATATAATATTGTATTTTTTTCTCTTTCTTATCTTTGTATACTCCGGTTATATAAATCACATATAGGAATACCCTAAATATGAGTGAAATAAAATAAACAATATATGAACTGATTATAAAGAGTCTATCATATCTTTGTGCCCTGTCAACCCCATTTTGGTGTTCCATTCTAAATACGCTAAAGGATGGTGACGACTGCCTTGCCATTCCTGAGAATCCTGCTCTTTTTAATACTTGCCGCCTGTATGTTCATTTATCCTCAGGAAGTATTGAGTTCTGCCTCCAAAGGCTTAACGCTTTGGGTAAATTATATCTTGCCGGCCTTATTTCCATTCTTCATTGTCTCTGAACTTCTTCTGCAGCTTGGCCTGGTCAACTTTCTAGGAGTCTTGCTCGAACCACTGATGCGTCCTGTTTTCCGTCTGCCGGGCAAAGCCTCTTTTGTTTTGGCCATGACACATACTTCGGGGATTCCGATTGGAGCGATACTGACATGCAAACTCAGGAAAAACGGAGATATTACACGGATCGAAGGGGAAAGACTTCTTGCTTTTACTAGCAATCCCAGTCCAGGTTTTATGTTCGGGGCAGTGGCGTCGGGGATGCTTGGAAACCCTGCTCTGGGTATTATTATTGCAGGATCTGTTTATCTGGCCAACCTGCTGGTCGGTTTAATTTTTCGTAATTATGGTGTTTCATCCGAAAAGCCTATTCCAAGAACGAATTCTTCCTGGAGAAAGGCTTTGCGTGAATTAAAAAACCTCCAACAAAACAATAAAACCATTGGCGCATTATTGGCTGATGCAGTCAGGGAAAGTACGTCAACGATTATCCTGGTTGGAGGATATATCATTTTTTTCTCTGTAATAACCCATCTTCTAACAGTAACGCATCTGAGCTCCGTTCTAGCCGACACATTCCATTTCCTCTCGGCCGGATCCATTTCTGTTCTGGAAGCAAATGCCATCATCCAGGGATTCCTGGAAACCACCTTGGGCTGTAATGCAGCCGTCCAGGCCTTTTCATCCCTGAACAGCAAGATTGGGGTTCTGGCCTTGCTGCTTGGATGGGGGGGGATTTCTGTTTTTGCACAGGTATCCAGCTTTACAGTGTCGACAGACCTTCGGCTCCTTCCATTTGTAGCCGGCAGAACCATCCATTCCATTTTGGCGCTTCTGATCAGTCAGCTGCTGCTAAAATTCAGCGATATTCCAACCTCCGGCCTCCCTGTACAGCTAACTGGAGGTGATGCTTCCTGGCTGTTGTCCTTAAGATGGAGCAGCCTGTATTTTGGCCTATGCATTTTGGCTCTGCTTTTCATTGTCTTCATGATTGGAATATGGAAAAAAGTGCACCGCCATTAAGATAAATTTGTTTATTCCTGCTCCATGGTCTGAACCCGTTCATCCCAGCGGGCCATGGCATTTAATTCTTCCCGGCTGGCTTTGATGGATTGAAAAGCCTCTCCCATTTTTGATTCAATATCCTGAAGCAGATCATCGGAATATTTCAAAGCGCCTAATTTTACTTCGCGGGAATACTGCTGCGCCTTTAAGACAATTTCTTCGGCATAAGCCCGGGATTGAGCAACAATCTCATTTTCCTGAAGCAGCTGGTCAGCCTGCTTTTGCGCCCGGTCTACAATTCTCTGCCCATCGCTGCGAGCTTCTTCCATATAGCGGTCTCTTTCAGCCAAAACATAATTCGCCTGTTTGATTTCCTCGGGCAGAACGGAACGAATTCCATCCAATATTTCTAATACTGTTTCTTCATCAACCATGATCTTGCCGGTTAAAGGCACCTTGGTTCCATGGTCAAGCACTTCTTCCAACTGTTCAATGAGATCAATCAAATGATTTTCCAAAGGAATTATCCCTCCTCATGCTCTTCTTTGTTCTGAATAAACCATAACCTGGTATCTCCATATTCTCTTGTTAACCTTATCTCCAGAGGATCTATCGCATCATCAATGGTTTCGTCTGAAGAAGTTTCAATGATAATGACTCCACTGGGATTTAACACAGGATGCGTCTGCAAATAGGCAAGGGCCATGTTGGCCAGTCCCCGCCGATAAGGCGGATCAAGAAAAATTAAGTCAAAGCGTTCCTGAACTGCTTGTTTAAAAAAATTCATTGCGTCCATCCGGAGTATGCTGGTCCTTGGTGCTGCCCCTAGAATTTCGGCATTCTTTCTGATTGTCTCCAGGGCTGAAGTATCTTTCTCAACCAGAACAGCATGACGGGCCCCCCTGGACAAAGCTTCAAAGGAAAGGTTTCCGGTTCCCGCAAAAAGATCCAGCACTCTGGCGTTCATTACCTTGCCGGCAAGAATATTGAAAATCGCCCCTTTGACTTTATCGGAAGTCGGACGGGTATCCATGCCTTTAACAGTTTTTAAATTGCGGCCTTTCCATTGCCCTGAAATAATTCGCACGATGTTTAATCCTCTGAGTATGATGTCTTCACTATATCCTTTTATTATACAATGATCTAACCTGATTTAAATATTTTTTTACAGGATACTTCCATTTTTTTAGTATATCATATCTGATTCCAAACGAAAAACATATTATTCCATTCCAGTATCTAATGAATCTCCGACTTGAATCTCTTGAATCTCCAATTAATATTTCATTTGATGCGCAATTTGAATTTGCCATTTTACCTTTTACTCATTTATCTTTAACTCATTAATCTTCCTGATTTGAATATCTGTGTTAGAAATCCAACATACTAAAACAGATTTAAAAAGGAGCTGCTGCCGATATGAAATTATCGAACAAATCAAGCTTTCTAAAAAAAATGAATATTTCTCTCGACCTGGCGGTGGAAGCCCATGACTTGCTGCGGGGAGAAAGCGGCCAGGAGATAGCGGGCGTCATCATGAAAAAAGAAGAACTTCAAGAGGCAACTGTCACCGCAATTCAAATCATAAATGCCAAAGGTGAAAAAGAATTGGGCAGGCCTAAAGGAAATTATATTACAATTGATGCTCCGGATATCAAAGAAAACAACTACCAGCAGCACAATAAAATCGTTGCAGTATTAGCAAGGCATCTCGCCGGATTGTTTAATTTTAAGGAAGATACCAGTTTTTTGATCGTTGGTCTTGGCAACTGGCAGGCAACTCCAGACGCGCTTGGGCCCAAAGTTGTCGAGAAAATCATGGTCACCCGTCACCTTTTTCATTATACCCCCGAAGAAATTGAGGGGAAAGTGCGCCAAGTGTCAGCGATATCACCTGGTGTGCTTGGCCTGACCGGAATCGAGACGGCGGAGGTAATCCGCGGACTGGTTGAACATGTCCGTCCGGATTATGTGATCGCAATCGATGCCCTGGCCGCAGGTGCACTGGATAGAATCGGCACAACCATTCAATTAGCGGATACCGGGATCAATCCTGGTTCCGGAATTGGCAATCACCGCAAAGGGCTCAACGAAGAAACCCTTGGCTGCAAAGTCATTGCTATCGGCGTTCCGACTGTTGTCAATGCTGCAATCATTGCGCATAAGACTATCGAAGAGCTTTTTGAACAAATGGAATCCGAACCTTCCCTGGCCAAAATTTATCAACAGGAAAATGAACAGGTCTTGATGAATGTCATGCAGAAAGCCTTGTCGCCTTACGAGGGCAGCCTGATGGTTACACCCAAGGAAGTCGATGAATTAATTGAAAGAAGCGCTAAAATTATTGCTGCAGCAATCAACCAGAGCATTCATCCCGGAATTGACGGCCATAATTTTGAGACCTACCTCCATTAAACAATCTACTTTTTTACATCGACCCGAATAACTATAATGATTATAAGAGGAAGAATATCCTTTAACCGTAACTAAAAAACCTTTTGTTGAAGCCTATCAATCAATGCTTCAACAGAAGGTTTTTTATTCCGTATCTCGTCATTCGTTATTCGTTACGTCTTCTCTGTTTTTACTTTTTCTTTTTGTTTTTTTCTGGGTAAGACCCATCTCTTGCGCAATTTCATATTTAAGATTTTCCAATTCACTTGTCGTATCTTTTTTCGTCTCTGTCATGCCCTCTGCCTCCTTGAAAGTTCTGCATCAATCCATGACTGGAATGTGCCGACAAGAAATAGTATGAGCCTGTGTAAAAAAATCATACGTACTGTGACTTGTTCATCGTATAAAATTGCTCTCAGCACTAATTCACTCCGATTTTTTCTTTGGGATAAAGGCGGCTGACTTCCTGATAGGCTTTTTCGTATTTTTGAGGATCTTTCAGAACCTTTTGAAGCAGTTGATAGGCTTTTTCAACCAGTCTTCCGTCAGTTCCCAGGTCTGTAAGCTTTAACTCCGGTACGCCATGCTGGCGAAGCCCAAGCAGCTCTCCCGGGCCCCGGATCTTCAAATCCTCCTCGGCAATCCGGAAGCCGTCCTCTGTCTCACAAAGAACATTCAGCCGGGCACTGTCCCGGGTATTGCTGATCAGAAGACAATACGACTGTTCTTGTCCGCGTCCGACTCTTCCGCGAAGTTGGTGCAGCTGGGCAAGCCCGAATCTTTCAGCATCCTCGATCACCATCACAGACGCATTCGGTACATTGACTCCGACTTCGACGACAGTTGTCGTAACCAGGATATCAATCTCCCCGCGTCGGAAGCGCTGCATGATCTCCTCTTTCTCCTGTCCTTTCATTCTTCCGTGCAGAAGCGCAACACTGCTTCCTTCAAAAATGCGGCTCAATTCATCAGCCTTTTGAGTTGCTGAAACAAAATCCGATTTTTCTGTTTCCTCGACAAGCGGACAAACGACAAAGATTTGCCGACCCGCAGCGACATGCTGCTTCAGAAATTTTTCCATGCTGGAGCGGCTGCGGTCTGAAATTTTCCTGGTGATAATCGGCTTCCTGCCAGCAGGAAGCTCATCTAGCACCGAAAGCTGAAGATCGCCGTATAAAGTCAGCGCAAGCGTCCTCGGGATCGGAGTAGCGGTCATCACCAGGACATGTGGGTTCTCGCCTTTGTCCTGCAATAGGGTCCGCTGTCTGACGCCAAACCGGTGCTGTTCATCGGTGATGGCAAGACCGAGGGCGTTAAATCGGACGGATTCCTGAATGAGGGTCTGGGTTCCGACGACAACCTGGGCTTTTCCGCTCAAAATCTGTCCTAAGATTTGTTCCCTTTCAGGCTTACTTTGGTTCCCGACAAGGAATACAACTTTTACCCCCAAAGGTTCAAACGCGGCCTGCAGCGATTCATAGTGCTGCTGGGCAAGCACCTCAGTCGGCGCCATCATAGCGGCCTGAAAACCCGAGCCCACAGCCTGCAGCAGGGCAGCCATTGCTACCACGGTTTTACCTGATCCAACATCGCCCTGAAGCAAACGGGCCATCGGCTTTTCGATGCTCCCCATATCTCGGAATATTTCCTGGATGACTCTTTGCTGGGCACCCGTCAGCCGAAAAGGAAGCCCGGAAACAAATTTTTGGGCCAAAGCTCCACCCTGGTTTAAAACGAGACCTGCTTTCTGAGGCCCGGGGGAACGAAGCCTAGCCAACGCCAGCTGGAGCAGAAGGATTTCCTCAACGACCAGTCTTTCACGTGCCTTTTTCAAGGTTTCCGCGGAGTGCGGAAAATGAATTTCTTTGATGGCTTGCCGCCGTTCCATCAAATTGTTTTCCTCATACGGAAAGAACTCGTCAAAGATTCGGTCAGCCTGCGGCAAAATAACCTGGATGATCTCCCGGATAGTTTTCGAATTGAGACGGGCTGTTTCCGAATATACTGGAACCATTTTTTGAGCAGGACCCTCGTAAAGTCCTTTCCTGATTTCGGACGCGAGCAATTCCGGGACTCTGGTGCGCCATTGTGCTTTTCCTGTCACAGTGACCTTTGTTCCGTCCGGATATTGTTTTGGAATATGTATTTGATTGAACCAGACGGCATGAATGCTTCTGCCGTCCTGTTCAATATTTAATTTGACGACCTTGACTCTGCCTTTGGTAACCAGGCTTCCAGTTACAATCCCGTCAATCGTAACATACTCCCCGTCCTGAATATCCTGAATCCGCCGTTTCGATCGGATTTCATATTTGCGCGGGTAATACCGCAGAAGATCCTCAACAGTATAAATCCCCATAATTTCGAACTGTTTGGCTCTTTGCGGTCCGACACCTTTGATATACTGCAGATTTTGGGGCTGACAGATGCTTCCTGTCTGAACTTCAAGGCTGGTTAAGACTTTCTCTGTGGTACGAAAGGTTCCTGATGCTTCTTCGGATGTTGTTCCGCAGATTGCTCCAGAAGCTATTCCAGGAGCATCTGAAGATGTTGTTTTGTCCAGTAGTTCCTGGAGTTCACGCCATAAAGCCCGTCGTTTATACGGGCTAACTTCTTGATATTCCTCTGCAATACACTGCATTAAGGCGAGGTTTTCCGCGGAAAAAACACCGTCCAGTTCAGCAAGCAAGTCCAGTAAAAAGCTGCTGAAGCCGCCGACAGCGCCTGTATTAATAAATCCCTGTTTTTCCTCGGCTTTCATCGCCCTATTCACGCTGTTTCGCCAATGATCTGATTGCAGCACATTCTCACCTTGCCAAATGATCTTTATATTTCTGAGCCGCAGGAGTGACGGCGAGTCCCCCCCGGGACGTTTCCTTGAGGCTGCAGGACATTTCCCTGCCGATTGAAGCCATTGCATCAATGACCTCATCCAATGGGATCGCACTTTTGATTCCAGCCAAAGCCATTTCTGCTGCGGTTAATGCTATAACTGCTGCCATGGCATTCCTTTTTACACAGGGCACCTCAACCAGCCCGGCTACAGGGTCACAGACCAGACCAAGAAAACTTTTCAAAGCCAATGCTGCTGCCTGCGCTGTTTGATCGGGCGATCCGCCGCACAATTCCACTGCCGCCGCTGCAGCCATGGCAGCCGCTGAACCTATCTCAGCCTGACACCCGCCTTCTGCACCTGAGACACTAGCTCTTTCCGCAATGACCATCCCAAGGCCGGCAGATGTAAAAAGAGTCCGAACGGCATCTTCTTCCGTTGCATCCGACATCTCTTGAACTGTCAGCAGTACAGCAGGCAACACGCCGCACGATCCTGCTGTCGGTGCTGCAACGATCCTTCCCATGCCGGCGTTTACCTCAGCTACGGCCATTGCTCTGGCCGCCGCCTTGTTCACCGGATTACCCAGAATCGACTTGCCGCTTTCTCTATATTTCTCCAAAAGAGCAGCTTCTCCTCCTACAAGGCCTGACAATGATTTCCACTCTCCAGTCATTCCGCTTTCAACTGATTCCCGCATCACTGCATAATGGTTCTTCATTTTTTTTAACAGCTGTTCAGCCGGTATACCTGTCCTCAGACATTCCTCCTGAAGAACCATATCACTGATTTTTTTATTAAGCTTTTCAGTTTTTTCCACTAATTCACCATAAGAACGCATCTGTCAGCCCCCCGCGTCAAATGTCTATGATAGGTTCAATAAACATCACCTGCTCGATCATCGGCATCTTTTTCATTTCGCTGCTAAGAATATCCGTGATCGGCTCATCCGTCTCAATAACCGCCAGCGCATTTTGCCCTTTGCCTTCTCTGGATACTTTCATCTGGGCAATATTGATTCCTTTGCCCGCAAGCAGTTTGGTTATTTCAGCTATCATTCCCGGATAATCCATATAAATTGCAATCAAAGCCGGATATTCCCCGGTGAACTCAACTTCAAAACCGTTTACCTCGGTGATCAGTATTTTCCCGCCGCCCAACGATGAACCACTGATTTCAGCTTTTTCACCGCCCCAGCCGGTTAGCAGGAAACGAACCGAATTCGGGTGTACATCACCCAGATTGACATTTTCAAATACCGTTTCCATCCCAGCCTCTAGTGCAATCCTCGAAGCCTCCCTGATCCGGCTATCATCCGGCTTCATCCCGAGCAGCCCTGCTGTCAAGGCAAGATGAGTTCCATGTCCCTTCCCCGTCTCCGCGAAAGAACCGTGCAGCTGGATACGGGCCTGCTTCACTTTGGCGCCAAGTATTTTTGCAGCCATCAGACCAAGCCTGACCGCCCCCGCCGTATGGGAACTTGAGGGCCCGACCATCACCGGCCCCAGCAAATCAAAAACGCTTCCGACCTTCACCGGCTCACCTTCCTTCAGTAATAATTTGGGGTAATCCGTTTTCATCCATTCATACATTCATACATTTACTATGGATGGCTTACTTACATAACCATTATGCTAGGGTAAGTCTGGGGGCCACAGTTCCGCGACAAGCGAAGCCTGGATGGCGTAGCGCGGCTTTTTGCGTCAAGGAAGACGCAATAGCCGAAAGCGGTATTGTGGCATGCAGACTTACCCTAGCAGATTGGCTCAGGAGATCTGCCCTAACAAGACACGTTCGAAGACCTACATCGAGAAACCGGCTTGATAAAAAAAACTTCGGCCGAAGCCGAAGTTTTTTGTTTATTCAACCCCGAGAATATAATAATATAATGGCTGTTTCCCGGAATAAACCTCGACTTCAATCTCCGGTTTCTCCTCGCTAAGCCAGTCCGTAAGCAGGCTTACATCTTCTTCAGCCATGTCTTTACCGTAAAAAATGGTGACAAGATCCTTTTCGCGCCAATTCATTTCCTCCAGAACATTTTTGGCAACGTCGAGAATATCTCTGCCTGTCGTCTTTATTGTTCCCTCAATCAGGCCAAGAATATCCCCTTCGGCAATCTCCAGCTCGCCATACTGCGAATTTCTGACTGCATAAGTTACTTCTCCCGAACTTACCTGTCTGAATGCCGTTGTCATATTTTGAACGTTTTCCTCCGGAAGGCTGTCAGAATTGAAAGCAAGTAAAGAAGCGATCGCCTGCGGTATTGTCTTAGTCGGAATAACGTAGATTTCTTTGTCTTCAATCAGTTCGTTGACCTGACCGGCCGCCATGATGATGTTACTGTTGTTCGGCAGAAGGAAAATATGGCGGGCGGGAACTTTCCTAATCGCTTCGGCAAGATCACTGGTACTCGGATTCATAGTCTGACCGCCGAAAACAACCTCATCGACACCCAGACTGGTGAAGATTTGGGCAATACCTTCTCCCATGGCGACGGCAACGATCCCATAGTCCTTGACCTCTGTTGTCCCGGCCGAAGCCGCCTGGTCTGCAGGAGCCCCTGATGAAGTATCCGCGAGCCCGCCGGTATAAGCAGCTTCACTGCTTTCAGGCACATTTTTAGCCTGATGGGCAGCCAGCTCATTCTGGGCAAGCATATTGTGAATCTGAACTTCATGCAGAGAACCATATTTGATGGCATAATCCAAAATAAGTCCGGGGTTCCGGGTGTGAATATGGATCTTGACCACATCCTCCGTGCCCACGACCAACAAGCAGTCACCTTTGTCCAGGAGTGCCTGTCTTATAACATCGGGATCAAGGCCATTTCCTTTCATCAGAAACTCAGTACAATATGGAAATTCCAGGCTTCCAACGGCAATAATACCTGAAACCGCAGGAATCTGGACCTCCTCCTGCTGTACCTCAGCGTAACCAATTTCCTTGCCTTCCAAAGCCGAGATCCAGCCGTATAGAATAGTCAGGAAGCCCTGACCGCCGGCATCAACCACACCTGCCTGTTTCAGAACAGGCAGCATCTCAGGCGTCCTGGCCAGCGCCTCTTCACCTTTTTCACAACCAGCCCTCAAAACTTCCAAAATATCAGTCGTTCCGCTTTTTGCTTTAAGATATGCACCCCGGGCAGTCTCCCTGGATACAGTAAGAATTGTTCCTTCGACCGGTTTCATTACTGCCTTGTACGCGCTTTCAACGCCCGTTTGCAGCGCATGAGCCATCTGGAGAGCATTTGCTTCGTTAAGACCTTCCAAGCCCCTGGCAATCCCTCTCATGATCTGAGACAAAATAACACCTGAATTCCCCCTGGCACCCATCAGGGAACCTGTAGAAGCGGCACTTGCGACTTCATGCACAGAATTGCCCGTTACCTTGTCTGCTGCTAATGATGCTGCTTTGAATGTCAAATTCATATTTGTACCCGTATCCCCGTCCGGGACCGGAAATACATTCAAAGCATCAATTTCCTTCTTCCTTTGCTCCAGCAGACGAGACCCCGACCTTATCATATCTTTTAATACGTTTCCGTCAATTTTTTGAGCGTCCGACACGGCTTTCAAAATTTATCCTCCTACTCATCCTAAGATCATCTGAGTGTATTCTCAACTATTCTAAAAATCTTACCCCTTGAACATTTACGTTTACTTCAGCCACTTTTAGACCTGTCATTGTCTCGACAGTGTATCGGACCCGGTCCATTACATTGGAGGCAACCTCCGATATTTTAATTCCGTATCCCACAATGATGTTAAGGTCTATGATCAAGTCCTCTTCCTGAAGGGTGACACTCACCCCTTTGGATAAGTTTTCCCTTTTAAGCAAACCTGAAACGCCGTCCGAAATCTTTCTCGAAGCCATACCCACCAATCCATAGCACTCGATTGCCGCCGCACCTGAGATCGTAGCTATAACATCTTCTGATATTTCTACATTTCCCAGTTTTGTTTCCATCAGCTTTGCCATCTTTTCAACCTCGCTTTCCCTATAATCCAGCATCAATTTAATCTTTTGCATGATAAAATTCCATTTTGAAAGATTCACCGTTTCCTTTAATATAATTAGGATAATATACGCGGTAGCTTTCGTCAAATACTATGTGAATACCTCAGGGAACAACTCCTTATTTTTTCTTATCAGTACCCGGTAAATGTAGTATAATATATGAATAAAATATTTGCATTTGCAGGATGTATAAGACCTATATAAACCTCGTCGGATAATAAAAACCTGCCCTTGCCAATTCTTTTAAGTTCTGCTAAACTATAATAGTGTCATTTTTGGGTGAAAAGGAGGTAGAAGAAATCATGGCTAGTATTTGTGATGTTTGCGGAAAAGGAGTTTCTTCCGGGATGAGTGTCAGTCACTCCCATATTCGCTCCAAGCGTACCTGGAAACCAAACCTCCAGCGTGTCCGTGCTGTAGTGAACGGTACTCCCACCCATGTCAAAGTCTGCACAAGATGCCTTCGTTCAGGTAAAGTGAAACGAGCAATCTAACTTCATCGTGAAACGACTGTGATTGGATTAAAACAACCCCGACTTTAAAGCCGGGGTTTTTGCTTTTCAACCAATTTTGAGGAGTAAGTTTTAAGATTAACAAGGCATCTGAACATAGATCAGAACTTTGCCTTCATGAATTTCAATCGAAATATCTTTATCCGTAAACACATTGCTGATTCCACGCGGGGAATTATGCGCAAGATTTAGCATATCCAGCTGATAGTACAGCCCTTCGGCAGATACCCGGGCATCATCGGATAAGGCGACGATCGACAACTGCTGACCAATGCTGCCCTTGATGTTCTCTTTACCCTGAAGCATCACCCAAGCATCGGATCTCGGGTCTTTCATCTTCAGCCGTCTGCCTTTCTCAGCATACGCAATCATGATTGAGATATTCCCCATCAGGTGATCCAGCCTTTTACCGCCGGCGGCATAAAGGACGATTTCGTCCTGAAAACATCCCTGAGAATCTAAATATGTATCTGCATAGGCCACAGCGAGCTCTAAATCCGTCTCATTTTTTTCGCAGGGATATTGTTTGACGGTTGTTTTGGCCGCTATACATTTTTCCAGATTTTCTTTTGTAATGGAATCGAGGTCCCCGATCAATACATCAGGGATTCTGTCCGAAGCGATGGCCTTGTTGCCGCCTCCGTCCGCGCAGATCAACATCTCGATATGATTCCCGGCGAGTTCGCCGCGGCCCCACGCAGCATCCCATTCTCCGTTTGCCACGACTGCAACCTTCATTGCTTGATCTTCCCCCGGAATCTTTTATTTTTGTTATCACGCTGTTCCTCTTTGGCTGCTTCAAGGATATCACAAATCGCCTGTTGCGGATCCGGAGAACTAAATACAGCTGCACCAGCTACTAATATCTCGGCCCCGGCTTTGCTTACCAGACGGGCTGTCTCAACATTGATTCCGCCATCCACCTCAATACGGCAAAGCGGGTTCACTTCCTTCAGAATCTCCGACAGCGCTACGATTTTCGGCAAGACTTCCTGAATAAACTTTTGGCCGCCAAAACCAGGGTTCACAGTCATCAGCAACACAACATCAAGTTCCTGCAAAACATATGTCAGCATTTCCAGCGGGGTTGCAGGGTTCAGTGCAACGCCCACATTCGCCCCCAGAGATTTGATCAGCTGGATGACCCGGTGAAGGTGCCTGGTCGCCTCAGCATGAATCGTGATCGAGTCGGCACCTGCCTTCACAAAATCTTCAACATACTTTTCAGGATGTTCAATCATCAGATGAACATCAAACTCCAGCGCGGAGACCTTGCGGAGCGATCCAACAACGGCAGGCCCTATCGAGATATTCGGAACAAAATGTCCATCCATAATATCTATATGCAGCATATCAATCCCCGCATTTTCAACAAGACTGACGTCCTCTCCCAATCTGGCAAAATTGGCAGACAGTATCGATGGGGCAATCGTCAAAGCCATAAAGATCCTCCTTCCAAACCTATGGTGCTGTTTCTTTGGCTGCGTGCAGTTTCTTATCATTAATTGTACGGTTTTCTGTAATTATTCTTCGTTCAGCCCTGAAACCCTTTATTAGGGTATCAAAAAAATTCTAAGTTAAGTTCTGATACATCTAATATTTTTTTTCATGTTCGATGACTTCTTTTAAAAACTGCAGATAGTGCTCATATCTGGAAGAATTAATAAGGCTCTCGCTCAGGGCTTCTTTTACAGCACAGTCAGGTTCCTTGTCATGAAGGCAGCTTGAAAAGCGGCATTCATGTTTAATCCGGACAAACTCAGGAAAGTAGGATTGCAGTTCCTCTCTCTTCATTTCGGGCAGGTACAGGGATGAAAATCCCGGCGTATCTGCAACAAGTCCTCCTGCTACGGAAAGAAGCTCGACATGCCTGGTTGTATGCCTTCCCCGGCCGATTTTGTCGCTGACGTTACCTGTTTTAAGTGTCTTCCCGGGATTCAGAGCATTGATCAGGCTGGATTTGCCAGATCCGGAAGGTCCTGCTAACACAGACACATTGCCCTTGAGCCTTTCAGCAATTTCATCAATCCCTGTCAGAGTCCGATTCGACACCTGGACGACTTCATAGCCGATCCTGCGGTAATCGACAGATGGGGTTTTATTTCCAACATCCAGATCTTCCTTGGTGAATACGATCAAAATGCTGATTCCTGCTTCCCCGGCCTGAATGAGCAGCCTGTCCAGCAAATTGTAATCCGGATCAGGGGTCTTCAAGGAGAAGACCAAGAGAACCTGATCCACATTTGCAATATACGGCCTGACCAGAGAATTTTGACGTTCGAGTACCTTTTCAATCGTGGCCTTATCCCCTGTTCCTGGAAGAACCATCACCTTGTCGCCGGGGATAAATTCCTGCTTTTTTACACGAAAACGACCGCGCAGGGAGCATTCCCATACCCGGTCATCGGCGTATACGTAATAAAAGCCGGCATATCCTTTCATCAATGTTCCCTGAATCAGCATATATCCTGTTCTTTCCTCCGCTCTAATTCAAATAACTCCTGTACCTCTTATCATGTCAAAAAAATGATAGCATCAGATATTTGGGTCATTTTAGGCCGGGGGTCCCGGTCCCTGAGACACAACGATGGTCACTTCCGAACCCTGCTGGATTGGTTTGCCCGGTTTGGGTTCAGTTGTAATCACGGCTTTCTCCGGAAATAAATCCGATTCTTCCATGATCGGCATTACTTTCATATCGTATTTTTCTAGGTAATCCGTGGTAAACTCCAGTGACATGCCTGTAAAATCAGGCATAGCGGTAATCGTTGGTTGAATCCCTTCGCTGACAAACAGTTCGATCTCTCCGTTCTTTGTCCAGGTCGAACCGGGCGCAACCGATTGTCCGAAAACATGTCCTTTCGAAACGGAAGCGCTCAGCATTGTTTTGACCGTAATATTCGTAAAACCGGCTTCCTTAAGCGTACTCTCAGCGTTTTCCTGAAGTGGATACCCGGTTGTTACATTCGGTACTTTAATGTATTCTACCCCTTTGCTGATCTCAATGTCCACTGACCTTCCAGCCTTAACTTCACTCTTCGGCTTAATGCTTTGAGAAACAATCCCACCCTGCTTAATTTCATCGCTGTAGGTTTCGGTCCGGTTGCCGAGAACTAGACGGGCTTTGGTCAATTCGATTTTAGCTTCTTCTACAGTCTTACCCGTAAGATCCGGAACGTTAACCACCTGTGTATGGGTGAAAACCCAAACTCCTGAGGATGTCCCGACAACTACAATCAGTGCGGCAATAGCAATCATAACCAGCATCGGAATTTTTTTCTTGCGCTTTTTGGTACGCAGAAGCGCATCATTCTTGGCCTCATTCGGGATTACTTTATCCTTCAAGCCCCTATGAACCTGGGTCTGCATGGTATCTTCATGGTCTCTGGCCTGTCTTTTTTCCCAAACAATGATCTCTCCGGCTTCGATCCTGTCGAGATCCTCGAGAAATTCCGCTGCACTTTTATAGCGGTCTTGAAGTGATTTGGCCAGTGCTTTCATGATCACGGTTTCCAGTTCCGGGCTGACTCCGGCAACAAGCTTCCCGGGCAGCTCGACTTCCTCCTGGATATGCTTCAAGGCAATGGTAATCGCGGTATCTCCATCATACGGAAGCCTTCCCGCAATCAGTTCATAAAGGATGATTCCAAGCGAATAGATATCGGACTGTTCCGTGGTTTGGGAACCCTTGGCCTGTTCCGGTGACAGGTAATGCACTGAGCCGACGATATCCCCGGTATGGGTGACGGTTGCCGAAGAGGCGGCTCTGGCTATCCCAAAATCAGTAACTTTGGCCCTTCCATCCGGTGCAATTAAAATATTCTGCGGTTTGATATCCCGATGAATAATATTGTTGGCATGTGCATGAACCAGTGCTTCAGCAATCTGACGGACAATATGAATCGCCTTATCCTGGGAAAGAGGCGCTTGCGTACGGATAATATCCTTTAACGTCTGGCCTTTGACATACTCCATGACAATATAATCTTCGTTCCCGTCTCTGCCCACATCATAGATCGAAACGATGTTCTGGTGAGACAGGCTGGCTGCAGACTGCGCTTCCCGGCGAAAACGACGGATAAAACCCTCATCGGAAGCGTACTGTTCCCGCAGGACCTTGATAGCAACGGTTCTGTTCAGTAATGTATCCTTGGCCCGGTAGACGATTGCCATCCCTCCGGCCCCAATTTTTTCTTCTATTTCATATCTTCCTCCGAACATCTTTTCCATTAGTTTTCACCTTCTTTCAATTCAAGTGCTTTCTCTATGACTGCTTTAGCAATCGGCGCTGCCGCTCCGCCGCCGGTTCCGCCATGTTCCACCAGGACCGCTACAGCTATTTCCGGATTCTCCGCAGGAGCGAAAGCAATATACCAGGCGTGGGTATCCCCGTCTCCTCCCGGTTCAGCCGAGCCAGTTTTTGCTGCTATTTGGGCCCCAGATATGGCTCCGGGAGATGCTGTTCCTTTATTGACAGCCAAAACCATGCCGCTTGTTATTTTTTCTGCTTCTTCCTTACTGAGAGGCGTCAGCCAAACTTCAGGTGTCCTTCGATAGATACTATTTTGCTTGGAATCGAGCACACTGTCAATCAAATGTGGAACCATTATTTTGCCGTCATTGGCAACTCCGGCTGTGATCAAGGCCATATGGAAAGGACTAACCATTACCTGACCCTGACCGAAGGTACTCTCGGCAAACAAATTGAGGCTTAAGTTCTCCGGCAAAGGGTCATCCCTGGTAATTGAACTGATCGGAACATACTGATCAAACGGGATATCCCTGCCAAATCCGAAATTGGACACAGCCTCCAAAAAATGATTCACACCAGCTTTGATCCCATACTGAGCAAAATAAGTATTGCAGGAGTAGGCCAAAGCAAGATCATAATTGACCCAGCCATGCGCTTTATCATTTTGTTCCTGGATCGTCTGCCCGTTAATCACAGTAGAACCTTCACAATCATAAAGCTCCGTTGTGTCGAGTCCTGCCTGAAAAATGGCTGCTGAAGTAATAACTTTCATAATTGATCCTGGAGGAAACAACGAGAAAGCGTGGTTCACCAGCGGACTGTCCTCCTCAGCAATAATCTTGTCCCAGTCCTGTTCAATTGCTCCAGCATCATAGCTTGGCTGACTGACCAGCGCCAGAACATCCCCGTTTTGCGGATCGATTGCCACCACTGCTCCGGTCTTGCCCTGCAAACTCTGATAAGCAGTCTCCTGTAGACGGGAATCAAGTGTCAGTATCAGGTCATTACCTGTTCTCTGCAATTCAAATGCATTCTGAATCCGTCTGAGAATGGAAGGATTCTTCATTCCGAGAAGTGTTTCCGCCTCCGTTGCTTCAAGGCCGGCAGAACCGTATTTTACTGTGGCATACCCCAGTAAAGGCTCAAACATCTCACCCTGCGGATACGTTCTGACTTTTCCGTCAGCGGTTTGCTCCGTCTTTGCCAGAACAACGCCGTTGCGGTCAAAAATGCCGCCCCGGGTAATTCTTTCCTCTAAATAAACCGCGCGCCGGTTAGCTGGATTATCCAGCATCTCATCGGCCTTAACCACTTGCCAGTATACCAGACCCAGGCTTAGAAAAACAAAGCTAAAAACCATGATCAGTGCAATTTTGCGGATTCCATTGTTCATAAGGCATCTGCCTGCTTTCCGATTGGTATCTGACTCACGGAGAAAGCTGAGCTATGAGAAATGCCGGCCAGAATCCCAAGGAGTAAAAAGTGTCCGACCATGGAACTTCCCCCGTAGCTCATCCAAGGCAAAGGCAGACCTGTAAGCGGAAGCATTTTGGTCACCCCGGCCAGGATGATCAGCGCTTCCACACCGATCAGAATGCCTATTCCCGCCGCCAGGATCTGGCCAAACCGATCCACAGCTCTGGTGCTGACGCAGAAACAGCGCATTACGACAATAATAAACAGACTGATGATTGCCATTGCGCCAATAAAACCAATTTCCTCAGCAATCACCGAAAAGATAAAATCAGTGTCCGCATTCGGAATCTGGTAAGCACCTATCCCATTTCCGAGACCTGTCCCCAGAAGCCTTCCCCCACTTATGGCGAAGATCGACTGGGAGATCTGATAAGCCCCGCCGCTGGCATCCAGCCACGGGTTAATCCAGGTAGCAACCCTTACGCGGACATGATCAAACAGGAAATAACCAGCTGCCCCTGTCGCCATGACCAACGGAACGGAAACCACGAGATAAAGCAGTCTTTCGGTTGCGACATACAAGATAAACACCATAAGAAGGAAGAATACCAGCGCCGTTCCAAGGCTTTTCTGGGCACCCAGCAATCCGAGAACAAATACGCCGATAAAAACAAACGGGCCCATTGTTTTGGCATCAGGCAGAGAAAGTCTCCCAACCTGAATCGTTCCAAAACGCAAAAGCTCTTTATTATCACTTAAATAGGATGCCAGGAAAAGAAGCAGGGCCACTTTGACGAGCTCCTCGGGCTGGAAACCCACCCCGGCAAACCTAAACCAGCTTGTCGCACCATTGATGGTGGTCCCAAATATCAGCGTCAGCAGAAGCATAAGCAAGGCCAGCATTCCCCAGAGATACTGATACTCACCAAGCTTGCGGTAATCTCGTAAAATAAAAAAGACAGCATAGTAAATGATCAAGCCCAGATTCGCCCAGATAAATTGGTCCGCCGCCTGGGCAGGATTGATCCTTGCTAGAAAAACCAAGCCAATCGCGAGGATGGTCTGAACTACCGGCAGGAGATACGGATCTCCCTGATAGCAAAAAAATATTTCAAACAAGGCACCTGCTAGGATCAAAAAAGAAAATACAGCTCCTTGCAGGAAAAAACCGCTTTCACTCATATCATCCAGTTTCAGTACACCGAGTCCCATCCATAGAATTACTAAAGTCAGAACTCTCAAAGATAGACGATGTAGCATGTTCTCACCGCTCCACAATACAGCATATTGCCGTAAAATTATCCGGAGCCCCCCGTTCGATCACAACATTCTTCAAGGTTTCGAGATGGTCATCCCATGATTTAGCCTCGGAAAACTCCGCAGCAATCTCCTGATCACTAATTTCATTCGAAAAGCCATCCGTGCACAGAAGAAAAACATCTCCGTCCTGTACTTTAAGTTGGAAACAATCTACATCAATGTTGAGCTCCACACCCAGCGCTCTGGACAAAACATGCTTGTGCGGATGATTTTTGGCTTTCTCCTCCGTCAGCTCTCCGAGGCGGACAAGTTCGTTTACCATGGAATGATCCTCCGACAGGAGCGTGAGGGTCTGATTTCGCCATAAATAAATCCTGCTGTCGCCCACATGGCCAACAACGGCTTTATTGTCATAGATCATCAGAGCAGTCAGGGTTGTTCCCATGCCTTCCGTCCCTTCAGTCCGAAGCGATACCTCGTATACTTCACGGTTGGCCTGATTCACAGCCTGAACGATCCAGTCCTGCATATCCTGAATATCCGAAGATTTTAATTCAGCTGCTTTTTCCTCTAATTGTTCGACCGCGATCCTCGAAGCTATTTCCCCGGCATTATGTCCGCCCATTCCATCGGCCACCGCAAAAAATGACTCCTCCGGCAATATAAGAAAATAATCTTCATTGTTTTTTCTAACACAACCGGTCTCATAAATCCTAACTGCTTTCATTTCCCCACCTCGAATATAGAAAAGTAATGCTGCCTATCTTGATGAAGTCACCGGAAACAAGCTGGACCTGGGAGTTGATCCGTTCTCCGTTCACCCAGGTACCATTCGTGCTCCCAACATCCTCCAGCGTTGTCATCCCTCTGTTATGCTTGAATTCAGCATGATCCAGCGAACAATAATGGTCCGGAACGACGATATCGTTGTGCTTTCCTCTTCCGATGGAAAGCCCCCGGGAATCAATCTTAATCTTGCGTCCTTTGGGTAGCTTTTCAGCTCCGCCTAAGACCTCGATACAGCCAAGATCAGATTCGGTTTTGCTCATGATTCCCCTCGACCTTAAATCGGCCAGCATAACCGTCAATATCCGTAAGAGAAAGAGATAGATAAAACCAACAAATACAATCCTTCCAACTACCGTAAGCATTTGCATTCAATCACCGACTTTACTTATCTACCTGAAATTGAAAATGCGTTTGTCCGGCCTTTATCCTGTCCCCAGGATTTACCATATAGCGGTCAACCCTTAATTTGTTCAGATAGGTACCGTTGGTACTGCCTAGATCCTGAACAAACCACCTTCTATTCTCTGTATAAAGCTTCAAATGGTGACGGGAGATCTCCAGGTCTCTGACTTCGATATCACAATCTTCCTGGCGTCCGACGATATACTCGTCCTTATTAAGATCGTAAATCTCACCTTCATTTGTCCCTTTTATAACTTCGAGATAAGGATGAGTTTTCCTGCTGACTGTTTTGGATGATGCCATGATTAATCTTGCAGCATCCGCCAGAACTGTTGTTTTTTCCATTTCTTCATCTTCCGCAGGCAGTTTTTCTTCGTTAATCCGCCAATTGGCGACAACAGAATCTTTAAACTCAACCTGGGTTTTCATTAAGCCAGCATCAATCTTCTCCGAAGGCTGCATCCGCACAACCGGAAGCGCCAGAAAAGTGTAGCCCTGCCTGGTCCCTTCGTCATAGAGATGTTTGGCCAGCTCCACCAGCAGTGTCTCTCCAAAACTTTCCAAGACCGCATAATCCTCAGGGTTTAAACTTACAGTGTAAACATTCGGGACATAGACATGGGATATGCTGACCTGCTTATTTTTCAGCATTATTTTATTGAGTTCCCTGGCAACCTGAACAGGCTGAATCGTGCCCACCGACTTGCTGAACAAAAATGTAGCCATCTGTTCGGCGATCGATTCAACTTTGTTTAAGAGACGCATACTCCTCACACTCCAAACGCTGTCTAAGCTGACCACAGGCTGCGTCAATGTCCAGGCCTTTTTCTTCTCTGATCGAAACAGGAATCTTGCCCGCCTCGAGAACCCTTTTGAACATCGTTAACCGCTCTTTGCCCGCTCTTTGAACGTCGCTGCCGATTACCGGATTAATGGGGATCAAATTGACATGGGCCAGCATGCCCTTAAGGAGAACGACCAGTTTCTCTGCTTCCTCTTTGGAGACATTCTGTTGGTGTAAAGCAAACTCAAATGTAACTCTTCTGTTCGTCTGATCGGAATAATACCGGCAGGCTTCCAGCAGTTCCTGCAATGGATATCTCCTGTTGATAGGAACCAGCGTATCCCTGACTTCATTTCTGACTGAATGAAGCGATACAGCCAAACCGACTTGCGGGTTGTCCTGTGCCAGTTGAATGATCTTGGGGGCAACACCGCTCGTCGAGATGGTCATTCTCCGCATGCCGATATTCTGACCGTTCTCGCTGTTCAGGATTCGAATCGCTTTCATCACCGCATCATAATTAAGAAAAGGTTCGCCCATCCCCATGAAAACAATATTGGTTACCGTGAATTTCGGGTCCTCCTGCTGAAGCAGCCGACTGATTTCGAGCACCTGGCCGGTGATCTCTCCTGCAGTCAAGTTTCGGCGGAATCCATCCATTCCGGTTGCACAGAAAGGGCATCCCACAGGGCATCCTACCTGAGTCGAGACACATAGAGTGTGTCTGTCCCGGCTTGTCAGATGATCATAGTCCATCAGCACCGTTTCAATGCTTTCTCCATCAGCCAGGCGAAATAAAAACTTCCGGGTCCCATCGGCAGAACGCTGCGCTTTTAAAACAGTCAGCGGCTGGATAAAGAAAACCCTGTCAAGCCGTTCGCTGTCCTGTTTCCCGATATTCATCATTTCATCCCAATGATGAACTCCTCTGGCATTAACCCAGTTGAAAACCTGATTGGCCCTAAACTTTTTCAAGCCGTTTTCGAGGCATACTGCACGCATTTCTCCTTCAAGACAACCGCGGCAATCCAGCTTTTCCATAATTAGTATTATTCTCCCAATTTCATAATCTTAAACATGTTTTTCCGCCAGACGTAAAGCTTTGTCAATTAGAGCACATAGACTTGCTATAAAATCTTCTTGCCGCTCCTTGCCATCCGTAGCATCGCGTCACTAGGCCATCCGTGGCCTTCGAAACTTAGCGATAAAGAATCCATCCATATTGTGATGATGAGGCAGGATCTGCCATACCCCTTTCCGGAGTTGTTTCAGATCTCTCTCCTCTGCTGCAAAAGGCAAACTTCCCGACAAGTCAACGGAAACAAACTCGGGCTTAAGCTGCCGGAAAGCTTTAACCACTTCAAAGTTTTCTTCCGGCTCCATGGTACAGGTCGAATAAACAAGCTCTCCGCCTTCCCGCACATGATCGGCAGCTTTCAGCAGGATTGCCAGCTGGAGTTCTGGCAGTTTGCTGATCTCGTCTTCTCTCTTCTGCCAGCGCAGATCAGCTCTTTTCCTAAGCACACCCAAGCCCGAACAGGGCGCATCAACCAGGACCCGGTCAAACTTCTCTCCGATTCCTTCCAAAATCCGGGCGTCGCCCTCAACAGTTTTTATCATTGTAATTCCGAGCCGCTCGGCTGATTCCTTGATCAAATCAAGCTTTTGGGGATACATATCAACAGCAACAATGGTTCCCTTGTTTTTCATCAATTGCGCCAGATGGGTTGTCTTCCCTCCCGGGGCACTGCAGACATCCAATACGCTGTCCCCTTCCCGCGCTCCCAATAGATGAGCAGCCAACTGAGAACTCTGATCCTGAACCGCGAAATATCCGTTTTGGAATTCCCAAAGTTGGTCCAATCCGCCAAAATCTTTCAGAATTAAGCTTTCCGGTGTGTATTCTCCGTCCGCGACCTCAATTTCCTGACTTTCCAATAAGGTTTTTAGTTCCTGCCTTGTTGTCTTTAGGGTGTTTACACGGATAGAAGTAAGGGAAGGTTCGTTGTTGGCTTTGAGCAAAGCTTCTGTTTCTTCCTGCCCCCACCTTGCCAGCCAGCGCTTGATCATCCATTCAGGATGAGAATATCTGACCGAAAGATAGCGGACCGTTTCCTTCTTTTGGTCTGGCCATTCAAAATTCCAGCCTGTTTCAGCCGCCTTGCGCAGGACACTGTTGACAAGGGGGGAATAGGTTCGGTTCAGTTGATTCATCAGGTCAACACTCTCATTGACCGCGGCGGGCACCGGCACTCTGTCCATGAGTAGTATCTGAAAAACACCGGTCCTTAAAACAGCCCTGACTTCCTGCGGTAATGCGGACATCGGCTTATTCAGATGTTTTCTCAACGCATAATCCAGCGTCAATTTGTTTTTTAATACCCCGTTGACCAAAGCAGTAGCCAGATTCCTGTCCCGGCTCTGAGTCAGTCCTGAAAGCTGGGAACGTAAAAGAAGATTGGCATAGGCCCCTTCTTTTTCGACCCGCGTAAGAATACGCACGGCTATCAGCCGTGCGTTTTGATCGTTTATGCGTTTCCGCCTACGTTTGGTTTTTTCTTCAGTAATAGGGTTATTCTTCTCCGTCATTTTTCTATCCCAATCTTTTTTATTCTCTTGATTCGGTATTAATCATCCCGGCCTTGTGCAATCCACACAAAACGCAGCAAGGTCAGGATCGCAGTCAGTGCTGCGGCGACATAGGTCAGGGCTGCTGCACTGAGCATCTTTCTTGCACCTGTCATCTCTTCTGTATCTTTAATAATGCCGCTGTCTCCCAGAAAAGCTAAGGCTCTGTTACTGGCATTGTATTCAACAGGAAGCGTAACGATCTGGAACAGAACTGCAAACGCAAAAACATAAATCCCAATATCCAACAAGAAGGATATCGACGGCAGGAACAGCCCAAGAAGGATCAAGATGGGTCCTGCCTGACTGCCGAATGAAGCCACTGGCACAAAGGCCGACCTGAGTTTCAACGGAACATAGCTGTCAGCATGCTGCACAGCGTGACCTGTTTCGTGAGCCGCGACAGCCAGCGCTGCAATGGACGTACTGTTATATACACCGCTGCTGAGCCTCACAACATGAGTCCTCGGGTCGTAGTGATCCGTAAGGTTTCCGGCAACCTGCTCTACCTGAACATCATAAAGGCCATTCTCATTCAGCAGCGCTCTGGCCACGTCTGCGCCCGTCGCTCCCGAACTGCTCCTCATTTTGGAATATCTGCCGTAAGCACCACTGATCTTGGCCTGAGCATAGACAGTAAGAATAATCGCTGGAATTAGCAGTATAATCGTGTAATCAAATAAAAACATAATCTTCCTCCTTAAAAAGCTAGACCTGCTCAAATAGCATAGGAGTCATGCTTCTTATGTATAATTCAAGGCACTAAAACAATCATTGTTTAACTATTAGAAGTATATCCATTTATTCTTAGATTTTGCTTAAAAGAAGGAAAGATGAGTGCGATCGTTTACTCAAAACGATCATTTGCTTTAGGTCTGTATCCATTATAAAAGTCCTGGGCACGCATTTTCTTTTTCCCAGCAGGCTGAAGCTCTAAAATTTTTATAATACCTTCCCCGGTCTGAACCAGCAGTCCTCCCTTAGCAAGGGACAAAATGCTTCCCGGCAAAGCGTTTTGCGCAGTCTGTCCGGATAAGGCAGGTTTTCCGGACAGCTCACTTAGCCATATTTTAACCTGTTCTCCCCGGAAAAGGGTAAAAGCACCGGGCCAGGGATTCAGTCCGCGAATCCTGTTATGGATTTTGGCTACGTCCCAGGACCAGTCCACCTGCTCATGTTCTCTTTTCAGAAGCGGTGCATACGAAAATACTTTAGGCTGCGGTACCGGCCGAACGGTCCCATTCTGCAATCCTTCGAGTGTATTAATCAACACCTTTGCGCCGATTTGGGCCAGCGCATCGTAAACTTCACCCGTTGTGGCCTCCGGTACGATTGCATATTCTTTGCTGATAAGCATTGCGCCCGTATCCAGACCTTCATCCATCAGCATGGTTGTAACACCGGTTTTAGACTCTCCGTTCATCACGGCCCAGTGGACCGGAGCTGCTCCGCGATAAGCCGGAAGCAGTGAGGCATGCACGTTAATGCATCCAAAAGGTGGTATTTCCAGAATCTCTTTGGACAGGATTTGTCCGAAAGCGACCACCACAATGCAGTCCGGCTGCAAATCCCTGATCTGGTCGACCGCTTCGGGTGCTTTAATCCTGGCAGGCTGAAATACAGCAAGTCCATACTTTTCAGCCAGTACTTTGACCGGACTCGCTTTCAATTTGTTCCCTCTTCCCGCAGGTTTGTCGGGCTGGGTAAAAACGCCGCCGATTTGATGTCCTGATGCATAGAGCGCCTCCAGGACAGGCACCGCAAAATCCGGTGTTCCCATAAAAACAAGCCGCATCTGACACTGTCACTTCCCGTTCCGTATTCTAAATGCAAAGACTTTCTCTTCGCGCCTTTAGCAAATCTTAGCCATAAATCTTATATCTTATACCCCATATTTTGTCTGCGTGCTACAATTTCAGCGTCAAGCGGACTAAGGTACTACACATTATAAATCTTGTCTGCAATATCGACGAAAAGTATCCCGTCAAGATGGTCTGTTTCGTGCTGCATCGCTCTGGCCAGGAAACCATCGGCATGATATTCCTTCATCTCTCCATTGCGGTCCATGGCCTGAAGCACCACTTCGGCCGCCCGTTTCACCCGGCCAGTCTTATTTGGGACACTTAAACATCCTTCCTCATCTACTTCCGAACCGGTTTTTTTGATAACCATCGGATTGATCAGTTCCAAAAGACCGTCTCCCACGTCGATCACCACAACTCTTTTGGATACGCCGACCTGAGGAGCTGCCAGCCCTACCCCTTTCGCCTCATACATGGTCTCAGCCATATTATCGAGCAATTTAATGATATTCGGGGTAATTTTCTTGACTTCTATTGCTTTTTCCCGCAGGATGTCTTCTCCAATTTTTACTATCTGGTAAACGGCCATTACTGGATCCGCTCCCTTCTCACGCAATTTCTAAAATAATATCCCATAATAAAACCATATAATAGAATTATACATTTCTGAAAGCCTGAAAGCAATTAACACCTTAAGAGCACGTGTCAGGGATGACACAATGGCCGAAAGCGCTACTGTGGCACGCTGACCTACCTCAAATATGTTGTATTTAAGATAGCGGATTCACCTCAATACTGATATTGATCCCTGAGCTGGCCGTTCCAAGATAGAAAGCCCGGACTCCTTGGTGGACGATCCTGCGGAGGACCGCCGGGTTCTTTCCTTTGACCGATACCTGCCAGCGAAATTCATTCTTCAGCCTGGTCAAAACAGCCGGTGCCGGGCCCAGAATCACATATTCCTGATTCAGATCAGCAAGCACCAGACGGATGCTGTTGGCCAGGTCCTGAGCCGCTTTGATTACCCGATCTTCTTTTTCATGAAAAATCATGATCCTGATGATATGAGCAAACGGCGGATAACTTTGCTGTTTGCGGTAAGTGATCTCTTCCCAAAAAAAGGCTGCATAATCCTGTTTGGCTGCCCGCTGGATCGATCTTTCTTCAGGTGAATAGGTCTGGATCACCACTTCGCCGCCTTTAGCCCCACGTCCTGCCCTGCCAGCAACCTGAGTCAGCAGCTGGAAAGCTCGTTCTCTGGATCGAAAGTCGGGCATATTGAAAAGCTGGTCGGCAGAGATTACACCGACAAGGGTAACGTTCGGGAAATCCAGCCCTTTAGCCAGCATTTGGGTCCCGACAAGAATCGGAACCTCTCCGCTGCGAAACCGTTCTAGAATTCTATTGTACTCCCGAGAACCGGAGGTCGTATCGGTATCCAGCCGTAAGACTTCAACTCCTGGGAACAAAGCGGAAACCTCTTCTTCAACTTTTTGAGTTCCCTGGCCGAAGAAACGGATAAATCGGCTGTTGCATTCCGGGCAGCGGTGAAAAACATCCTGTTGATAATTGCAGTAGTGACAACACAGCTGCTGATTATGACTGTGATATGTCAGGGAAACATCACAATGTGGGCAGCGTGCGACATACCCGCATTCACGGCAAAATACAAAAGTGGAATAACCTCTGCGGTTCAGAAAAAGGATACTTTGTTCTCCGTTGTCGATTCTCTCCTGAAGCTTGTTTCTGAGTACCATGGAAAACATTGTTTTATTGCCGCTGGCCAGTTCCTGTTTCATATCCACAATATCGACAGCGGGTAAAGCCCGTTGATTGAAGCGTTCTTCCAGTGACACAAGACCAATCTTATCCCTTTGGGCCGCCGCATACGCTTCCAGGGATGGGGTAGCGCTGCCCAGAAGTACAAGCCCGCCTCTGTCTTCCATCCTTTTCCGTGCGACGTCCCGCGCATGATATTTTGGGTTTTCATCCTGTTTATAAGCGTTATCGTGTTCCTCATCCAGTATGATCAGTTTAAGGTTTGACAGAGGCGCAAAAACAGCGGAGCGCGCTCCGATAATAACGCGCTTATTCCGTTGCAGAATTTGCTCCCAAATTGCTAGTTTATCGCCGGAGCTGATGCCTGAATGAATAATTCCGACAATATCTCCGAACTGTTCCAGAAATATTCTAGAGATCTGAGAAGTAAGTGAAATCTCAGGTACAAGCAGAATAACATCGCCGCCTTCAGCCAGTACCTTTGCCACCAGCTCTTTATAAATCTCTGTCTTGCCACTGCCGGTTATCCCATGGATCAAAACCGTCCCGCCATCATTTTTATTGCGAAACGCCAGAATATCCTGGAAAGCTTTTTCCTGGGCAGGACTTAATGTGCCTGTAATGTGCCAAACGGAACCAGCTGTTATCTGCTCAATATTGTTTCTTGTATCGGCGTCTATGTCTTTATCTGTGTCTATATCAATTTTATTCTCTATGTTATTTTTTTTTCTTTCATTCATGTCGGGACTGCCTGCTTTTGCGGAAAACCGGATTTCTTTTTTGATCCATCCCTGCTTAAGCATATCCTCAAGCAGTTCTTTCTTCGCTCCGCTTCTTTTTAGCAGGACATTTTCCGGCAGACCTCCCCGGCGCGACCTGTTAAGGGTTTTTAAGACCTGAAATGTATCCGGATCGAGAAGCTCCAAAACTTTAACGTCCTCATCGTCCATGCTGGCCATGGAAGTCATCCAGGTTTCTCCCTTTCCCTTTAAAAAAGGCCACACTGAATGAAGGGCTTGCGCTTTTGGGCAGATCGTCGTCTCCGAAAGCCAGCAGGCCAATTCTATGAGCTCCAGTGGAATTAGATAGTTTTCCTCCAAGACCGCTTCTATGCTGCGGAATTTGGGCTCACCGTCGAGTTCAGGCGGGTCGGAACTGATACTGACAACGAGGCCCCGGACTTTTCTGTACTTAAGCGGGACAACCACCATCATCCCCAAATGAATTACGAGATTGTCCGGAATGTAATAATGAAAACTCTGATCAAGACGCCTGTTGGCGACATCGATCAGCACCTCTGCGTATCCGCTCAATTTCAAGGCTCCTCCCTGCTGATGTCAAAAAATTGGATGTATCAATTATAGCAGATAACCCGTCATCTATTCATGCGGAAAAATCTCTGATATGACGGCGTTCCTCGGGCGTCAGCCTAAACTGTTCCATAATGAATTCATCTAGGATTTCAAACTGATCTTCCCCAACGATGATTCGGTCTGTTAATTGCAGGATATGGTCAATCACTGCCTGTTCCCATAAGGGCAGCGGAAGTAGTTCCAGATCTCCCCGGAGCACTTTCAGGGTATGAAATTTCTTGCGGAAAAGGAATTGATAAAGGCTGCTGTTAAATAAAGCAAGAATTAATTTCACCGGATAGTTTCCTGGTTCGGGGATCAGGATATTGGCACTGTTCAGGGTAAGACTGCCCTGATCATCATAGGCAAAAACAAGTCTTTCAGAAATGAAACGGTAAATCAGTTTCTCCGCCGCCCTATATTTTTGCTCCGGTGCTGTTTGCTGGAACTTGTCCGGCTGAAACCGTAAAAAAGAAGACGGCTTCTTCAGAACGAACCTGTCCACATCCGAGCCCTTGTAGACCGGCTCAGCACCCGGCCCGTTCATCTGAAGCAGGTATCTCCGATTATCTCCGGTGACGATTCCCAAGGCCCAGCCGGCCTTATCTTTCAGGTAAGTATGTCTGGTCGAATAGACCTTGCTGAAAATAACTTCCTCCTGGCTGCTCAGGTAAATATCGAAAATGTGCCAGTCATTACTCCGAAACCTTTCCTGAGAAACCAGGTATTCCTGTTCCGGGAATTTCACCAGAACTTGGTCCTGCACCGATGGCAAGGCTTTTCTGAGATCGAGGCGGACCACGGCTGAGAAGACATTTTTAAATCTCCTGCCCAGATATTCGATCCTGATGATCTGGCAATTCTCAAGCAAATATCCTCTGATATCGGCATGAGCACGGATGTTCAGAATGGATTCTGGCAGAATAAATGAGATAACCCCTCCGTCTTTCAGCAGATCAAGACTCGCCCTGAGAAAATAAGAAAAGGACTCCCCAGAAGTTATTTCTGGAAACTCCACAGCCATTTTCTGGCGGACACCCAGATCAATCTCCGCTCCCCACGGAGGGTTCGTGGCGACAAAATCAAATTTCCCGAAAGCAGAAGATTCCCGTCGCATATCGGTTAAAGTATTGCAGTGAATAACGTTAGGCTGAAAATCCCGGGAACATGTCAACAGAAGATTGAGTCTGGCAATCCTTACCGATGTCAGATCGAGGTCCATCCCGTAGATGTTTTCGGGTTCGTCCATATTCCGGGCAAAGGATAAAAGATACTGTCCCGTGCCGCAGCAAGGATCAAGCACCTTCTGTCCGCTGCGGATATAAGCCCGGACAGCGTCATACGCAATGCCTGGTGGGGTAAAGTAAGAACCAAGGCGAGCTTTATTTCCCTCCATGGTCAGTGATTGATAGATGACACCGAGTATATCTTCTTCTAAAGAAAAACGGATGTTAAAAAGATATTCAAGGTGCTGTGAATCCGGCCTGCCGTACGAAAACTTCAAAGAAGATTCTAAAGAAGATTTTTTAGATGTCCTGAGTATATCCTGATAAAAATTCTTCAGCTCTATGCGGACATGCTGTCGCTGGAAAATAGCTTCCGGGAAATCAATAATTTGTTTCAGGTCGTCGGACAATATGTCTCCCGATCTCCGAAAAAAATTCAAAGCCAGAATGAAGACTGCCCATCCCCGGTCTATGTTGTGCCGGAGCAGATAAGCCAATAGATCCATGATCTGCTTACGTGTTCTTTCGTTTGGGATGTATTCTGTCGGGACAAATCGTTTATCAGCACCGGCTTTGTTTGCTCTTTTTCTTAAGCGGTCAAGCTCTCCCTGCGCAATCCGTTCCCGAAGTAGGAGCACCTCATCAAGATCAAAGACCTTTCCGTCAGGATCAGAAGGATGGAGATAGCCATGCCGGACCCAGTTGCGGATACTTGGCACAGATACCCCCAGAATTTCAGCGATTAACTTTGAATCAATTCGATGATTATCCATTTCTGCAGTCCTGTCGCTTTAGATTAATCCAGGTTGCCTACCTTCCTGGTTTCCTGGCTGTTCACCGCATAGAAAAGAGAATCGAGGTTGCGGACTAAGTCCTTCGCAATCTGCGGTTTGTTCATTGTATAGATATGGACACCGTCAATATCATTCGCAAGCAATTCCACAATTTGTTTGGTCGCGTAAGCAATACCGGCATCTTTTAAAGCTTCCATGTTATGCTCAAATTTGTCAAGTATTTTAATCAGTTTTTGCGGCATCCGTGCATTCGACAGTGCTAATATTCTTTCAATCTGAACCCGATTAGTGATTGGCATGATCCCTGCCAGAATCGGAACATTGATGTTTAGCTTAGCAACTTTTTCCTGGAAACGAAAAAAGGCGTCATTGTCATAGAACAACTGTGTAACAAGAAACCCGACTCCGGCATCCACTTTCCGCCGAAGGTTTTCAATATCCTGGTCTTTATCGGGGCACTCGGGATGGCCTTCCGGATAACAAGCGCCGCCCAGACAGAAAGAATGTTTGTTCTGGATATACGCGACAAGATCGGAAGCATATTGAAAATCCCTTACCCTGCCGGTCTCTTCCGAACCCTTTGGAATATCTCCCCGTAACGCGAGAATATTGGAGACATTGCTGTCTGCCAGCTGCGTCAGTGTTCCCTCAATTTGTTCTTTGGAAGAGGTAATACAGGTCAGATGGGCCAAAGAATTAATGTTGTATTTATTCTCAACAATGGATGCAATTTCTGCGGTCGTTTTGCTGGTACTTCCTCCGGCACCGTAGGTAACACTGATAAAATCAGGACGGAGCGGTGCCAGAGCATCAATCGTATCGTAAATGACCTCTATAGATAAAGTAAGCTTTGGTGGGAAAATCTCAAAAGATACGACCTTTTTCTGTTGGAACAATTCGCTGATAAACATTCTAAAACCTCCTTCATCTTTAATACAATCCCAAACTCATTCAATTCCGGTTGGAATAAGCTCCGGAATTGGATCATCACATGTTGAGTCCTTTAATCCCTATGTCGGTGCGGAAATGGGCATCAGGAAAATCGATGCTGTCCACTAGTGCATAGACATTCTCCCTGGCTGCCGCGATGGATGCATCACGGACGGTAACTCCAAGTACCCGGCCGCCTGAGCTGACCAGTTTTCCGTCTTCCATCTCCGTGCCGGCATGGAAAACTACCTGGTTTTCTTGGGTCACCGTAAGACTGATCGGAATCCCCTTCCTGTATTCACCCGGATAACCTGGAGCTGCCATGACCACACACAGCGCGGTGCCATCGTGCCATTCGACTTTGACTTCGGACAGTTTCCCGTCGATACATGCTTCGAAGATTGGGATCAAGTCCGACTTGAGCAGGGTCATCACAACCTGTGTCTCAGGATCACCGAACCGGACATTGTATTCCAGGAGTTTTGGGCCTTTGGCCGTAATCATTAAGCCTAAAAACAGTACGCCGGTAAATGGGGTTCCTCTTTGGCGCATAACAGAAAGCGTCGGCTGAGCGATCGTATCGATAACTTCCTGTTCCAATGCTTTGGTCCAGAAAGGAGGCGGAGAATAAGTCCCCATTCCGCCTGTATTTAACCCCATATCCCCGTCGAGTGCTCTCTTGTGATCCTGAACGGGGGTCATCGGGAGAGCCTTTTCACCGTCGCAAAAGCACAGCAGACTGACCTCCTGCCCCTCCAGAAATTCTTCTACCACGACCTTGTCTCCGGCAGCACCAAAGGCCCCACCCATAATGGTCTCGATACCTTCAAACGCCTCTTCCAGTGTAGCTGCCACAATAACCCCTTTACCTGCTGCCAGACCATCCGCTTTAATGACAATCGGAGCGCCGGTTTGTCTGATGTATCTTTCTGCTTCGCTCTTCTCGGTAAAAGTCCGGTAGTCTGCTGTCGGGACCTTCGCCTGTACCATAATTTCCTTGGCAAAAGCTTTGCTGCTTTCAAGTGTCGCCGCCGCTCCGGACGGGCCAAATACTCTGAGACCTGCAGCCTGAAAAGCGTTGACAATTCCCAGACTAAGCGGTTCCTCAGGACCAACAACCGTAAGATCAATCCCTTCATCCTTGGCAAAGTCAACCAAAGCGTCAAGTTCATTGGCCTTGATCGGGACATTCCATTGCTCTGTTCCTGCGTTACCCGGAGCTACAAAGAGTTTCTGACAAGAAGTGCTCTGATTGATTTTCCAGGCAAGAGCATGCTCCCTTCCTCCTGAGCCTACAATCAAAATTTTCTTCCCGTCTTTTTGACAACCAGACAAGTCAGCCATCGTTTTCCCACCTCAATAAGTAATATTTATTCTTAGTGCTCAAAATGCCTTCTTCCGGTATGGAGAATAATCATCCCAAGCCTGTTGGCTGTTTCAATCACTTCTTTGTCCCGGATAGAACCACCGGGATGAACAATGGCTTTGATCCCATGGGAATGGGCCAGTTCGACCGTATCCGGGAACGGGAGGTAAGCATCCGAAGCCATATAGGCACCCTGTGCTTTTTCTGCAGCCTGCTCAAGCGCAATTTTCGCCGAGCCGACTCTGTTCATCTGGCCGGCTCCAACACCGATGACCTGTCTCTTCGCCGAAATGACGATCGCATTGGATTTGACATGCTTGCAGGCTTTCCAGGCAAACTCCAGTTCCGCCAAATCATCTTCAGTCGGCTTGGCTTCTGTAACGACTTCCCATTCGACAGACGGTGTCGTCCCTTCATCCTCATCCTGAACCAGAAAACCGCCGTTTACTGTACGGATTTTCCAACCCCGGGTCTTACCGCATGCTTCCCTGCCAACTGCGAACAGACGAAGGTTAACTTTCACAGCCAAAATTTCCTTCGCCCGCGGGCTGAAATCCGGAGCAATGACCACTTCGTAGAATTTCTCTTTAATCGCTTCAGCTGTGGCCTCATCTACCACGCGGTTAAGTGCAATAATTCCGCCGTACGCCGAGACCGGATCCGCTTCCAGCGCTCTTTGATAAGCTTCCAGCAGTGAGTTCCCAAGCGCAACACCACATGGATTGGTATGTTTAATGATTACACAGACTGTCTTGTCATATTCCATAGCGATTTTCCAGGCCGCGTCCATGTCCATCCAGTTATTATAGGACAGCTCCTTGCCCTGGAGCTGCTGGCCATAAGCAAGTGTCCCTTTTCCGGCCTCCGGGTCTGCATAAAAGGCCGCCAGCTGCCCGGGATTTTCTCCATAGCGAAGATCCTGCACCTTCGCCGCCACGAGACGAAGATGCTGGGGAAAAGAGGCTTTTGTACCGATTTGACCTTCCAGATATCCAGCAATCAGACGGTCATATTCCGCCGTATGCGCAAACGCTTCGGCTGCAAGTTCCTTCCGCAAGGCCAATGGGATTAGACCGTTCTCCCTGAGGCTCTCAATCACCCTGCCGTAGTTTTCCGGATTGACGATAATGGTTACTCTATTGTGATTTTTCGCAGCTGAACGGACCATGGTCGGTCCGCCGATATCAATATTCTCGATCGCTTCTTCGAAGGTAACCCCTTCTTTGGCAATCGTTTCTCTGAAAGGGTAAAGATTTACGCAAACCAAATCAATAAAATCAATTCCGTTTTCCGCGCACTGCGCCCGGTGTTTCTCAGTATCCATTGCCAGGATTCCGCCGTGAATCTTCGGATGCAAGGTTTTTACCCTGCCATCAAGAATTTCCGGAAACCCTGTAATTTCACTGACATAACGAACAGGAATATCCGCTTCTTTCAATGTCTTATACGTACCGCCTGTTGAAATCAGTTCAAACCCCTCGGCAACAAGGCCTTCGGCAAATTCCACAATACCCGTTTTGTCCGAAACACTGATCACTGCCTTTTTCGCCATCATGTCCAACCCCCTATCATCATTTCTCAAAATAACTCCTCAGAACAATACTCAGAATTATCCTATAGAATAATATCCCGGAATAATCCTTGATATCGCCAATACATTAGTGCCATGTCAGCCCTAAATCTTATATATCCTAACGGCATATTTTTCCTAATACTGCGTTCGTTATATGATAATTTTACGCGCGATTATGAGTCTCTGAGGACGATCACTCTTCTTCCCTCTCGTTTTATCTTCCCATTCGCAATCAGTCTGACTGCCTCTGGATATATCGTGTGCTCAACTTTCAGAATTCTTGCAGCCAGCTGGTCGGCATCATCCTCAGCAAAAACCGGCACCGTCTCCTGCAGGATAATCGGTCCGGAATCCATTCCCTCGTCCACAAAATGCACCGTGCAGCCGCTGACTTTAACACCATATTCCACTGCCTGTTTTTGGGGATGTAAGCCCGGAAAAGACGGCAGCAGCGAAGGATGGATGTTCAGAATCGGATATTCGGCCCTGCGGATAAAATCCGAGCTTAACACCTGCATGTAACCGGCCAGAATCAGCAGTTCCGTACCGATGACTTCAAGCCAGTTTAAGATATCCGTTTCCTGAGAGCTATTGTCTGCATAGCTTTCCCTCGGAAAAGTCCGGACCTGAATACCGAATCTTTCTGCCCTAGTCAGGGCCTCTGCGTCTATTTTATTCGAACCTACGCCGACAAATTCTACAGGGAGCTGGCCATCCTGCCATTCGTCCAGCAAGGCTTGCAGGTTGCTGCCACGCCCTGAAGCGAGTACGGCTGCTTTCATCGATAGCTCACTCCTTGACCGGAAATCACACTGCCTATCCTGATCGGCTCTTCGCCGTTTGCAGCCAGAATATCCATGGCCTGCTTTTCATCTTCAGGATGAATGATCAGAACAAACCCGATTCCCATATTAAACGTCCTTAACATTTCCTCATCTTCAACATTGCCAAGCTTCTGCATTAATTCAAATACCGGCGGAACTTGCCACGTGGAAGTGACGATCTCCGTTCCGAGTCCGGACGACAGAACCCTTGGAATATTTTCAGTCAGACCGCCACCGGTAATATGTACCATACCCGGAACAGCAATCTTGTCCAGAAGCGCCAGCACTGACTTTACATAGATTCTGGTCGGGGTGATCAATACTTCCCCGAGCGGTCTCCCGAGTTCGGGGAATACCTTGTCAAGGGGGTATTCCGCAAAAATCTTACGGACCAAAGAAAAGCCGTTGCTGTGCAGTCCGCTGGACTTCAATCCCAGAAGGATATCCCCTTCGCGGATGTCCGAGCCGTCAATCAGCTTGTCCCTGTTCACCGCACCGACAGCGAAGCCAGCAATATCATATTCTTCTTCAGCGTAGAAACCGGGCATCTCAGCAGTCTCTCCGCCAATCAGTGCACAGCCTGCCAGACGGCAGCCTTCGGCCACGCCGCCTACAATGGAAGCAATTCTTTCCGGAACCAGTTTCCCTACCGCAAGATAATCCAGAAAAAACAATGGCTCGGCGCCCTGGACCAGAACATCATTCACGCACATCGCAACAGCGTCCTGGCCGATGGTATCATGCTTATCCAACTGAAAAGCCAGCCGCAATTTTGTTCCGACACCATCCGTACCGGAAACCAGCACGGGATCAGAATATTTTTGCAGATCCAGACTGAACAATCCGCCGAATCCGCCGAGTCCCCCTAAAACTCCGGGCCGCCAGGTTGCAGCTACCGCAGGCTTAATTTTCTCTACAGCTTCATTTCCGGCCTGGATATCCACACCGGCATCTTTATAGGTAATTCCCATGATTACTCCTCCTAACGGCTAGTTTAACACTCCATGTCTTCTTTGGAAAACTTCTTCGGGACAGTGGTCGGATAATCACCGTTAAAACAGGCCAGACAAACTGAATCACTACCCAAAGCCTTTTTCAGCCCTTCCTCCGACAGATAGTACAGGGTGTCCGCCCCGACAAACCTGCGAATTTCATCGATGTTCATTTGATTAGCAATCAATTTTTCCCTTTCGGCCGTATCGATGCCATAATAGCAGGAATACTTCACCGGAGGTGAGCTGATCAGAAGATGAACCTCCTTGGCGCCGCATCCTTTGACCATCTCGACAAGCTTGGAGCTTGTTGTCCCCCTGACAATCGAATCATCGATCATCACAACCCTGCGTCCATGGATGACCTGCTTGTTGGCATTCAGCTTAATCCGGACAGCAACTTCTCTTAACTCCTGCGTGGGCTGAATGAACGTCCGTCCAACATACCTGTTTTTGAGCAGCCCCTCCTCAAAAGGGATACCCAGCGTTTGGGCATAGCCCAGGGCGGCCGGTGTCCCGGAGTCCGGAACCGGAATAATCACATCAGCCTCAATCGGGCATTCTTTCGCCAGCTGAACACCCATTTGCCTCCTGCTTTCCCAGACATTCAGATTATCCAGTGTACTGTCAGGCCGCGCGAAATAAATATATTCAAAAGAGCAGGGGGCAATCCGTTCCTGCGGCGTACCGAAACGGGTATGAAGCCCTGCGTCGTCGATCGTCACGACTTCTCCTGGTTTAACGTCCCTGACAAATTCCGCACCGATCGTATCGAGCGCACAGCTTTCGGAAGCGAAACAGTACCGCTCTCCCAGCCGTCCGATGCACAAGGGCCTCAGGCCATGGGGATCTCTCGCCCCGACAATTTTGTCTTCAGCCATGATCAGCAGTGCGTAGGCTCCCTTGATATCAATCATCGTTTTGATAATCGCATCTTCCAGGCTATGCCTGCGGTAACGCGCAATCATATTTAGAATCACTTCGCTGTCAATGGTTGTCTGAAAGACTGTTCCCTGACTGCCAAGCTCCTGTCTGATTTCTACGGCGTTCGTCAGATTTCCGTTATGCGCCAGCGCCATCATTCCGTTCTGGAAATGAACAACCAGCGGCTGTGCATTCGATAACAGGCTTGAACCCGTCGTTGAATACCGGACATGTCCAATCGCCATCTTCCCTTGCAGTCCTGCGAGTAAATCAGGCGAGAATACCTCAGATACCAAGCCCATTCCTTTTTCTACAACGATTTTTCTTCCATCGGAAACAGCAATCCCCGCACTTTCCTGTCCCCTGTGCTGCAACGCATAAAGGCCATAATAAGTCAGACGGGCAATTTCCTTTTCAGGAGCAAAGATTCCGAAGAGACCACACTCCTCTTTGGGCTTGTCATCCCAGAGCAAATCCACAGTCAAGAACTCCTTTCATCTACTGTATATACTGTCTCTGTCCTCTAGCAGTTATGTTTCCAGCATTGTATTTTTAGCAATCGCTTTAAGCATTTTCTAGAGCGTCCTTCAGACGGGTATAGACTTCGGCATACGCTTCTTCAATCTTGCCAAGATCCCGGCGGAAACGGTCCTTGTCCAGCTTTTCTCCGGTATCTTTGTCCCAGAAGCGGCAAGTGTCCGGAGAAATCTCATCTCCGAGCATGACTTTGCCGTCAATCAGACCGAACTCCAGCTTATAGTCAACCAGGTCAATCCCGGCCTTGGCAACAATTTTGGTCATAAGCTCATTGACCTTCAAAGCAATTTCCTTCATTTTGTTGATTTGTTCGATCGTTGCCCATCCCATCGCAAGCGCATGGGTTTCATTGACCATCGGATCACCGAGCGCGTCGTCCTTATAATAAAGCTCAAGCACAGGCGAAGCCAGGGAATAGCCCTCTTCTTTGCCAACCTTCTTTACGAGACTGCCGGCAACAATATTGCGGACAACAATTTCCAGCGGAACCATCTGCAGGCGCCGGACAATTTGTTCCCTGTCACTTAAAAGCTCAACAAAATGTGTATCGACGCCATTCTTTTGAAGATAGGAAAACATCATCGCGGACATCTTGTTGTTGATAATCCCTTTGTCAACAATGGTACCCTTTTTTATCCCGTTAAAGGCAGTTGCATCATCTTTGTACTCGACCCAGAAAACATTTTTGTCATTCGTATCATAGATTTTTTTGGCTTTGCCTTCATACAGCATTGCGAGCTTTTCCATATCATAACCCTCCAGTAATAATGTCTAAATTTACATCCATATTCAATTTTCATCGTTTAATAAACCGTTCGAGTTTAAGGCTACCTATAACAATGTGATTTAAATAGGTAATTTCCAAAAAGTTGATATTATGTTTATTATTTCAGTAGTCCGACTCTGCGGAAAATATAGTCAATGTTTTTCGTATGATACTCATAATCAAACAGCGCATCAACTTCTTCTTTGGTTAGGAACTGCATGATCTCAGCATCCTGAAGCACATAATCCTTAAACGGCACCTTGGTATCCCAGGCTCTCATTGCATTTTTCTGTACCAGCGCGTAGGATGTTTCCCTGCTCATGCCCTTATCGACCAGCGACAGCATAACCCTTTGGGAGAAGATCAGACCATAGACCTTTTCAATATTTGTCATCATCTGTTCCGGGGACACTCTTAATCCTTCCAAAGTCTGAATCATCTTATGCAGCATATAATCCAGCGCAATGGTGCTGTCAGGAAGGATCACGCGTTCAGCTGAGGAATGGGATATATCTCTTTCATGCCAGAGTGCGACATTTTCAAAAGCGACCTGGGCATTCCCGCGGATTAGGCGGGCCATTCCGCAAATTCTTTCCGAAATAACCGGATTTTTCTTATGCGGCATCGCTGAAGAGCCTTTTTGTCCCTTACCAAAAGGTTCTTCGACCTCATGGACGTCCGTCCGCTGCAGATTACGAATTTCCGTGGCAATCTTATCAAGTGAAGAAGCGATTCCGGCCAACACGCCTACATAGAATGCATGCCTGTCCCTCTGGATAATCTGGGTTGACACTGGAGCCGGCTTTAAGCCCAGGCTCTCACAGACCCATTCTTCCACGGCAGGATCAACGTTCGCAAACGTGCCGACTGCACCCGAAATCTGGCCTACCCGAATCTCTTCGCGCGCATATTTCAGCCGCTCCCTCTGCCGTTTCATTTCGTCATACCAGAGTGCGAATTTCAGGCCGAATGTAATCGGTTCGGCATGAATCCCGTGCGATCTTCCCATTTGCAGCGTATCTTTGTATTCGAGGGCTTTTCTGCCCAAAACATCAATCAGCTTATCCATCTTCTCGAGCAGGATATCGGAAGCCTCAACCAGCTGCAGCGAGAGCGATGTATCCAGTACATCGGAAGAGGTCAGTCCGAGATGTATATATTTGGCTTCATCGCCGACGTTCTCAGCGACATTGGTCAAAAAGGCCAATACGTCGTGCTGGGTGACTTCTTCAATTTCCTTGACCCTGTCCCAGGAAAAAGCGGCCTTCTGACGGATTACTTCGACAGCCTCTTGCGGGATCTTTCCTTTTTTCGCCCATCCTTCGCAGGCTGCAATTTCTATCTTCAGCCAGAGCGTTAGACGGTATTCATCTTGCCATAGTCTCCCCATAGCGGGAAGCGTGTACCTTTCTATCACAGAAATTCTCCTTTATTTAAATATTTTCTAAGCTTTCAGTTTATCCTGAAGTGCACTGTCCTTGGCTTCAACATCTGCCGCCATTTTTTGTCTAAAAGCTTTCAGCTGGTTCTGCAGTTCCAGATCAGCGATCGCCAGCATTTCTACAGCCAAGAGCGCTGCGTTGCGGGCACCGTTGATCCCGACCGTGGCGACCGGGATACCGGGAGGCATTTGCACAATCGCATAAAGCGCATCTACACCCTCCAAAGCACCACTCTTGATCGGGATACCAATAACAGGGAGCGTCGTGGCTCCGGCGATCACACCTGGAAGATGCGCAGCCATACCGGCCCCGGCGATGATCACTTTTCCTCCCTGTTTCTCAAAACTTTCCACCCATTCCACGGTTCTTTTCAGCGTACGGTGAGCAGAAGATATTTTCATTTCAAAGGGTACTGAGAATTGCTGCAGGATTTTTGCTGCTTCTTCCATGATGGAAAAATCAGAATCACTACCCATGATTACACCAACAGAGATCATTCGTTATTTCCTCCTTTAAATGCTTTTCCTTATTTGTGAGCAGAAATAATCACAAATTCACCATATTATCTGCAATAAATTCTAAACATATTTTACCCGACAACAAATACAGGGTCAATCAGAATCCGAACATTATTTTGTTTTTTTGTTCTAATGTTCGGAATATGACCAATAATAAGGAGACCTCCCACAGCAAAGCTACGAAAGGTCTCCTTATCGGTTCATACATTTAGGCCTTGGATATCCATATTCTTGCCGCCTTCGTTCCAATTTTCGTAGAGGAATAATACTTCATCAATGATCCACAATGCTGGTGATCATCGTAGATAAATGCTTGGATAAATCCAGGTCGTCCGGATTGTCCAGGGCTTGATTGCCTTGAGTGATTACCCTGACCACCGGTCTTGTTGGCAAAATAGGGTTTTGTTTGATAACAACACCGCGCAAACCATTGCTAAGCTCTATACCTGTTCCTGTCGGATACGGCGCCACAGACTGAGCAAAAATGCGGACAATTTCAGGGTCAAACTGCAGCCCTGAATGAACAATGATATATTCGTATGCCAGATAAGGCGGCATTGCATCGCGATAAGGGCGCTTGCTGGTCAAGGCCTCATACACGTCGGCGACAGAGGCGATCCTAGCGTATTCATGAATTTCATTCTCTCTTAGTTCCCTGGGGTAGCCCCCGCCCTTCCATTTCTCATGATGCTGCAGCGCAGCATGGGCAGACAGGATGCTGAAATCGCGATTGCCGCGGATATATTCATAACCATGCAACGGATGGGTCTTAATCTGCTCAAATTCTTCTTTTTCCAATTTACCTTTTTTGTTTAGAATTTCTTTCGATATTTTTGTTTTTCCGATGTCATGCATCAGAACTCCCATCCCAAGCTCCAAAAGCTGGTTTTGTGTAAAACCTTTGCCGATTCCGAGCATCAAAGCCAGGACTGTGGTGTTGATCGAATGATGATACGTATATTCGTCGTAGCCGTTAATATCAGTCAGATTACTAAGGATATCAAAACTGTGCAACAAATCCTGAACTAGATTCAGAACCGCAAAACGGACTGAATCCGCATCTATCTCTGCCTCCGGATGTTTCTCCAGTTCATCGGTAACTCCCCGAACCGCATTATATGCAATCTCTTTGGTCTTGTCCATAATGGCATAACCGATTTCAACATCTTGAAACCGTTCATCTTGAATGAATACCATATCGTAGCCGATATCTTTAAGCTTTGCTAAATAGTTCTTATTGAGCTCGACTCCTTTACCGAGAAGTATCCTGCCGTAGGAGTTTCTTATCGGTCTGGCCAGCACAGATCCTTCCTGAACGTATTTGATATTGACTAACCTCATGTGAACTCCTTGTTATCAAGATTAAAGGTACTTTGACTGGTGTAATTATACCATTAAAATGCCATAATTTATATTGCATTTAAGCGGTTTATAACGATTTTTATCATTTCCTCAATTTTATAAAGAAATATAAGACACTGATGTCCTCAGACTCTTCTGATCCGAATTGTTCTTTAATTGTTGCGTCCCCTCCGGAAGTAGTATCAACACTTGCCGAAGAAATGCCTATACCTAGAAAAAAGCTGCTGCAGACATCGGATCCTTGTCTGCAGCAGCTTTTTTTGTTATTCAGATATTTTTTTGATCACATATCCATTTTATTCTCAAGCAAATAGGCGGAAACACAGAAGAAAATGGCACCCAGCACCACCTGAATTAAAATTTGAATTAAAAGAAACGTATAGCTTGGCACCCCTGGACTGATCATCGAATTGGCACTAAATATATCCGTTGTCAGCGTATTTGTTATGGCACTGTCAACCCAGGCTAACAGCATAAAGATGATGAAGCTGATCAAACCGCCGAATTTTTTCTCAGCAAGGATACTCTTGCGAATGGATATGGCGGCATAGACCATTAAAAACAAGCCCACAATCGATACAAACATCATCAACAGACTCACTGCAAAATAAGAAGTCAGATTAATCCCTTCCAGATGGACTTGACTGATGATGTTAGAAAAGAGATCACTTCCGACCAAAGCCCGAAGAGGTTCTCCGTAAAACCCCATAAAATTGCCTGCAAGCAGCAGAATATAGACCAGTAGAAACAGTAATCCTTCCAATATTGCAGTAATAACCTTGCTCCCAAGGATTTTGTAACCACTGTTCGGTGTCAGCATAAACATATATCCTGTCTTATGATCTAGATCGCGGCTGTACATCATAATCACATCAATAATATACAGCACAAAAAAGATACCAAGTATTCCCGAAAAAAATGCCCCCAGCACGATCATCTGTTCTTCGGTTGTATGCATACCAATTTGTAGCTTCACCAAAACAAATGCATTCAGGATCAGGACGATGGCCATAAAAATGCCCAGGCCCCTCCATTTTCGGATAAATTCATATTTTATCAGATTAGCCATGGTAAACCTCCTTATACAGTGCCTCAATCGAGCAGGATTTCTCCAGTCTGAATTTTTCCGCATCACCAGCCAGGACGACCGTTCCGCGATCCAGGAAAATTACTTCATCCAGAATCGTTTCCAATTCACTGACCAGATGGCTCGAAATAATCACTGCACAGTCATCGCGGAAAGCACCCATAATCATCTTTACAATTTTTTCCCTGGAAATCGGGTCAATCCCATTCAGCGGTTCGTCCAGAAGATAAAGCCTGGCCTTCCGGGCCATCGTTACGGCCAGTTTGAGCCTGGCTTTCATGCCCGTGGATAAACTGCTGACTTTCATATTTTCCTGTAATTCCATGAACGTTAAATATTCCAGTGCTTTATTTTGATCAAAGTCCTCATACATGTCTGTGTAAAAACTGAGGATCCCGTCAATTTTCATCCAGCCGAACAGAAAATCATCCGTTGGCATAAAAGCCGTGAGTTTTTTGGTTTCTGCCCCGATGGGATAACCCATAACCGTCATTCTGCCGGAAGTTGGCTTAAAAAGCCCTGCGGCAATCTTGAAAAAGGTGGTTTTCCCACTGCCGTTAGGACCGAGCAGCCCGTACACTTTGCCCTCTTCAATCTGCAGATCCAGGTCGTGCAGTGCCTTGTTCCGGAAAAATCCTTTGCTGACATTTTCAGCAACTAATACAGATGTCATTGAACAGCCTCCTTATCCAGCCTGCTTTTTATCAGCGCAATCATGTCGTTAAAATTAAATCCCAATTCCATCATTCCTTCAATAAAGTTTCTGACGATATCCTCTGCCATTTCTTTCTTCATAATCTCCACCTTCTCCTCCGATTCTGTAATAAAAGTTCCTACTCCTCGTTTGGTAAAGGTCACTCCTTCCCGTTCCAGTTCATTGAAGACCCTTACCATGGTATTGGGATTCACCTTCAGGTTTTGGGCATACTCCCTTGATGACAGCAGTTTTTCGCCTAAATTCATTTTTCCTAGAATTATGTCTTTCTTAATCAAATTCATAATCTGAATGTAAATCGGCGCAGTATTATCAAAATTCATTATGTCACCCCTTTAACATCGTACTAGTTAACTATATAAATAGTACACTAGTACAGTGTTGAAGTCAAGTAAATCAGATTTACCCTTTTCAAAGCAAAGTTTTTGCCCAAACCAGAACCTCCTCAGAACTTCTAGCGACCCATACATGATGGGAACAGAGTAAACTTTGCCGGTTACAGCCAGGAGGCATTTAAGCTAAACACAGGAGGAATTAGTAATTACTAAAATATATTTCTTGCCCTCGATCCAAAATAAGTCTAGGATAATAATAAATAGTTGCTATCTTATTAAAATCTTATTGGAAGACTCTTTCGGGAGGAGATAAACATGGGAAAAATGATGAATGATCATTATATTTTGCCCCAAAATTTTTATCCGATGTTGAAATTGCGTGATTACCTTCATTTGGGAATCATCCGTCATTATCGCAAAGGGGAATCCATCGTCTTCCTTGGAGAAACCATTGATAGTATCATCTTAGTACTTTCGGGAAAATTGGGTATCAGCTTCATGCATGAGAATGGAAAGCAAAAATTTATGTATCATGCGGATCCGTACACTTTCATAGATGAAGCCCTTGGCATATTTACAAGCTCTTATGTTCATGTTGTTTCGGAGGAAGATAGCAGCGTCTGTTTTTTTGAAAAATTTCAATTTCTTATGCTCCTTCATGAGAACAAAGAATTGCTTTTAGAATATATTACGTGTTTTTCATCCAAACGTTGTTATTTCATGCATGAGGCTAGTGAGGCGGTTCTTTATAAGCCATCCGTCAGGATTTTACGATTCTTTTATTTACTCTGCAATACACAAGGGAAACTGGTTGATAATGTTTATGAAATCGATGTGAAAATATCTCAAAGGGCAATTTCCGAAATAACAGGGGTTCACTTTATAACGGTCAATAAAATCTTAAGATATCTAAAAAAAGAAAACATTTTAAATAAAACAAGGAATAAGATTATTATATATGACTTACCACAACTAAAAGCTTTGATTGAGGATTGGATGAATCATTAAATACCGCCGAAAGGCGGTTTATTTTTTTCTTCATAAAAAAAATGTTCCACCCAATACGCAATGTAATCCGGGACTTATAACCGATAATGTAATGACCAATACAATAATCTTATAAAACAGGCAGCAAAATTTAAGGAGGTGAGAATGATGAGTACATTCTTAATTTTTTTAGCGGGGATTCTTTTTTTGGCCGGTATCCTTTTTATCAAGCCGCGTGCCAAAAAAGAGAAAAATTGGCAGACCGCGCTGGTTTGGGCATTATATGTAATTTGGTTTTTAATCACATGCATGGGGATTTCATTTGTTTACATTAATGCCAGCGTAGGACATGTCAAGGCAACAAGCACAGCGATTTTCCTGTTCGGAGGAATCTCAGTGATATTGGCCGTTGTTTTGGCCCGCATATTAGGTTTTATCGGCGCAAAAAGCAAGGCAAAAGAGTCAATTCAGGCTTAAAAGGAGGAGAACTGATGTCGGAGATTTCAAAAAATGGGGAAAAAGAAACCAAGCCGCAATATCAAGTGAGCCGCCGCGGTTTTCTTAAAACGGGGGCAGCTGCTGCCGCCATGAGTGTCATGGGGGCAATCGCAGCCCCGTCCAAGGTGGCAAACGCGGCTATTCATGACCTAAGCTATACACCTGCCAAAGGACAATGGTCGAAATTACGCCCTGTAAACCATTATGGTGGTGCCACGGTTCACTTTGTAGAAAATAACGATCAGTGGTTGGGAACAAGCAAAATTGTTGGGCCGATCAAAAAATCGGGAGAATTTAATTCGGGTTTCGGGCTTGCTACCAGAGGTCTACTGGGTGATAAGGCGAGATTCGGACTCCTTAGTCAGGGCGAAAGAAGTCCTTTAACGGGTGGCATAATGCAGGCTCTTGGGATGATTAGTGGAGATGAGACTGTCATGGGCACGCCGAGAAAAGATAAACTTCCTATTCCCGACCCCGAACAAATGTCCCAGCATATCAAAGATCTCGCTTATTATCTCAGGGCAGATGATGTTGGTATAGGCCAAATGCCTTCATACGGTTATTACGGCACGAAGTGTATGCCTCCCATAACTGTAATAGCTGCCGGTATCCTTCCGCCACAAACGCCGATCGCAGAAGTACCAAATACAGAACCGGAGTACCCCTATGTCATTACTGTCGCGGTTGAACAGCATTTGGAAACCTATTTGGCATCGACTGGGTATGACGGAATATCTGTAAGCCAGTCAATGCGTTGTTATCATGCCACAGCTAATATTGCCGTCATTATGGCGCGATATATTCGAAATATAGGCTATAATGCGAGAGCCCATCATTTTGGCAATTATGGTCTTGCCGTTCCTCCGGCACTTATAGCTTCCGGACTGGGTGAACATACCCGTACCGGAGACTGTGTTGCTCATCCCAGAATGGGATTCCGCAACAAATGTGCTGCGGTTACCACCGATTTGCCTTTGGTTGCCGATAAACCCATTGATTTTGGAATGTTGGATTTTTGCAGGGTTTGCATGAAATGTGCTGTTGAATGTCCTTCTAAAGCTATCAGCCCAGATAAAGAGCCAGTGGAAATGAACGGCTACCTGCGGTGGAACAGCGACTACAAAAAATGTGCCGTATTCCGTTGCAGTAATGAGGAAGGCGTCAACTGCGGCAGGTGTATGAAAGTCTGTCCATGGAATTCCAAAGAAAACTCCTGGTTCCATGAAGCAGGCCTGTGGATAGGCAGTAAAGGAGAAACTGCTTCAACAATGCTGAAAGCCATTGATGATATGTTCGGCTACGGGACTGAAATTGTTGATAAATACAAATGGTGGCTGGAATGGCCAGAGCTTCATAAAATTAATATACCAAGCTAGAAAGTATAGTTTAACTGCATAATAAAAATTATTGCGACGTATTCCTTCATACGCCGCAATAATTTTTGTTTATTAACATATACCTTGGCCAAAATATTATTTTCTTGGAACATTTTCCATCAGAACCGAAAGTTCAGAATAAAAATCATATTTCAAAGTTCCAATAACAATACTAGTAATATCTACAGACAATAATGCAAGCATACGGAGGTTTTATGAAGGGGTTAAAAGATGCCATAGATTCTTTTAAAGAAGATTTGATTCAGTCTGTGCAAGACTGCATTCGGATTAAAAGTGTCTCTAGCGATCGGGATGGTACCCAAAGAGCCTTGGAATATTACCTTGCCCTGGCTCATAGCATGGGATTCTCGGCACATAACGTAGAAAATCTGGGTGGAGTAATCGAATATGGAGAAGGGGAAAAAACCTACGGGATGATTGTTCATCTTGATACTGTCCCTGAGGGAAGCGGCTGGAAATCCCCCCCTTTCGGAGGTCTGATTCAGGAAGGAAAAATTTATGGTCGGGGCGCAATCGATGACAAAGGGCCGGCGCTCTCAGCCCTCTATGCTTTAAAAGCCTTAAAGGATTCCGGATCAGGAATTAGCTCTGAATGTAAGGTTCAGATTATTATTGGGATTGATGAAGAGGGTATCTGGCATACAACGCCCAAATTATTGAAAAAAATTAAAGAACCTGATTTTTCTTTTGTTCCCGATTCGAAATTCCCGGTTGTAATTGCCGAGAAGGGCCTGGTCTGGCTGGAAATCAAGAAAACATTAAGTCTGGAATCCTCCGGCTATAGTGGGATTACGATTGAAACCATGCAAGGGGGAGGACAGTCCCTTAATATTGTTCCTGATTACTGCGAAGCTACACTCAGATTGAATGATGACCAAAAAATACAGATCAAAAAGGAACTCAGGCTATTCCAAGAACAAACAGGATATGATATCTCTCTTGAAAAAAATGCTTCTGTTTGCAAACTTATATCCAAGGGAAAATCCGCCCATGCCTTTATCTGCAATGAAGGACGAAATGCCATTTCCCAGCTCATTATGTTTTTAAGTCTGCTGGAGCTTGAAGGCGGGCAAAAGGAGTTCATCCAAGCCTATGCCCAAAGCATGGCAATGGAATATTATGGTGAATCCCTGGGCCTCAGTCTTGAAGATCAACTGACTGGTAAACTTACTGTTAACCCCGGGTATATCCTGATTGACGAGAAGAACATTATCCTGAAGGTGGATATTCGTTTCCCGGCCAAGGAGCGGCTTGACATAATCAAACCCAAAATCGAGAGAGCCTTTAGCGTTTTCCAGGGAAACCTTACAATCATCGATTCACTGGAATCTTTGAGTTTCCCGGAAGATGATCCCAATATTCGCAGACTCATACAGGTCTATCAGGATTTTACCGGAGACACTGAAACAAAACCTCTGGGAATGGGCGGAACCACTTTTTCCAAAGCTTTCAAACGCGCAGTTGCCTTTGGTCCGACTTTTCCCGGGATGCCTAAAGTTGAGCACCAGCCTGATGAATATATGGAGATTGAACATCTGATCAAGTGCACTGAGATCTACGCCCTAGCACTTCAATCACTTGTCAGAAACGAATAAGCGTTACCTTCTTATTCGTTGCCGTTAGCTCGATTTAACAGGATAGCGTTCCCCGATAATCGATGATGACTTCACTGTACGGCACCGAAATGCCAGCCTGGACCATGGCTGTTTTTACAGCCCGTACAATCCCGGAACAACATGGTACATCCATTCGGACCACCTTGATACTCTGCGGATGATTGATTCTGATGATCTCCGCGATCTTTTCCGTGTAATAATCATTGTCATCGAGTTTGGGACAGCCGATCAGCGTGATTCTGTCCTTCATGAACTTCTCATGGAAAGAAGCATAGGCATAGGCAGTACAGTCTGCCGCAACCAGCAGATCAGCATTTTGCAGGTAAGAAGCCTGCGGGTTAATCAAATTCAGTTGAATCGGCCATTGCCTGAGTTCCGACGGGCGTTCAGCCCCGATATCTCCGGAATCCTGTTTTTCCCCTGCAGGCGTTTTTTTGATCATTGCGGCTATGGTGCCCGGGCAAGAGCAACCCGGTTTTTCTTTTTTCTGGGCGAGCTTGGCTTTGACCAGCTCTTCGTTATAGCCTGTGGCTTCTCTTTCGATAATCTGAATTGCACCTGTCGGACATCCCGGCAGGCAGTCACCAAGCCCGTCACAATATGCATCACTGACCAAAATGGCTTTGCCATTAATCAGCTGCAGCGCACCTTCATGACAGGCGTTTACACATAACCCGCAGCCGTTGCATTTTTCCTGATCGATTTCTATAATCTTTCTGATCATATTTATCACCTTTTCCTTGATCTTCGTCATTTTGATATCTCTACTATAGCGCAATGATCATGGAAAAATCGGTAACCTCCGTTACGACGCATTGGAACAAAATTGATAATACCAAACAAAAAATAAGCAATATGTTTTGTGTCTATTTTTTCTTGATTTCTTCGTAGCGGCGGAACCATTCAGGAAATGCTTTTTTGAATTGGACAGGCTTAAAATTGTCTTTCCGGACCAGAATATGTTTCGTGTGTCCTTCGGCGCAGACTTCACCGCTGTCATTAACAACCTTGTAGCCGTATACCGTCCATAAACCCTGATTTTCTTCGACCCAGGTTTTCACGAACACACGATCACCGTAGTGTACCGCTTTTTTATAGGTTACTTCGACTTGATAGACCGGAGCATAATACCCGGCTTCTTCCATATCCAGATAATGATATCCGGCATCTTCGACCAGCTGGCATCTTCCGAGTTCAAACCATTTCAGATAATTGGCGTGGTAGATTACGCCCATCATATCGGTATCGGCATAACTTACCTGGATTTCTTTTGTCGAGATCAAATATGGTTCCATTTCTTACTCCTATTCTCAATTTTTCATATTTGACAGCTAATCATTAGCTATCTGTTATTTACTTTTCTTTTTAGCCTCCAGCATTTCAACCGCCTTGAATCCGATTCCTTTCTAGTTTCCACTTTCTTGGCATTGGTTTCTTGGCATTGGTGATCTCTAAAATTTTTGATTAATCAGTTTGCGGAAAAACAGGAAATATTTTCTTTCGGCTGCGTCATAATCGCTGCCTTATTACAGTCTATTTTAGCAAGAAAACGCATACAGATCAAAATGTTGTGAAAGGATGGTTGGAAAAATGAAACGTCATCGCTGGTTAATACTTCCTCTGGTTTTTGTTTTGATCTTCCAGCTGCCGGTACCGCTTTTGGGCGCTGATACCGTAACGCCTCAGACAGGTTCGGCGGAAACAAAAATCTCCCTGGAACAAGCCCTGCAGATTGTCAAACAAAATTTTGAAATTTCTAAAGAGCTGACCGAGTTCACTTCAAGCTTCAGCAATTATCAGTCCCGTCAGGTTTGGTCGCTGGACTGGAACACTTCCGGCAGCTCCGGCGGTAATTTTTCAGCCCAGGTCGACGCTGTCAGCGGAGAAATTCTGTCCATATATTCCTGGCAGTCTGTCCAGGGCAATCAGGCCTATACACTTCCGCGGATAACCCCGGAACAGGCCAGACAAGTCGCGGAAGCTACTGTCCAAAAATTAACCGGGACGAAATATGCCAAATTGAAATTCCTCGAGAATAAGGCGATTGTTCCGATCAATCTCTATGGCGAGACCATTTACAGCTACAATTGGCAGCGGTTTGAAAACGGCATCCCGTTTCAGGGCAACCTGGTCAGTGTACAGGTGAGTGCTTCGAGCGGCAAGGTCACTGCTTATAACATCATCTGGAATGATTTTAAGATCCCTGAAGTGAATAATATCATCAATGCCGGGCAAGCAACTGAATACTTTAATACCGCTAAACTTTTGGAACTGCAATACTTTCTGGCACCGGCTTATAAGCCATTGACCACAGCACAAAATAGTGAGAAAGTCCAGCTGGTTTATACCCTGAAAAACGGTGGAACAATCGATGCATTCACCGGAAAACCCTTGGTCCTGAACTCCGGTCAATGGCTGTTTACGAATGACCGGGCGCTGGGTGGACTTGGCTCGGCTGAAAGCGCAGCCAAATCCGTTCCTTTAACGCCGCAGGAACAAAAGGAAATCGCCGAAAATGCGAAGCTTTTAACCAGGGAAAAAGCGATTGAGGCCGTCAAGCAGTGGGTAGAAATCCCTTCGAACGTTACGTTGAAAAGCATCAATCTTTACCAGGACTACAGTCTACGCGGCGGAAAGGTATGGTCCTTTGAATGGGGAACCCCAAGCGGGTCCGGAGCCCAAACGATTAATTCCAGGGTCAATGCAGCCAGCGGCGAATTAATCTCTTTCTCTGTTTACTCCTCTTCCGCAAACACCGACGGAAGCCTGAATGCGATTACAAGCGAACAGGCCCAGACCATTGCGCTGGATTTTATCAGAAAAATCCAGCCGGCCAAATCTCAGCAGGTTAAACTCAATACGGACAACACAGCTGATTTCGTCAAATCAGCAGAATTCACCAGCATCACGTTCAACTATGAACGGATCGTCAACGGCATTCTGTTCCCTTCCAATAACATCAGCATTACTGTTGACTTGCAGACGAAGAAAATCACTTCTTATTATCTGAATTGGTGGAATCTCGATTTCCCGCAATTGTCGGAAGCAATGTCTCCAGCCAAAGTCCAGGAAATACTCTTCCAGGCTAGACCTATGCAATTGACCTATGTTCTGTTGTACGATCAAGGAGAAGCCAAGGAAGTCCGGCTTGTCTATCAGCCCTCCTCAGAAAGCAGTCAAACCTCCGGCCTGATAGATGCCAGAACCGGATCATTTTTGGATTTCCAGGGAAATTCCTTAAAAGATCAGCCTCAGACTCATATCTTCACAGATATTGCCGGAAACACTGCGGAAAAAGAAATCACCGTGCTGGGGATGGCTGGATTATTCGGTGAATACGGAAGCCAGTTCCGGCCGACCGAAAATATCACTGCCAGTGCCTTCCTGCGGGCTCTTTACACAATAAAAAACGGCTCGGAGAACAATCTTCCCGATACCGATGTCATAAAAAAAGCTAAAGAAGAAGGATGGATTCAGGATAACCTGGCCCCGTCCCAAATCGTTACCAAAGAACTGTGCAGCCAAATCATCGTCCGCTTCCTCGGGCTCGAAAAGATTGCCGCGCTGAACCCAATGTTCCAGACTTCCTTCGATGATGTCCCGGTTGAAGAGCGCGGATACGCTTCACTCGCCACGGGTCTCGGCATTCTGAAAGCGGACAACAACAAATTTTATCCGCTTCAGCCTATGACCCGCGCTGATACAGCTTACGCCCTGATCAGAGCGTTTGAAACCGGGTTCAAATCTTAATTTCGTACAAAATTGTAAGGAAATCCCTACAAGGCCCACAGGCAAGACTAAGACTAATAATAAACAGTGAAAATGTAGCCGAGCGCTATCCCAAGAACGGCCAGTGTGAATCCACCAAATCTGAATCCTGTTTTAATTAGCGGGATTCTTTTTTGATTTCTGACTAAAAAATCTTCATTTTCTTTTTTCAGTACTTCCATCATTTTTTTCGGCTGCATAAAAGCAAAGAAGCCAAGGATTACATACGCGCCGAATCCCGCATAGACAAGGATGTCCAGATCCACATTGCAGCCAACTAAGAATGCTATCAAACTCAATATAACCAAAGTTAAGAAAACTTTCTCAAATAGGGTTGTCGATCTTTCAAAAAGAGGTTTCACCTTTATTATCCCACCTGCTGCAGTTGTATTGTATAAGTACTCATCTATTATAAAACAAGTCCGCGGGAAATTGTGCAGGTAAATAAAGACAATCCCATGCTTGCTTTCAGCGTCTGTTCATCGCATAATAATAGTTAAGACAAACAGTACGTTTCCATCTTTCTAAAAACAAGCTTACCGGGGTGATCGTATGAAAATTGATGCTCAAAATGAACTGCTGCAGCTGCAGCTTCAAAATATGGTCCAGGCCCTGGAAGGCACTTCTGAAAACTCCGAAGCTTTTCAGATGGTTTATAAAATGCTGTTGGAGACCATGCAGCAAGACAGCAATGTCACATCGGATCTGTCAAGTCAGATGGATCAAACGGATCCTTCCAACACGTCTGACCAGATGCAAATGCTCTATCTCTATAACCTTATCAATCTGCAGAATTCACTGCTCAACACAGGAGACGGAACCGAAAGCCTGACCAGAACCGGGGACTTCCTAGGAACAAATAACATGCCCTCATCCGGGCAGATATACAACAGTGCTTACAGTGCTTACAACATGAATAACATGAACAACACGAATAATACAGACAGCTCTTTCGACGCGTCTTCGATTGATGCTTCAATTAAAGCTGCGATTACGGGAGCTTCGGAAAAATACGGTGTGGAAAAATCTTTGATCTCAGCCGTCATTCGTCAGGAATCATCCTTTAACCCGAACGCGGTCTCTTCAGCAGGCGCAATCGGGCTCATGCAGATGATGCCGGCAACAGCCTCAGGGCTGGGCGTAACCGACCCCTTTAATATTGAACAGAATGTTGACGGTGGAACGCGTTATTTACGGCAGCTGATCGACCGTTACGGATCTACGGAGATGGCTCTGGCTGCCTATAATGCTGGATCAGGAACAATCCGGGCCAGAGGCGTCCAGGGGCTGGAGGATCTTGTGAAAATGCCTGCCGAAACAAGAAATTTTGTTCAAAACGTTATGAGTTACTACACAGGTAGAAGCGCCTAAGAGAAGCGGGACATCTCAGCTTTTTCTAATATCAGCAGGCTTTACCTTTGGTGGAATCAATTCCTGCCAAACTGTTCGGCTTCGAGGACCGTGGGGCATCGAACCCGGCGTCCGGGTAAGGTAACAATTATTTGAACAAAGAAACATACCAAAAGAACGTATTGAAAGAGGCTGCCACTTATTCTGGCAGCCCCTAAATCTTTATTCAAACAAATTGAAAAATGAAGCGATCTTGACATTCTCAATTGATAGTATCCAAGGCAAAGATAAAGGTTACTTATCTCCTTCTTCGGGTACAATGCATAGGAATGAAAATTCTTTCCCGGAGTCATTCTGAAATTGATGGAGCGCACCTCCGGGAACATAGGCATACGCGCCTTCCTTCAGGGCATAATCATGACCGTCTAAATGCAGTGTACCTTCGCCTGAAGCAATATAATTAATATGGGGCCAATCATGCGTATGTCTGGGTGTAAAGCCCCCTGGTTCAAGCGTAAAGAGCCGCATCGTCCAGCCCTCCCAGCCTTCTTTGGGAGATACCAGTACTTTTTTGATGGCACCCTGTATTCCTGCTCCCTGCATAGGGACCCCTGCCAATTCGTTCACATGTCCGACGATCATCGTTTCGCCTCCGATCTGATTTCTCTGTTTTATTAACTGAATATCGAGTTTACTCCGGTGATCGACTTATCGGGTTAGTCTGGGGTAATTAAGAATTAATGGATCCCTGAAACAACTTGATATTCAGTTTTATTATTTATTTTATTATTTTTACCTGTCTTGTTTATCCAACGGATAGTTTCCGAGCATCTGGAAGTAAGCGCTTTCTTTCTCGATCCCCTCAACGGCTTTCTTGACCACACGATTATTCAGATTACCCTCGAAATCAATATAGAAGAGATATTCCCAGGTCTTATCCGTCATCGGACGAGATTCAATCTTCATCATATTCAGCCCATTGCGGGCAAAATGACTGAGAACCCTGTACAATGAACCGGGTTCATGGGAAATGGCGACAACGAGACTGATCTTGTTACACGCACTTCTAAGCTCAGGTTTTCTGCCGATAATGATAAACCGGGTAAAGTTCGCCGGGTTATTATTGATTTTTTCAGCCAGAATGTCCAGACCATAGAGCTCTGCCGCTCGCCTGCTTGCAATGGATGCCAGGGCTTTCGAACCTGCATCGGCGACTTTCTTGGCACTTACCGCGGTATTGCTGCAGGTCGCCTGGCTCCATTCGGGATGTTTTCTTAAAAAATTACTGGACTGCTGAAAACCCTGGGTATGGGAGCATACTTCCCTGATATCTTCGAGTTTTGTTCCTTTAACCGCCAACAGGTTATGATCGATCTGGATACATTTTTCACCAACGATATAAAAGCCGAACCGGCAAAGCAGGTCGTAGACGTCGGCAATACCGCCGGTAAAAGAATTCTCCAGCGGAAGAACCCCGTAATCAATCTCTTCTGCAGCCAACGCCTGAAACACATCTTCAAAGTTCACATAATTCTTGGTATTCTTGCCTTCCCCGAAATATTCCTTAAGCGCCTGCTCACTATAGGAACCCGGAATTCCTTGAAACCCGATCACATTTCCGGAAACACATTTTCCCGGTTCTTCAATTTTCGACTCCTCTTCAATTTCCGGAATGACCTGCCAGGAACCTGTTTCTGGCCTGAAAAAGCGTTCGGCCTGAACACCTTTGCTAATACTCATGACGGCTTTGAGGAATTCTTCTGCTGTCTTAGCCAGATCCTTGTTTTTGACCTGCTCAATTTTTTGCAGGACTTTATTCTCCCTGGATTCATCCAAAATATTGATGCTGTTCAAAATCTTATATTCGGCTACCTCAATGACGGTCTCCATTCTTGCTTCAAAAAGGCGAAGCAGCTCGGTATCGATTTCATCTATCTTAGACCTGAGGTCCTGCAGTCTCCGATTTTCTAGTTCATCCACGTTACCCCATCCTTTTCTATCATCAAGTCCAATAAGGCCAGTGCAGCGGCGCTTTCTACCACAGGAACCGCCCGGGGGACGATGCAAGGGTCGTGTCTCCCCTGAACCGTAATTTGCGTCTCTTCCCTGGAGGCCATATTCACCGTCTGCTGCACTTTGCCAATCGAAGGTGTCGGTTTCACGGCAGCCCGGAATAGCAAAGGCATTCCATTCGTGATCCCTCCAAGAATTCCGCCATTGTGATTGGAAAGCGTCACTACTTTATCATCTGCGAGAGCATACGGATCATTGGCTTCGGATCCTTTCATCTGCGTAATTGCAAACCCAGTACCGAATTCGACTCCCTTCACCGCCGGAACAGCAAACAGCAGATGGGCAATTTTACTTTCAGCTGAGTCAAAGAATGGTGACCCCAAACCGGCGGGCAAACCGACTACGGCAGTTTCAATCACACCGCCGACAGAGTCCTCTTTAGCTTTGGCCTGGAGAATCTCCTGTTTCATCCGAATACCCGCTTCTTCCGATAGAATCGGGAATTCCTGCTCTGTCAGTTTCCAAAGCAACCCTGAATCAATTCGGAGGCTATCAAAATGATCCTCTCTTATACCGCCAATATTTAAAATATGGCTGCCGATCATAATACCCTTCTTCTCCAGGACTTGCTTGGCAATCGCGCCAGCCAATACCAGCGGCGCTGTAAGTCTGCCTGAAAAATGCCCTCCGCCCCGGTAGTCGTTGAAGCCTCTGTGTTTTACCATCGCGGTATAATCCGCATGGCCGGGCCGCACCGTGTCTTTCAATTCGGAATAATCCCCGGAGTGCTGGTCTTTATTCCAGATCACACAGCAGAGTGGGGCTCCAGTCGTAGTTCCTTTAAAGAAACCACTCAGGATTTCAAATTCGTCTTTTTCCTTTCGCGGGGTTGAAAGCGGATTCTTCCCTGGTGCCCTTCTGGCCAGTTCCCGGCCGATGAAGGGCAAATCAAGCTTTAGTCCCGCCGGTAGACCATCAAGTACGATCCCGATGCATTTTCCGTGTGATTCCCCAAACAACGATAGTTTAAGGTATTCACCCCATGTTCCACTCATCAGCTCTACCTCCCAATTTGCAAAAATCCTGCCAGAAATGCGGATATGATTTTTTTACGGCTTCGGCTCCGGTTAGAAACACAGGTTCTGTACACCTGATGGAGGCCACAGCCATGGCCATCGCGATCCGGTGATCGTTCCAACTGTCGACGGTTCCGCCATGCAGGGTTTCTACCCCTTCGATGAGGAGCCCTTCCTGCAGCTCCTGAATCCTGGCCCCAAGTTTGTTCAGCTCTGATGCCGTTGCTTTGAGTCTGTCCGATTCTTTGATCCGGAGTCTTCCGGCATTAATGATTCTGGTTGTTCCTTTGCTTAAAGAAGCCAGGACTGCAAGTACAGGGACCAGATCCGGACACTGCCCGGCATCGATCACTGTTCCCACAGTCTGGGCGCTCAGGACTCCCAAACTATCATCCGTCCAAACAATTCGGGCACCCATCGCCAACATAATATCGAGGATCATCCTATCCCCCTGCAAGGATTGAGCGTTGATATCTAGACATTTCAGACCGGACCCCAGTGTCCCTGCCACCAGCCAGAACGCGGCCTGGGAGTAGTCTCCTTCAATGCGGCAATTAATTGCCTTATACCGCTGCTTTCCTGGAATAAAAAATTCCCGGTATGCGTTGTTTTGTACGGTTATTCCCGACTTTTCCAGCGCATCGATGGTCAGGTCAACATAACCGCGGGATTCCAGTTCCGTTGTAATGACAATTCTGGAATCTCCGTCCAAGAGCGGCAGTAAAAACATAAGTCCTGTAATAAATTGAGAACTGACATTGCCTTTCAGTTTATACTCACCCGGTGAAAACCTCCCTTTGATCGTCAAGGGCAAATAACCGTTCCGGGTCTGATATTCGATTCCGTGCAGTTGGAACAGCTCATAATATGCGTCCAGCGGGCGCTCCACCAGCTTGCCGGCACCGGTAAAGGTCACCGGGCCTCCTGTCAGTGTGGCCAGCGGTATCAGAAATCTCAGCGTAGATCCGGATTCCCGGCAGTTGATTGTTTCCTGCGCGATTTGAAGCTTCGGGTTCCCTTCCAGCCAAAGCGCGCCTGGTTCACCAGGGTTCACCGAGACTTCTCCGACGGTTGTACCCAGAGACACCAGCCCGTCCAAGGTTGCAGAAATATCTTCAGAGAAGACAAGATTGTCAATGCTGCTGATTCCTTCAGCCAGCGCGGCGCATATCACTGCCCGGTGACTGATGCTTTTAGAAGGAGGTATCCTGATCTCCCCTGTTAAGGTTGAAGGTTGCAAGCGTAAGCACGTCAAGAAAATCTCTCCTTAAAACTTTTCTCTGCCCCGGCCGGCATTCTCAAGCATTTCTTTCAGCGAATTCTGGTCTTTTTCCGCGATCGCTGTCCTGATCAGCCGAACGTTTTCGGTGAACACGTCAATCTGTTCTAAAATATTGTCTTTATTCTCAAGTAAAAGTTCACTCCAGAGCTCGGCATTCATTCTCGCCACCCGTGTTGCATCGCGGAAGCTGCCTCCGACAAAGCTGCCGGTATCCTCGGAGCCGGAACTGTTCATCAGGGCGGCCGCAATGACATGAGGAAGCTGGCTTGTCAGCGCAATTATTTCGTCATGTTTATGCGGTTCCATTCGGATTGGCTGTCTGCAGCCGAGACCAAGAATCAACCTTTCCACCAGTCTCAAGCTTTCATTCTTCGTCCCGTCGATTGGGGTAATCAGATAGTTGGCCCCCCGGAAAATCTCTTCAGAAGCATAGGCAAATCCGCTGGATTCTTTGCCAGCCAGCGGATGTCCCCCGACGAAGCTCAAATCTTCCCTTAAGACTGAACTAATCTCCTGAACGACTTGTTCTTTGAGTCCTGCCGTATCTGTAATCAGGGCACCGTTTTTAAAATAGGCCAGATTGTCTTTCACAAACTGAACGGCAAGCTCCGGATAGATGCAGATCACAACAATATCCGAGCTTTGCAGCGGAATGCTTGCCTCCGTGAATCCTTTGCTGATCACACCCGTTTTTTCTACCTGTTCCAGTACGCTGCTGTTAACATCGACTGCCCAGATTCTCTTTGGTTTTAGTTTATTCAAAGCCATGGCGAATGATCCGCCAATAAGTCCCAGACCTACCACCGTAATTTCCATGCTACCAAAGTCCGGTTCTTCCAAGAAATCCACCTCCAGGGATCATCTCATTAATTAAATAATCTTGTTCTGTATAACCGCCAGCTGTCTCAGCGAGTCCATTAAAGCCTGAAATTTCTCCGGTTTAATAGACTGCTGCCCGTCGCATTTGGCATTGGCCGGGTCGTTGTGCACTTCGATCATGACACCGTCGGCACCTACGACCATCGCTGCTTTAGCCATCGGTTCGACAAGCCACCAGAGCCCTGCCGCGTGGCTTGGATCAACAATGACCGGAAGGTGACTCAGTTTCTTGATCACCGGCACAGCAGTCAGGTCAAGCGTATTCCGGGTGTAATTTTCAAAAGTACGGATGCCTCTTTCACAGAAAATAACATTCTCGTTGCCATGCGCCAGAATATACTCCGCAGCGAGTAATAATTCCTCAATCGTCGAGGATAACCCTCTTTTTAGGATCACCGGTTTTTGGATTTTTCCGACTTCTTTTAAGAGTTCAAAGTTCTGCATATTGCGGGCGCCGATCTGAATAATATCCACGTCTTCAACGAATCTCTCCAGATATTCGGTTGACATTAACTCCGATACAATCGGCAGTCCTGTCTTGGTTCTGGCTATTTTCAGAAGTTCCAGACCATCTTCTCTTAAACCCTGAAAGCTGTACGGTGAGGAACGCGGCTTAAAAGCGCCACCTCTTAAAAAAGCAGCCCCGGATTTTTTGACCGCTTCGGCAATGCCGACGATTTGCGTTTCACTTTCTACCGAACATGGTCCGGCAATCACAGCAAAGGTGTCGCCGCCGATTTTTCTGTCCCCGACACTGATGACCGTATCTTCCGGGTGGAATAAACGGTTAACCTTTTTAAAAGGCTCCTGAACATGAATGACTTTTTCAACATAATCATTTGCATGCAGCGTGTCCGGGTCAATGCTGCTGGTATTCCCGATCAATCCAAGAATATGGTAGTTCACGCCTAAAGACTCATGAACCTCACATCCCAGGTCCAATATCTTCTGTTTCATTTTCGTGATCTCCTCTGGTGGCGTCTTTGGCCTCATTACAATAATCATTTTCCCTACCTCCTAAACTGTCCTACTTACTTACATGATACTACGCAAGCTTGAATAAAAACAGAAGGCTCATTATTTCTAATGAGCCTTCTTTAACGGTATCGCAATTCGTATTCGGGTTCCTCTCGACCGGGATCAGGCCGCAAGGCATTTTTCCGGATGCTCATTAGTGAAGAGAGAAAGTATTCGATTGTAGAACAACCAAAAATAACCGGTGCTAAAATAAAAGTAATAATAGCACTGGCTAAAGCTTCTAAACGTAAAGCTATTGATTTGTTCTAGCATTCTCTTACCGTTAAGCATTTTCATTCTCCCAAAAGGTACTTTTGAGTTTTGTTCATTATACCGTATAGATTCTTTGGCTGTCAAACAAAAGTTATTGTATACCTTTCTTTTTCTGCATTAGCTTTACTTGTAAATAAGGACATTGAAAATAAGTCCGCCAAACTTGCTTTTTTATTTAGGGAGCCAGAAAATAACGCCTCTCTATAGGCATTTCGCAATTCATCCATTTTTTCAAATATATAACATGTTTTAGGAGGAAATATACATTTTGTGGCGAAATTTACATAAAATTGGTTAAGCTGGAAGTTTCCCATGTCAAACTATCTTAACAAAGAACACCGCAGATGACTTGTGTTTAAAAAGGGGGTTTTCTCGATGAACTACGAGAGTATTGCTAATTTGGTTCATGATTGTGTTAGAAATCCCAAGATGTTGTTGGCACAAAACAGCCAACAAGGTAACAAGGTTAAGTCAAATGAGTTCACTGCTGTACAAAAAGTTTTATCCGGTTACAGAGTTTCTGGAGGCGCTGCTCTTATCACTGCATCTCCAATGGAGAGTTGGATGTAAAATTTAAACTTATCACTTTCAGCTTAAATCAAATTGTCTTTCATATAAACATAGACTATACTGCCAGGCACGACCGTAAAGAAATGCCTGGTAGTATACATAATAAGGGAAGTGTTTCGTGAATATGAATATTTTATTTGGAAAGATTTATAAAAAAAAAGTTTATTATTTAGCCAGTGCAATATTTATTTTTATAGGGATAGTCTACTTCTTTTCCTGTTCACAGCGCCCTTTTATTGGTTTAGATATTAATAACTCTGACGGTCACTGGTATGTGGTTACTGCCAATCAGAACGGAGAAGGGTATAAATCGGGTATCCGGTTCGGTGATCAGATCTTCAAAATCAATTCGGAGGATGCAGGAAATTATCATATCTTAAGAAAATGGGGGCGGGCCGAAGGAGCTAACAGTATTAGTTTTTCTGCTAAAGAAAATACAACAGAACAGACTATTACTATAGAAAATCCACCTGCTTTACAAAGGATGTTAGCTATACTTCCATATTTCTTACTTGGGTTCATTTTCTGGTTCCTGGGATTTATAGCCTGGTTGAAACGTCCATCTTTAGTACAGGCCCGCGCTTTATTTTGGTTAAATTATTTCCTTGGTTTAGCAATACTTCTGGCTCAAGCTTCCAGCCGTGGTTTGTTTCTAGGTAAAGAATTGGAGTACATAACTTTTTTGCTAACCGCAGTGGCTTTAATTTATTTCTTCTCGATTTTCCCGTTAGATAAAGAAAATAAAATCAATAAAGTAAGCTGCCAAATTGTAACCGCTCTTGCCGCAGTATTTTTTATATTACTAACTCAACTTTCCCACCCTGTCGGGTAGGTTGAAACCTTGAAAGTCTTTGAAAGTATGGTTAAATACAACAAGGAAACCACCAAATCTGGTATAATGAGAATAACCACAAACCCAATAATACCAGT
>NZ_MCHF01000001.1:0-1484 GCF_001707455.1 Dehalobacter sp. TeCB1 | reverse complement strand
CAGGCTGTGTAAAAACGTAGAGAATAATGGATAAATATGGTATAATTAAGTAAGGAAACCGAATCATAAGGGGAATAATTATGCCATATAAAAACGGAATAAACCGCGAACAAATTACACTATTTCCGGAAAGCATAGATGATTATATAACAGAGGACAATGAGGTTCAGTTTATTGATGCATTTGTAGATAATATAGAAACAGAATTTAAGTATTCCAAAACAAGTGAAACGGGGCGCCCTCCATATAACCCAAAGGATCTGCTCAAACTATACCTGTATGGGTACATCAATGCCATAAGATCGAGTAGAAAGCTTGAAAAGGAATGTCATAGAAATCTAGAGGTAATGTGGCTTCTAAAGAGTCTAAGGCCGGATCACAAAACGATAGCAAACTTCAGGAAAGACAACAAAGAAGAAATTCCAAAAGTATTTAAAGAATTCACGCTGCTCTGTAAGAAACTATCAATGTTTGGGGGAGAAATAGTATCGGTAGATGGAAGTAAATTTAAAGCAGTAAACTCAAAAAAACAAAACGTTGTAAAAGAAAAAGCTGTTGCAAGGATAAAAGAAATTGAGAAGCAGATAAACGAATACCTGAAGGAAATTGAAGAAAATGATAAGAATGAAGAAGACACAAAAACGATAACGAAAGAAGAGCTGCAAGAGAGAATTGAGACAATTAAAAAACGCAAAGAAAAATATGAAACCCTAAAGGCTAAGATGGAAGAAACGGGAGAAACCCAAATATCAAGCACAGATCCAAACAGTAGACTAATGATGAACAACCGTAAAATGGAAGTCTGCTACAATATACAAACGATAGTAGATGAGAGAAACAAACTGATATTAGACTATAAAGTAACAAATGAAGTAAGCGACATAAATCAACTGTCTATCATGGCATTAAAAGCGCAGGACATACTGCAAACTGAAAACATAGATGTTTTAGCAGACAAAGGATATTACAAGTCAACTGAAATCAAAGCCTGTATAGATAATGGAATGGTTCCCTACGTATCCAAGCCAGAAGTAAGTGGCGGAAAAGGCTATAAGCTCGAGAAATTTGAGTACATAAAAGAAAAAGACATATACATATGTCCAGGGAAGCAAGAACTAACATACAGAAAACAAACAAATAAAAACGGTAAGATAATAAGGAGCTATTACACAAAAGGTTGTAAATATTGCAAAATCAGAAGTCAGTGCACAGAAAATAAGACCGGAAGAGAAATTCAGAGATGGGAACATGAAGAAATATTAGAAGAAATGCAAAAACGATTAAAGGAAAATGCAGAAAAGTATTTCTTGAGAAGATGTTTATCTGAACATCCATTTGGAACAATAAAACGGACAATGAATGCAGCATATTTGCTGATGAAAGGCTTTGAAAAAGTAGAAGTTGAAATCAGTTTGATAATGCTGTCTTATAATATTAAAAGAGTAATAAACATACTGGGAGTAAAGAAATTGATTGAAGTACTG